>JBMFHK010000125.1:0-6305 GCA_049976865.1 Solirubrobacteraceae bacterium | reverse complement strand
CCCCTGGAGATCGGCCTCCTGATCAGGAACGGTCCGCTCAGATGGATATCCCTTTTCGCCGTTTCCGGTGACAGTGACGGTGGCGAGCTTCGGGGCGGCTATCGCCCCGAAGCTCGCCCGGCGGCTAATAACGGGCGCTACTGACGTTTCCGTGGGTGGGGTGAGCGGCCGAGAGGGGCGCGCACGCCCCGTCGCTTCTAAGGTTTCCGGCTTCCAGACAGCTGGAGTTTCTAGGAGGCGATCTGAGACGTGCGCGGTATCAGGGTATGGGCCAGGCTGCTTGGTTTGCAACACACGGTGGTCGAGGACGTGACTGTGGGGGTCGAGGGAGAGGTGATCGTCGCTGTCAGGCCGTCCTGGCGGGAGCGGGATCGTTGCGGGAGGTGCCGTCGGCGATGTGGGCGCTATGACGGTGGCGAGGGTCGCCGTCGCTGGCGCGCACTGGATTTGGGCGCGACGTTTTGTTTCCTGGAGGCTGACGCCCCCAGGGTGAGCTGCCCGCGGCATGGGGTGGTGGTCGCGGCGGTCCCGTGGGCGCGGCATGACAGCCGGTTTACGCGCTCGTTTGAGGATCAGGTCGCGTGGCTTGCGTGCAACACATCAAAGACCGCGGTGGCTGAGCTTCAGCGCGTCGCGTGGCGCTCGGTCGGGCAGATCCTTGAGCGGGTCGCTTCTGAGGCACGCCGACGGGTTGATCTGCTGGACGGTTTGCGCAGGATCGGGATTGATGAGATCAGCTACCGCAAAGGCCAGAAGTACCTCACGGTCGTGGTTGATCATCACAGCGGCCGGCTGGTGTGGGCCGCCCCGGGCCGTGACCGCCAGACGGTGCTCGCGTTCTTTGATGCGCTCGGCCAAGAGCGCTGCAAACAGATCGAACTTGTGTCCTGCGACATGGCCTCATGGATCAGCTCCGCGGTCGCTGAAGCGGTCCCTGACGCGGAGCGGTGTGTGGACCCGTTCCACGTGATCCAGTTAGCGACCGACGCGCTTGACGAGGTTCGCCGGGAGGTGTGGCGCGAGGCCCGCAAGGAAGGCAACACACAGCTTGCCAAGGACCTCAAAGGCGCGAGGTTCTGCGTCTGGAAAAACCCGGAGCACCTCACCGACAACCAGCGCGCCAAGCTCTCAGAGATCCAGAAAACCAACGGGCCGCTGTACCGCGCCTACCTGCTCAAAGAGCAGCTGCGCCAGATCTACCAGCTGTCTGCCCGCAAAGCCGAGAAACTGTTGGACAGCTGGCTTGACTGGGCACGGCGCTCAAGACTGCCAGCGTTCGTGAAGCTCGCCAAAACGATCACCGCGCAGCGTTCCGGGATCATCGCCCCGATCAAACACGGACTGTCAAACGCCCGGGTCGAACAGCTCAACGGACAGCTGCGGCTGATCACAAGACGCGCGTTCGGATTCCACTCAGCCGAGGCGCTGATCGCACTCGCGATGCTCAAACACGACGACCTGTGCCCACCCCTACCAGGCCGGTGACAAACCCACGGAAACAGCAGGAGACCCTAATAACGGTAGTGATCAGCCTTATATGGACCGTCCACCGGCACGCCCAGGTAAGCCGACTGTTGCTCGGTGAGAGTGGTGAGCTTGACACCCAGCGCATCAAGGTGCAGGCGCGCGACACGCTCGTCCAGGTGCTTGGGTAGCGTGTACACGCGCCGCTCGTACGCGTCGGGATGGGTGTAGAGCTCAATTTGGGCAAAGACCTGGTTGGTGAAGGAGTTCGACATCACAAAGGACGGGTGACCGGTGGCGTTGCCCAGGTTCAGGAGACGACCCTCGGAAAGCACGATGATCGCGTGGCCGTCCGCAAACACCCACTGGTCCACCTGAGGTTTGATGTTGATGCGTTCGACCCCTGGATAGGCGGCCAGTCCGGCCATGTCGATCTCATTGTCAAAGTGGCCAATATTGCCGACAATCGCCAGATGCTTCATGGCCGCCATATGCTGGGCAGTGATCACGTCACGGTTACCGGTCGCCGTCACAAAAAGGTCCGCCGTACCGACCACGTCTTCCAGCCTGGCTACCTGAAAGCCGTCCATCGCAGCCTGCAGTGCGCAGATCGGATCGATCTCAGTGACAATCACCCGGGCACCCTGCCCCACAAGTGACTGCGCGCTGCCTTTACCGACGTCCCCGTACCCGCAGACAACCGCGACCTTCCCGCCAATCAGCACGTCCGTGGCCCGGTTGATGCCATCTATCAGTGAGTGGCGGCATCCGTACTTGTTGTCAAACTTGCTCTTGGTCACTGCATCGTTGACGTTGATGGCGGCAAACAGCAGACGCCCTTCCTGCGCGTACCGGTAGAGACGGTGCACGCCGGTGGTTGTCTCTTCCGTCACGCCCCGGATCCCCTTCACAAGCCGCGTATAGCGGGCGGCATCCTCCTGCATGGATCTGGCCAACAACTCCAGTAGCTCCCGCTCCTCCTCAGACCCAGCCGACTCCGGTGCCGGTACGGCACCAGCCAGCTCATACTCACAGGCTTTGTGTACAAGCAGTGTTGCGTCACCACCGTCATCCAGAATCATGGTCGGTCCGTCATCAAACCCGTTCAGCGCCTGCTCGGTGCACCACCAATACTCTTGCAGCGTCTCCCCCTTCCAGGCAAAGACGGGCACGCCTCGTGGCGCCTCTGGGGTTCCGTCGGGGCCTACGACAACCGCAGCAGCAGCGTGGTCCTGCGTGGAGAAGATGTTGCAGGACGCCCAGCGTACGTCGGCCCCTAGCGCGACCAGCGTCTCGATCAGCACGGCCGTCTGAATGGTCATATGCAGTGAGCCAACGATCCGCGCCCCCGCCAGCGGCTTGGAATCACCGTACTGACGGCGCGTAGCGATCAGGCCGGGCATCTCATGCTCAGCGATCCGGACCTCCTTGCGGCCGAACTCCGCCAGAGACAGGTCAGCGACCTTGAAGTCGAAGTTGGCAGCAACGGTTGTGGTCATGTGAGAGGTCCCTCCACGGTCGGCTCACCCGCTTCTCATGCGAGCGGATTGGTGAATTGAGTCATCTTGTGCAGTTGAGCAACGCGCTCCTGCACCTCGTCAATGCGCAGCCGGGCAAGCCGGTCGGTACCGAACTCCTCGACGTTGAAGGAGGCAAGAGCGGTCCCGTACGCCACCGCGGTGCGCAACGTGTCATGGGTGACGGGCCGGGGGGCCCGAGACGCGACGTAGCCAGCCACACCGCCCGCAAAGGTGTCGCCAGCGCCAGTGGGATCAACAACGCCCTCAACCGGGAACGCGGGCAGCGAGAAGAACCCCTCGGCCGTTATGAGCACCGAGCCGTACTCGCCCTGTTTGGCAATCACCGCGCCGGGGCCCATCGCCAGCAGCTCTCTGGCCCCGGCGAGCAGTGAGCGTTTCCCGGTCAGTTGACGGATCTCTGCATCGTTAAAGCTCACGCAGTCAACCCGCTGGATCACACGGACCAGATCATCACGCGCTGTCTCGATCCACATGTCCATGGAGTCCAGGGCGGTCCAGTGGGGTCTGTCGCATTGATCGAGCACCGAGGCCTGTAGCGTCGGCTGGATGTTTGCCAGAAACAGGACATCACAAGCTCTCGCGGAGACGCTCAAGTCCGGTGCGAAGTCTCCAAACACGCCCAGCTGCGTGTCAAGCGTCTGCCGGGAGTTCATGTCAAGGCCGTACTCACCGGCCCAGAAGAAGGTCGTTCCGTTCGAGACGCGCGTGATGTCATCGGTGACCGTCCCGCGGGTACTGAGCCGATCCATGTCCGTCTGGCGAAAGTCACCGCCGACCGGCCCCACCACACGCACCGTCCCGAAGAAGGAGGCCGCGAGCGCAAAGTGGGTGGCCGCGCCGCCGAGCATGCGCTCCCGCCTGCCCAGTGGGGTCTTCACGGTGTCATAGGCGATGGATCCAACCACGGTGATAGTCATGACAGGTCCAGGTTAGCCATGGCGCCGCTTGCGCCATGGCCACCATGGCCTCACCGTGGTATCCGCGCCGTCCTGCGCGGGCGTCACCTGGCCCGAGCGTGCGTCGGGCGTAGGCTGTTCGACGGACCCTCCGGCCGTCAGCTGATCGGAGGATCCTCCGGACTCCATGTAGCCTGAGCGGCCACCGAGCGTCGCGTGACTTGAGGGTCCCTCAGACGCCTCCAGCTCCCGCTCCGACGCCCGCGCGCGCCCGGCCTGGCGGCTTGATCGACGCCACTCGTCCCGGGTCGGCAGGGTCCCGGCTGCACGCGCCCGCAGAACACAGGCGGTGTGCGCATGCCGACGACGACGGTGATCACCCTCCGGGAAAAGCAGCATGTGGTCGCTCATGGCCGGCAGCAACTCACCGCACAACGGACAGCGGTAGGTGGACGGCTTGAGGTTCTGCGCGCGACGCGCATCCCACCATCTCGGTTGCTGCTTTTCCACCGCGTTACTCCAAAATCCCTTGGGTATCCTACTTCCCATGCCTGCACCACACCCTGAAGAGCTTGCAGGGCTTAGCCGCTCAGAGCTTCTGCGCGCATCACCAACGATGTTTGAAACGAAGTGGCTAGACAGGCTCTCCCGAGTCCACCACCTGGTTCCCGTCCTGATTTTCGTGCCCACCGTGATCGCCCTGTTGGTGCTCGGTTTCCTCAATCACGTTGGCCTGATGGCCATCGCCTGGATAGCTGCCGGCTACGTGATCTGGACTCTCACCGAGTATTGGCTGCACCGTGCCGTCTTTCACTTCGCGCCAGAATCCGGAATCGGTGCGCGGCTGCACTGGATCATCCACGGAGTTCACCATGATCACCCTAACGACCCGCTGCGGCTGGTGATGCCGCCAGCGGTGAGCGTGCCGCTGGCCGCGCTGTTTTTGTTCGTGTTCTACTTGATCTTTGGCTCGCCGGCATTCTTTGCGGTGGGCGGCGGGTTCCTGGCCGGGTATCTGGCATACGACGAGCTTCATTACTACCTGCACCACCACCAGACAACCACCCGACTGGGCAGGTGGCTGCGCCAGCTTCATATGCGCCACCATTTCCAGGACCCAACGGTCGGCTACGGGATCAGCGCACCATTCTGGGACTACGTGTTCCACACTGTTCCGCGCAGCCGCAAGACACTGTCCGGGCAAGCCGCGGCAAAACAGCACTGAGTGGTTGCTGCCGCGACCGTCGACTGGTGCCGCCTTTCACGGCTGCAGCATGGATGGCGGCCACCCGGGCAGCGAGCACCACTATCGGCGCCCCTCTAAACTCTGCACGGCCCGTGGAAGTAGGGCTTTCCCGGAGAGGTGGCCGAGCGGCTGAAGGCACTCGCCTGCTAAGCGAGTATGGGGCGAAATCTCCATCAGGGGTTCGAATCCCCTCCTCTCCGTATAGCCCTCTGGGCCAGACACTTGCCCCGCACGTGAGCCGCGCTCTCACCCAGGTCACGTGCAGCAGGCGACGCCGCGCGCTTTCAGTCCTCGGCGGGTAGCGGGGACACGGCAGCCAGCGCCCGATCGATCGCCGCAGCGAGCTTCTGGTCCTGAGGCGCAACCCTGGAGCCCCAGTGCTCGATCAGGTAGCCGTCAGCACCCACCAGGTACTTTGTGAAGTTCCACTGCGGAGGTGCCGAGTTTGGCTGGCTGATGAGTTGGGCCCACAGGCCCACCGGACGCTCACGCACCGAGGCCGGGGCGGCCAGTGGGAACTCCACGCCGTAGTTGCGCTGGCAGAACTCGCCAATCTCGCCCGCGTCCTCGTACTCTTGGTCGGCAAAATCACCCGAAGGGCAGCCCAGGAGTTCAAGGCCCGCGACGTGGTAGTGCTCATAGAGCTTCTGTAGTCCCTCATACTGCGGCGTGAAGCCACACTTACTTGCAGTGTTGACAATCAGCGTCGGGTGCCCACGCCAGTCGGCAAGATCAAGTTCGCTGCCGTCAAGCAGCGTGACGCGGTTCGCATAAAGGTCGCTTGGCTGCTGAAGCCGCACCGGTCGGCGCAGATACATCCTCAATGTCGACAGCTTGCTCATAACTCAGACGCGAACTCCAACGCCAGCCTCCCCCAACCCCTCATAACCGCAGCGCCCGACCCACCGGTCAGACGGACCAAGCAGATAGTACAACCGCGGGCCACTGTAATCAGCACCATCGCGATCAGCATGGTCAAGTCCACGCTGGGCTGCAAGCGCCAACCACTCCTGCCACTGCCAGCCGTCAGACGGGCCGCACGGATGCGAGCTGCAGTGCGCAGCTACTACCCCAGAAAGCTAGCCTAATTTTCGACCAGCCTTGGGGGATTGTCACAGGAATTGTGTAGGCATCAGAGAAGGAGTTGGCATGCCTACA
>JBMFHK010000124.1:0-6308 GCA_049976865.1 Solirubrobacteraceae bacterium | reverse complement strand
ACGTGGCCAGCGAGCGCGGTCCCGATACCCAGGCTTGCGTATCTGTGGTCGACCGCGAGTCGGCCGAGCAGAAGCGCCGGGACTGGATCCGGCGCGCCCTTGCGGAGGGCTTCGGGCGCTGCGGAGCGGTCTATACCGGTCATCGCGACGCTCGCGTATGCGACGACGATGTCGCCCGAGTCGGCGATCACCCAGGTGGCCGCGGTGTCGCGGCGGCGGTTCTGGCCGGCGTATCGGCGGAGCCATTCGTCGAGTACCGGCTCGCCGCTGTCGAACCGTTCGCGATCGTGGACGCGCGGATCGAGCGGCGCTGGACGCTTCAGCTCAGTCAAGCCAGCTGAACTTGCGCTTGCAGCGCAACGCCTGGGCAAGCCGGTTGTTGACCTCCGCAGGCCGCTCCAGTGCTTCGCTGAACGCGACCGCGGCCTTGCTTGAGAGTCGGATGCTCGAGCGCTCGACGAGGATCTCCTCGGCCTTCGCTGCCGCCGCCTGGACGACGAACGCTGAAACGTTCAGATGCGAGGCGGCGGCTGCGCGTTCAAGCAGTGCCTTGTCGGCGGGGCCGACGCGGATCTGGAGCCGCTCCTCCTTGGTCGTTGACATGTACTCACAATGGCAGTACAGAGTCGGATTGTCAAGCCATCCACCAAGGGAGGACTCATGCAATCCGTCCTGCTGGACATCGCCGGCCATCGGCGCTCACCCGCGACGATGCCGGGCTACCACCGAGGCCGCCCGCCACGAAACAAGGGCGAGCACTACCCAGCCGACCCGCCAACGGTCGAAGAGATCGTCGCGGTCATGCGAACAGCCGGCGATCGCCCGGACGGCCACCGCCTCCGAGCGCTCATCGTGCTGCTGTGGCGCGCGGGCCTACGAATCAGCGAAGCACTCGCCATCCAGGAGAGCGATCTCGACAGCGGCCGCGGCGCCGTGCTCGTGCGTCGCGGGAAGGGCGGCAAACGGCGCGAGGCCGGGATGGACCGCTGGGCGTGGGAGCAGCTCGAGCCGTGGCTCGCGATCCGCCGGGAGCTTCCGATCGGCGCGGTCCTTTGCGTGATCCACGGGCCGACCGCCGGCCGGCGCTGGGAGGCCTCGGCCGCCCGCAAACAGTTGCACCACGCAGCCGCGGCGGCAGGTGTCCGCCGACGATTCGGGCCACACCAGCTCCGGCACGCGCACGCCGTCGAGATAGCCCACGAGGGGGTCCCGCTCGTGGTCATCCAGCGCCAGCTCGGGCATTATGCGGGTGATCTTGTCAAGGGCAATGATCGCGACACGTCGCGCGAGGTGTCGTTCGCGCCGGCGACGGCTCGGTGATTGGTCGCGACCGGGCATCGCTGGCAGCGCCGGTGGAGAGTTCGGCGCGGGGGGGTCAGTCGGTTGGTTGTGGCTGCTCGGCTTGGTGGTAGGCGAGCGCGGCGCCGAGGAATCGGTAGGTCCATTCTCCGGCGAGGGGTCGTGTCTCGGCGAAGTGGATCGGCACGGTGGGGTAGCGGATGGTGAGCGCGGCGAGTAGTTCGGTGACGAATCCGGGCTGGGTGTACTCGAGTTTGAACAGGCTGGAGTAGCGGTCTTCGACCACGACGGCCGCGCGGGGCAGGCTCGCCATGTCGGCGATCGCGTAGGTGAGCTGCCCGTCGATCAGACGGCGGACGAGGTCATCGAGGCTTTTGCGTTCGACCACGGCGGCGATCTGGGCCTCGTGCGTGATGCCGTAGTCGCCAGCGGGGAGTGCTTGTCGCTGGGTGTCGGCTTGTTGTTGGGTGAATTTGTAGGGGTAGCGTTCGCGGGTGTCGACGAGGATCGTGATCTGCGCGAGTTCGGCGGCGCGGCGGCGGGGGACGCGGATCCCGGGCCTGGCTTGGCGGATCGTACGCGCTGACTGCCAGAAGATCGCCTCGCGGCCGCCTTGGATGCGGGTGAACACGAGCTGGGAGCGGTTCTCTCGCGGGCGATCGAGCACGAGGTCGATCGCGACGCCACGGCGTTGGCAGGAGCGGATCGGGACCTGTTCGACGATCTCAGGATCATCGGGCCAGCCCTCGGCGCGGTGGCAGTAGACCTTCGCGGTCCGCGGCCAGCTCTCGCGGGCCTTGAGCACGAGCTCGCCGGTTGGGAGCGGGAGCCGGATCAGGAACGGGAGCGTCGAGTCGGCGCGACGCTCAGAAACAGTCTGTATCCGTAGAGACCGTCGATCCGCAGGGGCCGCGTAGATCAGCCGCTCCTGTAGACGCAGCGCGTCAGTACCCTAGAGATGGTCGGCGGGGATCTGCCGATCACGCAATTCCGAGGCGGGGACTCCGAGAGCTGCGCCGGCGGCGCCGGGCCTCAGCCGCAAGCCAGTCGACCCAGCGCCGGGCGGCAAGAGCTCGAGACGCCGTCGGGTGTCTGCGCCCGCAAACACAAGCTCGGACTCTGAAAGCCAGATCCCGCAGCGCCCACGGCGGCGGGTGCTCCCGATAACAGGGCGTCACAGCATCGCATCCTAATCCCGGTCCGGGCAGTGGGCCCGACGGCGATCGCAGCTTCATTTTGCACGAGGGACATCGCCGCCGATGGGGTCGCCCTGAGACGACCGGAGAGCCGAACACGCGGACCTCCTTTCACTCGTTGACGCGTTTTGGAAGACGAGCGCCATCGCGCCCTCCTTCGCGCGCCCTGCAGGGCCGGTGCAGCGCCTGGATCCGACGCGGTCGGTCTCCGCCGGCGTTACAGTGGGTGGTGATGAGAACTAACTGCGGTCGAGCGCAGTTGGCTTGGGCGTGCGTCGGCGAGCCGGGCGGGCTGGACGTGTTGATGATCCATGCCGGCGTGACGGATCGCCGGAGCTGGAGCGCGGTCGTTGACCGTCTTAGGGCCAGGCACCGCTGCGTCATCTATGACGCGCGTGGTTACGGGGACACGCTCTACGAGGCCGAGGACGGCTGGTCATCGGTGGCTGATGCGCTGGCGGTGATGGACGCTGCCGGCTGCGACCGCGCGTGCCTGGTTGCTGCCTCGATGGGCGGGCGAGTTGCGCTCGACTTCGCGCTCACCTATCCCGAGCGTGTCGCCGGGCTTGTTCTGATCGGTAGTGGTGTGAGCGGCGCTCCTGGGGGCGAGCCACCGGACGGGAGGGTCGCGCGCTTGATCGCGGACATCGAGGCCGCCGAGGCGGCTGGTGACGTTGAGGACGTGAATCGGCTTGAGGCGTGGCTGTGGCTTGACGGTGCGGGCGCACCGGAGGGAAGGGTCGCAGGGGCTGTCCGCGAGCTGTTTTTCGAGATGAACGACCGCGCGCTTCGTGCTGAGGACCCGGGACCGCAGGCCGATCCGGAACCCGCGTGGCCGCGGCTTTGCGAGATCACCGCGCCGACGCTGGTCCTGGTCGGCGACCTCGACCTCGAGAGACTCCACGGCATCAGCGAATCGCTGGCAGCCTCGATCCCGGTCGCACAGCTGACACGACTGCCAGGGGTTGCTCACCTCCCGCACCTCGAGCACGACGCCGACACCCTCACCCGGATCGCTGACTTCGTCGACCAACTCGAAGCCTGAGCCACCCAGAGCGGCGAGCGCCGCATGTCACGCCAGCAGCGCAGCACGTCCGGCGGGTTACCGCGAGACCCGCCTTCGCTTCGCCGCGGGCATCTCGAGCTCCGCGCACACTTACCTGAGTCGCGCGGTAAGGGTGGCTGCTTGACCGATTGATCCTTGTGCGCCACAATTGTGGCGTGACAACCGAGCCGCTTCGTGCTGTGAGGGACCATCTCTCAGAGATCGTCGACCGGGTGGAGCGTGAACACGATCGAGTCGTGATCACGCGCAACGGACGTGACGCGGCTGTGTTGATGAGCGCTGCCGATCTGGCAGAGCTCGAAGAGACCCTGTCGGTGCTCAGCGATCCAGTAGCGCTCGCCGATATCCGTGAGGCCGACGCCGCGTATGCCCGCGGCGACGTGCTGCGGGGAATCGACGCGGTCCGCGCACTGCGATCGTGAGCACCGACGACGAATACGAACTCGTCGTCACACCACCGGCCGCAAGGGCCATCTCACAGCAGCTGCCCGAGCCTGTGGCGGCAGCCGTCATCGAGTTCCTGACGGGCAGCCTGATCCAAGAGCCGCGCAGAGGAGGCAACCAGCTCCGGCGTGAGCTCGCGGGCATCTGGTCAGCCCGCCGAGGTACCTATCGCGTGCTCTACCGAATCAACGAAGAGCCACGCGAAATCATCGTCCTGCGCATCGCGCGTCGCAGCGACGTGTACCGGCCCCTGTAAACGACTACCTGGCTCTACCCCCGCGCAGACCCGCTTCCGTGGTCGCAAATGCATCTCGACCCCGCGGACGGCAGACATGCTTTGCGCGGAAACGGTGCTTCTCGCCTCGGCGACCGATGTCAGCCTGTGATTGCGGCGGCGATGTCGCTCAGTTTCGCGATCAGCCTGTGGGTATCCGGGACTCGAACAAAGCCGTGGTGCGCGTAGAAGTTGGTTGCGCGTTGGTCGATTGCGTCGACGACGACGAAGCGCGCAGCGACTGTCTCGGTTGCGGCTATGACCCGGCGCATCGCGTCCGCCAGCAGGACGCCGCCAAGACCGCTGCCTTGCAGGGTGCGGTCGAGCGCGAGACGTGCCAACAGGACCGCGGGTATCTGCCGCGCCCCTCCGCGGCCGAGTGTGGTGGGAAGCTCATCACGCTGCAGCAGGTGAGCGGCAATCGAGTAGTACGCCACGACACGGTGATCGCCTTGATGCCACACAAACGTACGTGCCGCCCGCCGTTTCTGTGAGGCGCCGGCATGCTCTGTGAGCCATCGATCGAGCTGCTGCTGGCCGCAGTCGAATGCGGAGAGATCATGGACCGTGCTCAGCGGCTCGGGCTGAAATGGTGCTGAGGCTATTGCCGCACCGTCGTGCGAGCACGGACGCTGGCCCGTTTGAGCGCATCATTGGCTCGAGGTGGCTCGTCAAGTGCGGAGATCAACCGATCGAAGAAGTCGGCCGGCACGGTCGTGACCACGTCGTGATCATGCAGGACCTGCTCCGCGCGGCGCTCGGCTGCCGCACGAACAAAGTCGCTAGCGGATTCGTGCACCAAGCCGGCAGCGTGCTCGATCTGCTGTTTGGTTTCCGGACGCACGCGGAACTCGAATCGGGTGGACGCACTCGAAGCCATGTCCGGACAAGTGTACGGCAGGCGTCCTCTAGGCGCAAGCCCATCGCCAAGCGCTCCGGGGCTAACTAATGCAGCGAGTCACGCTTTCGTGCCACGACAGGTTACGTGGCGGCGGCAAGACATTCCTCGCTTTGCGCGGTACCCGTGTACGCCGTCGGGCTTCGCTACCTCTGTGCGAGGAAAGGAGCCACTAACGCGAGGAGGAGCACCGTCGCTCTCGTGGCTGGAATCGGACAGATGCGGTCACCCCCGGGAGCGCCGCCGCGGCCGACCGCTTACCTCGTCCCGGCCTCGCTGAGCTGACGGTCGAGTTGGGGACGTAAGAACGGCCGAGCACCGATCGCGATCGGAACTGCCACGGCGGCGATCACGCCGCCGATACGACCGAGATCATAGCTGTCCAGAAAACCGCTCCTAGCGGACGGACTCCCTGCAAGCCGTGCTCACCAGCATCACAAGCAGCCGCGACAAAACGGTGACCACCATGACCAGATTGCCGATACACAACAATCATGAACCTCGCGCTTGGCAGGGACTTTGAAACGAGGTCTTCACGTTTGGCGGTTTGCAGGGGTTTGTGATGGGTGTTTGGGGGCTTGCCACAGGTTTAGCGCTGGCCTTCCACGCTTTGGTCTGGTTTTTGGGTGTGGGGCTGGTCGGCGTCGAGGCGTTCGATGCCGATCTGTTCGAGCCGGGCGAGCAGTTCGCGGATGCGGTGGTCGTTCTCGATCCAGCGTTGCGCGTGGTGGGCTTGGTCTTTGTTGAGATATTTGCCGACGGTTTTGTTGTGGAGCTTGCGGGTCCAGTGCCGGTAGGGGCCGTGCAGGCGTGGCGGGTCGTGGTGGCAGGCGCAGCTCGGTTTGCCGCAGCGGGTGTGTCGCTCGGTGATGGTGCCGGGCAGCACGTCGGCTGAGCGGGCGAGGCGGGCGAGCTCGGTCGCGATCTGGCGCGCTTCGGCGCGTTGTGCGGGCTGGAGCTTCATGGTGTGTGAGTGTGGCAGCCGGGCCGGTTGGCTTCCGTCCGAATCCGCCGGTATATATACCGGCGGATAGTTTGATGGTCGTGGCCCGGTGACAGACACGCCTGGATCTCAAGCGAGCGGGTTCGATACCGCTGGCGGAGCAGCGCGGGTGATCGCACGCTATGCGT
>JBMFHK010000123.1:0-6384 GCA_049976865.1 Solirubrobacteraceae bacterium | reverse complement strand
GAACGCGCTGGTGCTCGGTGACGACGACACAGCCATCGAACGCATTGACACGATCTCCAGCACGGATTCTGACTACGATCCCGAGGCCAGGGCTGTCCGCGAGCATGCCAAGGAGCGGTTCCGGGCCGCCTTTGACCAGCTTCCCGATCGTGAACGCGAGGTGGCGGTCTGTCTCTATGTCCACAACTTGACGTTGCGTGAGATCGGAGAGTCACTGGGTGTCACTGAGAGCCGCGTCTGCCAGATCCACAGCCAGTTGCGCCGTCGCCTGCGTGAGCTTTTGGCCGACGATGAGCAGCTCTTCAGTGACGTGGCCTGATCGGTCCGGTCGCGTTCAACGCCGGCCACTGGCCATTTGCCGGTCCAGCCTGTAAGCCCAAGCGAGCGTTTCGGCGACCGCCCGGTAGAGCTCTTCAGGCACCTCCTCACCCAGGTCCAGGGCTTGCAGCGCCGCAGCCAGGCCAGGATCGGAGCGGACCGGCACGCCTGCCTGCTGTGCGGCCTTGATGATCTGCTCGGCGACATACCCGGCGCCGCTGGCCAGCACGTGCGGAGCGGTGTCTGTCTGCTCGTAGCTCAGCGCGGTAGCCAGGCGGCCCCGGAGTCAGGTTGGTCTTTCACGCGTAGACCTCCAGTGGCTCGCGGCGCGCGGAAACCGTGATCTGGACCTGTCGGCGGCTGGCTGCCGCAAGCGTTTCCGTCAGCTCGGGGGTGCCAACCTTTGCGAGTGTGTGCGGGGCGCCGGCCGGGAGTTGCAGCTCAAGCTGCAGGCTTGCGGGTCGCAGCGTGAAAATCATCACGACCGCGCCAAGTGCGGGAGCGTCGTAACGGATCTGCAGCGTCCGTGCCGAGTTGCTGGAGGCGGCCGCCGCGCCCGCGTCGCGCTCAGTTACCTGGAGAAAGCCTCCGGACGGCAGGGGCATGCGATCCGCCTGCACGGGCGGCGGCTGCGCTGCGGCGTTGCCCTGCTGCATGGCGAGCACTACCTTGGCCGCGGTCACCTCTTTGACCGCAAGACGCAACTCATCGCCGGTGCTGACCGTCTGGGGGAGCTCGGCGTCGAGCAGGATCCCGGCCAAGCTGATCTGGCCGCGTCCGTTGCCCGACGTGCTTGCCACACGGGCGACCAGCTCCCGCCCCACGGTCAAATTCAGTTCCGGAGTGAGGATGGCGCGCAGCAGCGCGCCTTCGACGGTCAGGGGTTTCACTTTGTCTTCTGAGTCTGCCGGAAGGCGCGCGCATCCTCAAGAAACCGGACACGCGGCCGAACACCCCGGATACCTATGGACATTGGGCTCAACATAGCTTCAGCGGGGATGCTCGCGGAACAGGTGCAGGTCGACCAGATCGCAAACGACCTGGCCAACGCCTCAACGCCGGGGTACAAGCCGGCGTCCTCGACGGTCAGCAGCTTTGATTCGCTGCTGCTGCACAACACCGCCACAGGCCAG
The DNA here is from genome assembly GCA_049976865.1 of Solirubrobacteraceae bacterium. Taxonomy (GTDB): domain Bacteria; phylum Actinomycetota; class Thermoleophilia; order Solirubrobacterales; family Solirubrobacteraceae; genus Palsa-465. The sequence continues at coordinate 4,933 of JBMFHK010000123.1, read as the reverse complement.
AACGTCGGCTCGGTGTACCTTGGCGTGACGATCGACAAGGCCGCCACAGACCTTGCGCAGGGGCCTCTCCAGTCAACCGGCAACCCGCTGGATTTCGCGGTATCCGGTTCCGGGTTCTTCGCTGTGCGGACGGCTTCCGGGGTGCAGTACACGCGCAACGGGCAGTTCGACGTCAACAGTCAGGGAGTGCTGGTTGACCAGAACGGGGATGACGTGCTCTCGCAGTCAGGCGCGCCGATCAAGGTCGGGTCCAGCGGGTCGGTGCCGACCACCGCGATCGGACTCTTCAACGTCAACAACCCCTCGCAGCTCGGCAACAACAATTTCTCGGGGACCGCCGCGGCCGGGCGGGCCGGCGGCACCGTCGTCTCCGGTGAACTGGAGGGTTCCGGCATCAACCCGATCCAGGAGATGGTGCAGATGGAGGCTGCGCTCAACGCCTACACGGCGGGTCAGCAGACCATCGCCACCATCGGCCAGGCCTTGCAGGAGAGCGCGACAGACGTCGCACAGGTGCCCTGATGCCTGAGGGACTATATGCAGCGGGAGCGGGCATGGAAGCCGCCCAGGTTCAGCTGGATGCCGTGGCCAACGACATCGCCAATGCGGACACGCCCGGATACCAGTCTGAGCGGATCGGCTTTCAGGACCTGCTCTACAACACTGAGAATGCCGCCCCGTCCACAGCCATCGTGGGGGCCGGTGCGCAAGCGGGGCTGATCGGCTTCAGTCAGGCTCAGGGGCCGCTGCAGCAGACCGGTGAGCCGCTTGACGTGGGCCTGTCGGGTCCAGGTTATCTCGAGGTCCGCCAGCCCGACGGCAGCATCGGCCTGACACGCAACGGCGTGCTGGAACTCAACGCCCGTGGCCAAATCGTGACGGCCTCCGGAGATGAGCTTGTACCGCCGCTGACCCTCCCCAAAGGCAGCTCCGCTGATCAGATCCAGATTGCCAGCGACGGTACGGTCAGCGTCGCCGGCAAGCGGGTCGGCAAGATCACCGTTGTGAACGTCCCCGCGCCCGACAAGTTGCTGGCGCAAGCCGGGGGCGTGTTCAGTATCACCAGCGCCAGCGGCGCCGCCACGCCCGCCAAGGGAACCCAGATCCAGCAGGGCTATCTGCAGCAGTCCAACGTTGACATGGTTACCGCCATGGCGACCATGGAGAGCGCCGAACAGTCTTATGACATGGGCAGTAAGACGATCGAGATTGAGGCCCAGATGGGTCAGATCGCGGCCACGTTGAGGGGATGAGCGGTTCAGCCTCCGATATGAGCCTGGCGAGCATTGGCGCCCAAGTCGGCTACCCAGATCTGAACGTCGCCTCGATTCCGCAGGCGGTCCGGGATGGCGGCACGCACGCTAGACAGGCCTATGCGGAGGGGCTTGCATTTGAGAGCGTGCTGGTCAACGAGCTCAGCCAGCAGCTGGCCGCCACGATGTTTGAAGGCAACGGTGTTGACGGTGACAAGCAGGCTGGGGGAGGCGGTTCGCTTGGCGGCACGGACAGCGCCGGGGCGAGCTTTACTGCTGGCACGCTGAGCGGCGCCAGCGCCTACGCGAGTCTGATCCCACAGGCGCTCACAACCAGCATCATGGACGGGGGCGGGCTGGGAATGGCCGCCCAGTTCGCACAGCAGCTTGATCCGTCGCTTGATGGAGCGTCGGCTGGGGCCGGGACGGGTAGCGGGCAGGTGGCGTCATGACACAGGTTGGTTTGGCAACTGGGGCGGACCCAGCGCCGCAGGAGGACCCGACACTGACCGCCGAGATCCTGGAGCACCTGGACCGCCAGATTGAGTCTGCGCATCGGATGATGGCGGTCGTACTGGAGCAGGGCGCCGCGATCCGGGAGCGCAACGTCTCAGAGGTCGTGCGCCTGGCAACCGAACTCCAGACCGAGATGCACCGCCGCGAATCCATAGAGGTTGAGCGGCTGCGTTTCCTACAGCCGGCAAGCCTTCAGCTGGGCGTGGCGGCGCAGGACATCACCGTCGGAATGCTGACCGGCCTGATGGAACCTGATGCCGCGGCTGTTGCGCGTGATCGCACCGTCCAGCTGCGCAACCTGCTGCTGAAAATCCAGCGGGCCCACAACACCAACCGCGCCCTCATGCAGCAGGAGCTCTCGTTTCTGGACCACCTGCTGCGGCTCTCCGGTAGCGCCGGAGGGTATGCGGCTGCCAGCGCGCCGGGCAACGTTCGTCGACGCGCACCGCTGCTTCATAGACCTGTCTTTGACGTCGAGGCTTAAGGCATGTACGTCTCAAGTTTCTTGACACTGGACACGGCCCTGAGCGGCGTTGAGGCAGCGCAGGAGCAGATGGACACGACCGGCGAGAACATCTCAAACGCCAATACGGCTGGCTATGAGGAACAGACCGTTTCACTGACGGAAGCAACGTCGCTGGACATCTCCGGCGCGGCCGGTGGCGGCGCGCTGCAGCTGGGCGAGGGTGTTACCAGCAGCGGCGTCAGCAACGCTGCGGATCCATATCTTGACTCTGCGGCGCGGCAGGCCAACGCCAACGCCAGCGCCGCCACCGTCACCCAGAACTATCTAACCCAGATCCAGAACGCGCTGGGCTCCACCTCCTCGGGCAGTGGCATAAACACTGAGCTCGCGACCTTCTGGAGCGACTGGAACACGCTGGCCGACAATCCCACCAGTGCGGCGGCACAGCAGGCTGTTGTCAGTGACGGTGAGACCCTGGCGCAATCATTCAACTCGCTCAGCAGCGATGTCAACGGCAGCGACCCGCTTGCCCCCACCAGTCCCACAAACTCCTCCTCGGTGCTCGGCCAGGTCAACAACGAGTATCAGGGCATCATGGAGGGTTCGACCGGTCCGGGCGGCTCGGGCGGCCAGCTTTACACCTACGCATATCAGATCGCCGCGCTCAACCAGGAGATAGTGCAGGCGCAGGCAGGCGGTCAGAGTGCCAACGCGTTGATCGATCAGCGCGACGCGGCGCTGAACAACCTTTCTGCGCTGGGCAACGTGCAGGTCCAAAACGACGCTGACGGTGCGGTCACCGTCTATTTCGGTGGCGTCGGTGGGACCGCACTGGTCAGCGACCCGCAGTCCGGCGCTGCCAGCACCAGCTCGCTGACACCGCCAGGTGACAACTTCGGCACCTATGCGACCAGCGCAGGCGCGCCGGCAACAGGCTGGGTCGGGGCCTTCCAGAATCAGTACGCCACAGCCGGGGTTGCGGGAACCTCGGCCGCAGGTCTTGCAACGACGGTCGGCGGAACGCTGGGCGCGCTGATTGGCCTGGCCGGCTACTCCTATACGCCGGCCACCACGACGGCACCTGCGTCCGGAGCGTTCGGCAACCTTGGCACGCCTGTCACCGACAGCAGCGGTCAGACCACCTACCCGGGCCCTGTGGCTGCCACCGAGCTTGGCACGATCGGCACGCTCAGCGCATCGCTTGACAGCGTCGCCAGCACCCTGATGAGCGAGGTCAACAGCCCGACCGTGGCCAGCACGTCAAGCTCGATCAATCTGCTGGCTGACTTCTTTGTGGCGCCCGCCTCCTCGACCAGCACCGCCACCGCCGCCAACATCTCCGTGTCCAGTTCGCTGCTGGCCGCGGCGGCGCAGGGCATTGCACCCGGTCAGTTCACGGCTTCCACGACCACCCCGCCTGACAACGGCGTGAACAACCTGCAGGTCAGCTCGCTTTTTACCGGTCAGCAGGGCAGCTACTCGTCTGACAACGACGTGGCGTTGGATGAATCGGACAACAGTGGCGGCGCGGCCGACGCGGCTTACGCCGGGTTCGTCCAGCAGGTGGGCAGCCTTGTGCAGGGCGCCAACGACACCCAGTCCACCACTTCGGCTCTGCAAACCCAGGTGACCAATCAGCAACAGAGCGTTGAGGGGGTCGATCTCTCGCAGGAGATGGCCAACCTGATCAGCGAACAGCAGGCTTATCAGGCGTCGGCGCAGGTCATGAACGCCTTCTCCACGGTGATGAACTCGCTGATTTCGACAGTGAGCCGCTGAAATGTCGATGAGAGTGACAACCCAGATGGTTGACAACACCTCGGTCGCGACGATCGACAACGACCTGACCGCGATGCAGTCGACCGAGGAGCAGCTTGCAAGCGGTTACAAGATCAACCAGCCCTCCGACGATCCGGTCGGCGCCGCACTGAGCATCTCGCTGAGCGGCGAAATCAGTGCGCTGGGAGCCTACAGCCAGAACGTCAACCAGGGCACCGCCTGGATGAACACCGCAAGCCAGGCGCTTCAGTCGATCGCACAGGTCACCCAGTCAGTTCAGGGGCTCGCGGTGGAGGCTGCCAACGGAACAATGAACGCTGCCGACACAAGCGACGCGGCACAGCAGGTACTGGCAGACATCGGGGAGATCAAGTCGACCGCTGACGCGCAGTACGACGGCTCCTACATTTTCAGTGGCTCTGACGTGCAGAGCCAGCCCTGGGGCCCCCAGGCGACCGCCGCTGACCCCAGTGGACAGGACGCGTACGCAGGCAACGGCGACGCGATCACCTACGCCATTGCGCCCGGTACGCAGGTGCAGGTCAGCTCCAACCTCTACCAGGTGCTCGGTTCTGGCAACACGGGAGGGCTCGCGGCCAGCGCGAGCAACGGTGGCGGGGCGCTGCAGACCGATGGCTCCGGCGGGCTGCTGGCCACGCTGCGCACGATTTACAACGACCTCACCGGGACCAACGGAGGCACTCAGAGCGATCTTGGCAACCAGCTGACCAACCTCCAGACCAACATGAGTTCGCTGGAGGCGCTACAGGCGACCGTGGGGACCACTCAGGACCGTCTGCAACTCGCCTCATCCCAGCTCACGCAGCTCTCCACCACCGACCAGACGCAGCTGGCAAACGTGGAGGACGCTGACATGGCTACCGAGACAACCCTCTACAGCACCCAACAGGCCAGTTAC
>JBMFHK010000122.1:0-6442 GCA_049976865.1 Solirubrobacteraceae bacterium | reverse complement strand
ACAACTTGCGGGCCAAGCACCGAGTGCGTGGAGTGTATGTCTGGACGTCCTGGGCACAGAGACGTCCCAGCGGACGTTCGGGATGATCGCCACGGGTGATCGGTGATGCTGATCCTGGCGAAGATCACGAGTGGTTTGGCGAGCGTGTGCGCCGCGCCTCGGCCAGTGTCGATCCGACGGGTAGCATTTGGATCATGCGAGAGCCGGCGACATTGGTTCTCTCCAACGGAGAGAAGATCGAAGGCGAGGTCGACGGGGACGCCCTGGGCGCGGAGGACATCGTGTTGCACCGTGCGCCCGCCGAGACCCAGCCCGCGGCGAGGCTTGCGGCAGCGATGCGCAAGCACCTGGCGACAGCTGTGCCGCATCCGGCCGGGACGACTGATCGCCTCCTTGAGGAAGACCGAAACCGTCCTTATTGATGGCCGGCCTGTACGTCGACACGTCGGCGCTGGGGCGCGTGCTGCTCGCGGAGCCCGACGCTCAGGCGATAGCCGACGAGACAGAGAGCTACGAGGTGACTTGGTCGAGTGCCCTGCTCGACGTTGAGCTGAGGCGCGTCGCCCTGCGTGAGGGCATCGAGGAGGGCGTCGGCGAGCTGATCGCCGGAGTGACCCTGGTGGACCTCGACGCCGATGGCCTTCACCGTGCTGGCGTGATCGCGCCGAGCGAGGTCCGCACGCTCGACGCGATCCATCTGCAGGCTGCGGTGGAGCTGCATAAGGCGGGAGCGATCGACGCGGTCCTGACCTTCGATCACCAACTCCAGGCCGGTTGCATACACCACGGGTTGCGACTGTCCAGCATCTCGAAGCCGCGCTGAGCCGGCTTGACGCACGGGCGAGCCGATGCTCCTGGCGCAGGCCCGCAATGTCCTCGGTAGCTGTCAACCCTCAACGCTTGAGTGAGGCGATCAGGTCGAGGGCCTCCTGTATGTCCTCGCGCAGATCGCCTTACCCTCGGTCACGGAACGCCCGAGCCAGCGAACGCAGGCCGGGCGCAGATCTGGTGTCCGAGTGGCCACGCATCAGGGAGCGCCACACGTAACGCAGCATCGAGCCGGATCGGGGCATCTCCTTGGCGAGTTCGACGACTCGTTGTAGCTGGCCGCCCGCCAAGAGGGCGCTACCTGTGTGCTCGCCGAGCGCGATCACTGCCAGGCGGCGTTCTCGGCTTCGCTATGGGTGCGCTGCGAGGGCTGCTGTGAACCGGTCGGCCAGTTCGGTTGCCGATCGCGCGTGGAGGTAGCGCTCGGTGGTGGTGATCCGGGAGTGCCCCATCGCGGATTTGACGGAGGCCAGGTCGACCCCGCCCGCCACGAGCAGGGAGCCGTAGGTGTGGCGGTTATGCGGAATTCCGCATAACCGCCACTCGATGGCTTGCAACAACCTGCGGTCCTGGTTCGCAGGCGGCCATGACCTCAGCGCGCTGCTGCCGGTCCTTCAAAGCTACCTGGGGCACTCGTCGATCTCTGACACCGCCTACTACCTGCACCTGACCGCCGCCTCCTACCCCGACATCACCGCCCGGGTGCAGCAGCACCTCGGTGACATCGTCCCAACGGCGAGCGCAACAGGAACGGGGGCGTGATGGCCACCGACTTCGCCGTCTGCCTCCGCCGCTTTCTGACCGATCACATGGCCGGGCTGCGCGGCTGCTCAACCAACACGATCAGCTCCTACCGCGACGCGTTCAAGCTGTTGATCTGCTAGTTCCGCGACGAGCTGTCGGTCCCGCCGGAGAAGCTCACGCTCGATCTGATCGACGCCGCCGCGGTCACCGGATTTCTCGCCTGGCTGCGCACCGAACGGCACAACAGCCCGTCAACCCGCAACCATCGCCTGGCGGCGATCGACTCGTTCTTCTCCTGGATGCAAACCCAGGACCCGGCCAGGATGGCCTGCTGCCAGGACATCCTCCAGATCCCGTCAAGCAAACACGACCAGCCAGCGATCGCTCATTTGACCGTCGAGCAAACCCGTCAGCTGCTCGCGCTGCCTGACCGGTCCACCCGCAGCGGCAGACGCGACGCTACTTTGCTGGCAACGCTCTACGACACCGCCGCCAGAGTCCAAGAACTCGCCGACCTGACCGTCCGGGACATCCGCACCGACGACCCTCCGATCGTCGCGTTGACCGGCAAAGGCCGCAAAACACGGCACGTCCCGATCGACCAGAACACGACCGTGCTGCTCGCCGACTACCTCACCGAACGACATCTCGACCGCCCCGGCCACGACGAGCGCCCGGTGTTCTACAACCAGCACCGAGCCAAACTCAGCCGCGGCGGGATAGCCTGGATCCTGCGCAAATACCAAGCCCAAGCAGCCGACCCCGCGCTCACCAGCACCCGGCTGCACCCCCATGTGCTGCGCCACAGCCGGGCGATGCATCTCTACGACGCCGGTATTCCGCTGCCCTACATCCGCGACATCCTCGGCCACGCCGAGCTATCCACCACCGAGATCTACGCCCGCGCCTCGACCGAAGCCAAACGCAAAGCCCTCGAGGCCGTCTACGACCAAGTCGTCAGCGCGCAGCTGCCCGAATGGAACCACAACCCCGAACTACTCAACTGGCTCAACAGCCGCTGACACCGATCCGGTTATGCGCAGCGCTCCAGCGTCAACCCCGCTCACAGCAAGGGCTACACGCCAGCACTGCGCATAACCCAGCGCTGCTCATATGGCTCTCCGCTCTCGCCGCTGCTCTCAAACGTCATGCTCGACGACCCTGACTGGGAGCTGGATCGCCGCGGACACAAGTTCGTGCGCTACGCCGACGACGGACGTATCTATGTCAGAAGCGAGCGTGCGGGACAGCGCGTCATGGAGAGCATCACGCAATACATCGAGCAGCGCCTGAAGCTGGGCGTCAACCGACAGAGGTCGGCGGTCGCCCCCGCGGTCGGACGGCCCCTTTTGGGGTTCCAGTTCTTCCGCTACCGGGACGGCAGGATCGGCGTGACGGTCGCTGCGAAGGCTCTCAAACGAGCCGAGGATCGAATCCGTCAGCTGACCACGCGCAACTGGGGCGTCTCGATGCAGCGGCGGACCAAGGAGATCAACCGCTTCACTGTCGGCTGGACGGCCTACTACCGCCTCGCTGACACGCCCTACCCGTTTGAGGAGCTTGACCAGTGGCTCAGACGACGCCTACGGCACAAGACCGCTGGCCTGAGAGGGTTCGCCGAACCCTACCGCCGCTTCCGGGAACGCTTCAGCGAACCGCCCGGTGCGGACCCGCATGGCGGGTGGTGTGGGAGGGGCCAGGGCAAGCCCGGCGCCTACCCAATTTCGAGGTGGCGGCGGTAGGAAACCAGGCCAGTCGGGCCAGCACGTGCCGCGCAGCCCAGGCGCCTCTCGCCGACCCTACTAACGGCCATACGAAAAGCTGTTCTCGTCCATCGCAACAACAGAAAGGACGAGACGATGGCATCCGTATTTTTGGACGCGGCCGGGCAGCGCAGATCTCCTGCGACGCTCCTCGGCCACCGCGTGGGCCGACCGTCGCGCAACAAGGGCCTGCGCTACTCGGCCGACCCTCCGACGATAGACGGGATCGTCGCCGTGATGTGCGCGACCAGTGACCGTCCCGACGGACCGCGACTCCGTGCCCTGATCGTGATCCAATGCCAACTCGGTCATTATGCGGGTGATCCTGTCAAGGGCAGCGCTGAGCACGCGGCGATGGTCTCGGCGATGACTGCGCTGGTTGGCCGGTCCGCTGGCGGTGCCGCTGTTGCTTCCGGGGTGAGCGATAGTCCGCGCCAACCGGCTCCGCGGACACTCGCTACCGCGCTGGGTTGTAGGTGATCGCCGGAGCTGGTCGCCGCTGAGCGGCCTGTTCCTCTGGGTACACGGAGATCTGGGCAGCGTGAAAGATCGAGGGTCTGGCTGTGCGAACTGGTTCGTGAGGCAGGTACCCGCCGCCGCAGCTGACCTGGTCTCCCTCATTGGCGAAAGCGACGCCGTCAGCATCCATCAAAAGTGGGCTTCCGGAGTCCCCGGTTAGGTGGGCAGGCTCCAGCCGCACCCTTGTGTTGCCGACAAGGAAGTCGCACTCGTCTTCGGAGGGCGCGCGGCGCAGCACTCCATCCAGCCGAGCGAGACGCATCGCCACGCCAGTGAGAGTGAGGGTCTCGTGTGCCGGTTCGCGGTCGCTCGCCGGATGCCATTCTCTCGCGGTGCTGATCGCGGGGGCACGGATGAACTGCAGCTCCAGCGGGGATGCGGCCGCCCGCACCAGTTCATCATCGGCCTCGGGTCGCACGCTAACCCGTGCGACCAGCTGTCCGTCGCGATCTTGCACCCCGAAGCTCGACAGCCCGACGACGCCGTAGCGATCAAAGCGCTTGGCCAGCAACGGTGCCGCCCGGGTGTAAGCCTGAGTCGGTGGCCAGAACGCGGCCAGCTCATACTCGCCGACCTCACAACGAAAGTCACCCTGCGGGCAGCGCCACACGACCTCGTCGTCCACGCGCGTGGGCGCAAGGTCCAGGTGATGGGTCGGGTAGCCAGGCACCGGCTGATCCAACGCCACGTCCAAGAACGCCTGCAGCCGACACGCGAAGTCGATCCTGCCTGCGATGTCGCTGCGATCCAGGGTCACATAACCGGTCGGCATGTCCGCTGGCGAAACCGCCGCTACTAACGGCGGCTCCGCACGATCGAGCTGCAAGACAACGCCGAACAAAGCGCGCGCACGGCAATCGTCGAACAGTCGCGCGACCCATTGGACCAGGTCGTCCATCTCCCAATCAAACCACCCTCACGACTGAGCGCAAAGCAACACATGCGATCGACAGCCACACAGAACAGCGGACCGATGGCCTGGCCATGGGCCACGCTGGCCGCGCAAGGGGGAGGAGCCTTGGCACGCTGAAGATACGTGTCACGGCATCAAAGCGGGGCAAGATGTTTGGCACCAATCTACCATGCGGTACCATTTCTGGTACTAACAAGGGGTTATGGTGGCAATCACAGCAAGTGAAGCGCGACGGGCGTTGTTCCCGCTCATCAAGAAGGTCAACGACGATCGGTCGGCGATCGAGATCACATCCAAGCGCGGCAACGCGGTGCTGATGTCCGCAGACGACTATGCCGCATGGCAGGAGACGGCCTATCTGTTCCGCTCGCCCGCCAACGCTCGGCGCCTACTGGACGCCGCCGACGCCGCCGAACGCAGCGAGTTCTCCGAGCACTCACTCGATCGCGAGTGAGGCTCGTCTTCACCCCACAGGGCTGGGATGACTACACCCACTGGCAGCACGCCGATCGCTCGATCCTCAAGCGGATCAACCGGCTGATGGATGACGCGTTACGCGACCCGACAAGCGGGATCGGGAAGCCGGAGCCGCTGAAATACGGGATCGCCGGGGCATGGTCGCGGCGCATCACCGATGAACACAGGCTCGTGTATCGCGTCCTGAACGATGACGTAGTGATCCTCCAAGCCCGCTACCACTACCAGAAGTAGGCCGCCGAGAACACGAACTGCACGCCCTCGCAGGCCGCGCCAAGCAGGTCCGGGTGCGCGTCTCTCAAGATTCTCGTCGGAGGACCGAAGCAGGTACCGACGGCGTCATTGCGTGCGTGGCAGAGGATTCTATGGCTGGCCACGCCGTACCGTGGGACAACGGCGGGTGGCGAGGCTGCGGCACTGCTTCTTCCCGGTCGTCAGGCGCTGTCGATCGTGGCGAGGAAGCCGGCGAAGCTCGCCCCCTCTCTGCCAAGCTCGTGTGAGACAGCTTTCGAGCACGTGTGAGACCTTTGGGGTATGTGTGGTGCGAGCGAGGAAGACGGGTCGTCTGTAGCGTCTTGGGACTGTGGGTGACCAGTTCAACCTGGAGCGCTTTGTGGCCGCGCAGGATGGTGGCGGAACCTATCAGCACGCGTTTGAGGAGTTACGGCGCGGGCGTAAGCGTGGGCATTGGATCTGGTTCGTGTTTCCGCAGCTGGCCGGGCTGGGCTTCAGTCTCATGTCGGAGCGCTACGCAATCCGGTCGCTTGATGAGGCCTGTGCGTACCTGCGGCACCCAGTGCTGGGTCAGCGGCTGGTCGAGTGCGCGGAAGCGCTGCTTGAACTCGGCGGGGACGATCCGGTGGCCGTGATGGGGACGATCGATGCGCTCAAACTGCGCTCCTCGATGACACTGTTTGCCGCCGCGCCGGATGCAAACCCGGTCTTTGAGCGTGTACTGACGCGCTACTACCAGGGGCGGCCCGATCCTCTGACGACGCGGCTACTGCAGGGCGGTTAGCGGCACCCGCTCGGTGAGCCTGCAGCTTACGCTGATGCGTCTCCTCGCCTCGCCCCGTTTGATCCACCAATGCTCCCGGTGACCGATCGGGGTTCGGGCCTAGATAGGCGGCTGCGATTCTCCGGTTGACCAGTTTTTAGGGCGCAAGCCCCTTTCGTGAGGGTGGGGTCAAGCTTGTCC
>JBMFHK010000121.1:0-6601 GCA_049976865.1 Solirubrobacteraceae bacterium | reverse complement strand
AGGTGGCGGAGATCGCCGAACTCCTCGCGACAGCGCTTCCGGCAGCAAGTGGAAAGCAATGACGACCGCCCCGACCGGACCGGGATTGCACCCGGTCCGCTCTCTGGCTTCGAGGTGCGGCTTCATCAGGCAAGGCGTTCAGCATGAGCCCTGATAAGGCAGTCAGGTGCGACGGGCAGCGCTGATCGTCGCCTTTGCGATAGCGCTGCTCCGCCTCCCCGTAACCCGGAAGCGATCGCAGGCCGGGGCTGAGCCGGAACGTCCGTGCGGAGACTTACGGTTTGCTCGTGGTCGCGACAATCTGGACGTGGGGCGGTTGGACGGCGCTTACGGCCGTCGGCACCGTGGGAGCTGTGGTGGTAGCGCTCTATCTCGGACCGTTCCGGGAACGACGCAGTCGTCCGCTGCTTGAGATGCGACCGGGCGTTGTCCAAGTGCTCAACCGCGATACCCGAGCGCCTGGCTCGGCATCGCTTGCGATCGCGACTCTCCGGGTCTCCAATCGCCCTGGCCGAAACACGGCATCGGCGGTCGAGGTGGTCGTTCAGGCGGTGTCAGTCGATGACCAGGTGGTGCCGCTTTTAATTGCTCCGCTCATGTGGAGCCAGTCGCGCACCAGCCAAATCGACATCGGGCCAGGCGGCACTTTCGACGTGGATCTGCTCCGGATCACGCGGATGGGTGACGAAGGTAAGAGACGAGCAGCGATCGGATATGCAGGCCCCAACCAAGACGCCGGCTTCTTTCTACCGCCGCAAGCCGAATTGGATCAACTACCAGGCGGCCGCTACGACTTCACTCTCAGCGTCCGCGGCTGGAATCTCGGTGCTTCTGTCTGGACCGTCCGTGCGAGATTCGACGGCGTCTGGGGCAACCACGTCGATGACGTGCACCAGCATCTCATCGTCGAGCCGCCAATCCGACCGCGTTGACCCGCGCGCGATGATGTGGTGCAGGCTCGTCCAACGGCTCGGCGGCCTAAGAGTTCCGGCTTCGACACTCGGCTGGCCTGCTGCCCGGCTGGATGCAGAATCCCACTCCTCCAGGAGCTAGCGATCTGACCTGAACAGAGCACGTCATGGCGGACGCGGCTGGGCGCTCATCAAATCAGACGCCATAGCGCTGCTTGCGGAGGAGGAGCGCTTTCTCGCCGCCTTCCATGATCTTGATGATCTCCTTGCGAACGGCCTCGATGTCGATGGCACCGGTGAGGCTGATCTTCCCGCCGGATTGATCGCCCTGGATCCTGTAATCGCAGACGACAACTAGCTCTGCGTCGCCGTTCACAACAAGGTTGGCGTTGTGGCTCGCGAAGATCAGCTGACGAGACGTCTTTGATGACCAGATCTGCTCGACCACATCCTGTACCACCTGAGTATCAAGATCTTCTTCAGGTTGATCGATGATCAGCGGCATTCCGCCTTGGGCCAGGAGCACACGAAGGAGCGTCGTCGCCTGCTGACCGGCGGAAGCGGCACTGAAGGCGATGTACTCCTGCTCCTTTCGCCGGTACTCGAAAGTTGGCTCATCCCGCACCGGGGTCAGCACCAGATCCAGCCAAGCGTCGGCTGACAACCTCCCTTGAATTCGCTGCTGATCAGCTGTTCCGAAGCCAAGCCTGCTCAGGGTGGGAGTGAGTTCAGAGGTCAAAGGTTGATCTTGGCTGAGAAGCATGAGCTTCTCGAGCTCGTCGAGTGTCGTCTCCCACGTCTCGAGTGGGTCAGTTTCCGACCGCAGCGCTCGAAACAGCTCGTCGATCCGGGCTCCACGCACGCCGGAGCCTTGGACAAATGCCCGAAAGCGCTGCTCGACGCCATCGAGACCCTGACCACGATTAATCGTGGCCTTCAAAAGTCCGTCGGAGAGGGTCGTCAGTCGCTCGCACTCATTTGTAAGCAGCACTGAGCGCGCACGGTAAAGATCGACGAGCTCTTTCCGCAATTCAGCGTGTCGAGTCAAGGGATCGCCGAGCGCCTTCCTGTCACGCTCATGAGCGGCGAGCAGCCCGCCGGCCTCCTTACCCCGACGCTCGACGGCTCCAAGCTCTGTCAGGCGTGTCTCGTGGGCGGTCGATCGTTTCTTGACCTCTTCGTACCGCGTGTTAAACCCGTTTAGCGCCGAAGTAAGAGCAGTCTGCGCGTTAGCGAGAGCCGACTCTGGCGCCCGCGCATCCGCGAGTTCCGTGATTGCCGCCGCAGCCTGCTTTTCAATCGCGCGCAAGATGTCGAGCCGTGCATCTCTCACGGCTTTGGCTTGCGTCTGAATCGATTCGGGTGTCAGTACTTCCTGCTCAAGCTCCGCCACGGAGTGCTGGACGGTCGTAAGCAGATCGTTCGCGGCTGTCTCGACTTCGTCTAGGTCTTGCTGGGCGCTTGTCTCTGCTACTCCAACCCCGTCGTACCCAGGCTTAGCCTCAAGCGTCTTGCGATCCGCCTCAGATAGATCGGTCATCGCCTGACGCAAGTTGACCGCCTGCTCGGAGAGCGACGAGACTGCAAGGCGCTGGCGGACGATTGCCGCGTCTAGATCTCGTGCTCGCTGGACTCGCGCGTAGTTCTCACGGAAGCGGCCAGACACCTCGACGATCTTCTCGTCGATCCCATCTAGGTCGCGCCTTATCGGAGCCGTGACAAAGCGGGTGAGTTCATCTAGCCGTAGGGCAACGCTGCTCAGCTGCTTCTGGCTGTAAGCGTGAATCGGGAGGAGAGCTCGGATGTCGTCCTCGCGAGCCTTGGAGTACTCGTTTGCCCCTACCTTGAGGAGGATCTCGCCCGTCTCGGAATTGCGGCGAACGACGTGCGGTATGTCGTTGACAGAGAATTGCACTTTTACCTGACCTTGGACCGATCTCAAAGTGTCCTCAATCAGTCGTTCGCGGCGAGTTGTAGGGTTCGCCAAGTCGTCATCATCCGCTTCCGCAGCCTGGTCGCACAGGCCCCACCGGAGATAATCGAGGATCGTCGATTTGCCGGTCCCGCGGCCACCGATGAGCGCTGTGTATTGGGGGTTGAAAGCGAGATCGATCGGGCCTAGGAACCGACTAGCCGACACCGATATGCGCTCGATCGTGACTGATGGGATCTCTGGCTGAGAGTGGACGATGCGCGACTGGCGGCCTAGGCACGCCTGACGCAGCGCCTCGGCAGTAGGCTCGGCCCATTTGACCCACGTAATCGAGCTACCAAGGGTTGCGAAGTCGTCCGAGCGACTATCGGACGTCTGGAAGACCCCAAGCGGCTTCTTGCCCCATGCCGCGTCTTCGCCGGCAAGTTTCGTCAGGTTGCCTGTTCCGAGATTGCTTACAGGTCCGTCTACGTATCCACCGACACAGGGCATTTGCTTGTACTCGGCTTGCATGCCCTTACGCAGGATGGTTCCGAGTCCGCCATCAGTGACATTCGGCAAGACGATGTAGTGGTCCTTAAGCCACAGGTGCTCGTCAAGCTTTTCGTGAAGCTCGGCAAAGGATTTGATGTGTTCGAGCGGCACAACGTCGGACAACGTCGACTGACCACAGTCGGTTGCGGTGATAGCTAACGCTTGAATGACGCCCGATAAGCGGTCATCCGGAAAATGTGCGTCGAGAACAAGGAGAGCTTGTCGGCCGAGTGCCAGCGTTAGCTCGACTCCGGGAAAGACAATAAGCTGCTGCGAGGCGGGCAGCGGATCACCGGCTGCGTCGCGCTCGTCTTGCGCTGCCTTTCTGATGATCGGGGCGAAAAGAAGATCGTGGTGATCCGTTATCGCGACGGCTTGCAAACCGATCTGACGACAGTGAGCAACGAACCGTTCGGCGTAGGCCTTGCGCTCACCGGGCGTTGTCGCTTTCGGGCCCTTCCAGTTTGCGTCTCGGGGAGTATGAACCTGCAGATCGGTTGCGTAATAGTGCGCCCCGCTGTCAGTAGGTGCGCTCATGCCGCGACTCCCGTGAGGGTCTTCGCCTTCGGGGTTCGGGCTACACAAGGCATTGGTAGACGCTCTCCACGGTTCGCCTGCCAGCGTAACCAATTAGAGATCAGTCACGATGGATGCGCTATTTGCAGGGGTTCGCAGCGTTCGATCAACTCACCGTCCAGCCCGTCAGAGACTAGTGCTTTCGCCTCACGGCCCGACCGGAGCTCGCTATCGCGATGGCGACGTTCCACCTATTCCCCGACGCCAGCGCTGCACGCGATCGCGTGGGTGCCGGCCCGTCCTGACCCCCCACGGGATCAAGTATCGGCTTGCCCCTGCGCCATGGCCGATCAAGCCCATCACCTCTGCTCACATTTCCGCTCCGGCGCCTCTTGCCGCTATGGTTCCGGGCTGGGGTGGCATTGAGGCTCGAAGATCTGACAGACGGGCAGCGCTTGCAAGGCGTCGTGCCGGGAGAGCTTGTCTCCCTCGTGGCGGTTCAGCCGCAAGGTCCAGATGTGGTCAAGCTGTTCTACGAGACTGCGGCGGGTGATGTCGCCCAGCGGATCTTTTCTCGCGCGGATGCGGAGCGCCTGAGCGTCGCAAACCCGGAGGGACGGCCGTTCGACGCCTCAGGGGAGGACTTCCGACTGGTCGCCGAGTGCCAGCGCATCAAGCTCGCGGGGCTTTGGGATCCGATGCTCGCGGTCACGACCTCAGACATCGAGCCGCTCCCGCACCAGCTGCGCGCCGTCTACGGTGAGCTGCTTCCGCGCCGCCCGCTCAGGTTCCTGCTGGCGGATGACCCCGGCGCCGGCAAGACGATCATGGCTGGTCTCTTCATCAAAGAGCTGGTGCTGCGCGAGGATGTCCGCCGCTGTTTGATCGTTGCTCCTGGCGGCCTTGTCGATCAGTGGCAAGACGAGCTGTTCTTCAAATTCGGGCTGCGCTTTGAGATCTTCAGCACCCAGCTGGCTGAGAGTCCGTTCGGTGGCTCGGTTTTCGATCAGCACCCACTGCTGATCGCGCGGATGGATCAGCTCTCACGCAACGAGCTGCTGCTCGACGAGCTGGCCAAGAGCCAGTGGGATCTGGTCGTCGTCGATGAGGCGCATCGTATGGGTGCGCACTACTTCGGCGCGGAGCTGAAGAAGACCAAGCGCTTTCAGCTCGGTGAGTTGCTGCGTGACCACGCGCGCCATCTTCTGCTGATGACCGCGACGCCGCATTCGGGGATCGAGCAGGACTTCCAGCTGTTCCTGACGCTTCTGGACGAGGACGTCTTCGAGGGCCGCTACGACGAGAAGATCCATACGATCGATACCTCGGGGCTGATGCGGCGGATGGTCAAGGAGGATCTGCTCACCTTTGAGGGCAAGAAGCTGTTTCCCGAGCGGATCGCCCAGACGGTTCCCTACGAGCTCTCCGAGCTCGAGCAGGAGCTCTATGAGCAGGTGACCGCATATGTCAGGCACGGCATGAACCGTGCGGATGAGCTCAGCGGCAAGCGCCGCAACACCGTCGGCTTTGCGCTCACGGTGCTTCAGCGCCGCCTCGCGTCGAGCCCTGAGGCGATCCTTCGGTCGCTTGAGCGTCGCACCGAGCGGCTGGAGCGCCGCAAACAGGAGCTGGCCGCTGGCAGGGCAACAGCCGAGGTCGACAGCGGTGATGTGCCTGAGATCGACGACGACTTCGATGATGATGAGTACACGGCTGAGGAGCTCGAGGACGCCGAGGAGCAGCTGGTCGACGCCGCGACCGCCGCCCAGACGATCCAGGAGCTTGATGCCGAGCTGCTTGACCTCAGAGATCTGACTGCGTTGGCGCGCAAGGTGCGTCTGTCTGACACCGACCGCAAGTGGATCGAGCTGCGCACGATCCTGGAGGATGAAACGCTCGCTACCACCGCTGGTGAGAGCGACGGCAACGCCAAGCAGCGCCGCAAGCTGATCATCTTCACCGAGCATCGCGACACGCTCAACTACCTGCAGCAGCGGATCAGCACGGTGCTCGGTCGTCCTGAAGCGGTGCTGGCGATCCACGGCGGTGTGCGCCGCGCTGAGCGCCGCGCGATCGTCGAGGAGTTCACCTGGAACCCTGACTGCCAGGTGCTGATCGCCACCGATGCCGCCGGTGAGGGCTTGAACCTCCAGGTCGCGCACCTGATGGTCAACTACGACCTGCCGTGGAACCCGAACCGAATCGAGCAGCGTTTCGGCCGCATCCACCGCATCGGCCAGCTCGAGGTCTGTCGCCTGTGGAACCTTGTCGCCGAGAACACCCGTGAGGGCGATGTCTTCATGCGCCTGCTTCAGAAGATCGAGGAGCAGCGTGAGGCCTACGGCGGCAAGGTCTTTGATGTGCTCGGCCCGGCGTTCGCTGGCACACCGTTGCGCAAGTTGCTGATCGACGCGATCCGCTACGGCGAGCAGCCCGAGCGGCGCCTGGAGATGCAGCTCGTGATCGATGAGACCGTCACACACGGGATCCCGGAGCTGCTCGAAGCCCAGGCGCTCGCCACCGAGCACATGCGCACGATTGACATCGCGCGTCTGCGACGTGAGATGGACGACGCTCGCGCCCGCCGGCTTCAGCCCCACTACATCGAGGGCGCCTTTCGCCAGGCGTTCAAGCGCCTCGGCGGCCGCCTCTCCCGCCGCGAGGTCGGTCGCTTTGAGATCACGAACGTCCCGGTCGCCGTGCGCGA
>JBMFHK010000120.1:0-6665 GCA_049976865.1 Solirubrobacteraceae bacterium | reverse complement strand
CAAGAAGAGCGGGCCGGAGATGCCAACGTCGATCCTGCTGGAACCGACCGAGGATGTGCTCGCATCGCTGGCCGCGCGCAGACGACCCGGTCAGACGCTGGTCGGCTTCGCGGCTGAGCACGGGCCCGCAGCGCTTGCCTTGGGGCGTGAGAAGCTTGCGAGAAAACGGATTGACGCGATTGTTGTCAACGACATCTCCCGCCAGGACATCGGCTTTGACGCCACGCACAACGAGGTGGTGATCATCGGCGCTGACGGCCTTGAGCGGGTCATTCCCAAGAGCTTCAAGCAGACGGTTGCCGAGGCCGTACTTGAGGAGGTCGTGCGCTTACGCGCACCGCGCCGTGAGTGACTTTGTGCCGACGTGCGCTTGCGTTGCGCCAGGCACGATCGCTGGCAAAGCAGCAGCGGCGGCGGCCATCTGGTCAGCTGAGCGCCAGGCCGGTTGCAGTCACGGAGCGGTTGTTTGGGTGCCTACAATGGCCCCTGCTTATGGAAGATGTTTATGAGCTGTTCAGCCGCGGGTCCGAGCTGCTTGCCGGCGGCCATTATCACCAGGCAGCGGTACCCTTGCGCCGCGCCCGAGACCTTTCACCGCGCAGCACGTCGATCCGTGAGGCGCTTGGCCGTGCGCTCTTTTACATGCAGGAGTACTCGGAGGCGGCGCTGGAGTTTGAGTCGGTCGTCACGCATGCGCCCACCAATGACTACGCGCTGTTCTGCTGGGGGCGCTGCCTGCAGCTGCTGGGCCGGCACGCGGAGGCCCGCAAGCCGCTCACGCTGGCAGCCTTTATGCAGCCCCAGCGGGCCGACTATCGGGCCTACCGCGACCAGGCCAAGGCGGCCGCCGACCGGCAGCCGTAGCCCCGCATCGGTGCTACGCTAACCGGCACAACTTCTGTATTGCCGGGGCAAACCCGGTAGCGGTACCGGAAGTGGGCGCTCGCCCGCTTTTTTTATGACCAAGATGCCTTCCGAGACCAAGCTGACAACCATCAATTCTGACATCGGCGCGCTGCTGGCCAGCGGGGCGCCGGACGTGGAGCTGCTCTTGGCGGAGGTCGTATCCGGGGACACTCTGCGTGTTTTCATCGATCATCCCGATGGCGTCACGTTGGCTCACTGTGAGCAGGTGACCAGCCTGCTTGAAACCTACCGCGAACACTACACCGTGGAGGTTTCCTCTCCGGGCCCGGACCGCCCGCTCACCAAGCCACAGCACTTCCGTCGGTTTGTGGGCAGGCACGTGCGCCTGCGGTTGCGTGAACTCCGCGACGGGAGAGCCCCCGACGCCAAGCGTCTGGTCAGTGTCACGGGCGAGCTGGTCGATGCCTCCGATGATGGGGTCACGGTCGCTGTGCCTGAAGGGATCGTGACGATCCCCTACGTGCGGATAGCCCGCTCCAACCTTGTACCTGGTGACTGAGAGAGGACCGATGTCGAAAGAGATCCTTGATGCCGTCCGCGGTCTGGCCGCCGAAAAGAACATCTCCGCCGAGACGCTGATGCAGGCGCTTGAGGATGCGTTGCTGTCGGCCTACAAAAAGACACCTGGGTCGGCTCCGTACGCGAGGGTACAGATGGACCGGGAGACGGGTGACTTCACGGTTTGGGAGCTGAAGATCCCGCCAGAGTTGGAGGAGCATCTGCTGGTCGCATCGACCACCGACCAGGAGCCGTCCGTGGATCCGGAGACCGGTGAGATGCGCGAGCCGGCCGAACCCGAGATCGACCTTGAGAAGCTCAAGGAGTACGAGGATCAGATCGAGACGCAGGATGTCACGCCCGAAGGCTTCGGGCGCATCGCGGCGCAGACAGCCAAGCAGGTGATACTCCAAAGGATCCGCGAGGCCGAGCGCGACATGATGTATGAGGAGTACCGGGATCGCGTTGGTGAGCTGATCACCGGCATCGTCCAGCAGTCGGACTCCCGCTACACGCTCGTGCAGTTGCGTGAACGGGTGGAGGCACTGTTGCCCAAGTCCGAGCAGGTTGATGGCGAGCGTTACGACCATTCGCAGCGGATCAAAGCGGTAATCAAAGACGTGTCCAACTCGACGAAGGGGCCTTCGATCATCGTCTCGCGCCGCGACCCGGAGCTGATCAAATCGCTGTTTGAGCTTGAGGTGCCGGAGATAGCCGACGGGCTCGTCGAGATCACCAACGTGGCGCGTGAACCCGGCTATCGGTCCAAGATCGCGGTCGTTTCCCACGTTGACGGCGTGGATCCGGTTGGCGCCTGTGTCGGTCCACGTGGCTCACGCGTGCGCATGGTTGTCTCGGAGCTGCGCGGCGAGAAGATCGACATCATCCCCTACAACGACGAACCGGCACGGTTTGTAGCCAAGGCACTTTCACCCGCGCGTGTGCGCGAGGTGCTGGTCGACGATGAGGCCAAGCAGGCCACCGTGATCGTTCCTGATGACCAGCTTTCACTGGCGATCGGCCGTGAAGGTCAGAACGCCCGCCTGGCCGCACGCCTGACGGGGTGGCGGATCGACATCCGGTCTGAAACCGACTTTGCGGATGAGGACGCGGATACGGAATTTGAGGAGGAGGAGACCAGCGGCCGCTGCCACGCGATCCTTTCAAACGGACGCCGCTGCCCGAATGCGGCGCTGTCCGGGTCGAGGTATTGCGGGATCGAAGCGCACCAGGCGCTGGCCGGAACCGGCTCAGACCAGGTACAGGCCGATTCCTAGACGGCCGTCAGTCCCGCTGCGCAGCCAACACCCACTTCTACACTGAGAGCCAGATGCCAAAGATCGCGCCAGAGACCCCGAAACAGCGTCCGGCCGCCACGCAGGCGGCTGCCAGCGGTAGCGCCACGGATGCGCAGCCAAAACAGGACGGTGGACGGGCTGGTGCTGAGCGACGCAGTGATCGCGCGGCAGGGAAAAGCGGTGGTGCTGCTCCGGCCCGCAGCGCCGCTGGTGAGCCGCGTGGCTCAGGAGCCGGTCGTGTGACGGAACGGACCGCTGGTGGTGGTCGTTCCGACGCCGGTCCAGCGGGACCGGCGTCGGCGCGGCCCGCGTCCGGCAGCCCCCCAGCCGGGCGCGAACCCTCTGCCGGCGGTTCCCCAGCCGGGCACGAACCCTCTGCCGGCGGCACTGTCCAAGGTGCTGATCACAAGCAGCGGCCCAACCGTGACTCCCTGCAAGGCGAGCGCGCACCCGGCAACGCTGGCGGTCGTCGGCGAGTGGTGATTGACGCGCAGGCTTCTCGCCGTGCTCCCGCGGCGGGGACAACGGGCGGCGGTCCCGCGCAGCAACCGCGACGGCA
Organism: Solirubrobacteraceae bacterium; assembly: GCA_049976865.1. Taxonomy (GTDB): domain Bacteria; phylum Actinomycetota; class Thermoleophilia; order Solirubrobacterales; family Solirubrobacteraceae; genus Palsa-465. Next base: position 3,383 of record JBMFHK010000120.1, on the reverse strand, counting down.
GCGGCGTGGCCGCAGGCGGCGCGGCGTCTATGACGAGGAGGCGGAATCGCGTCCCGCACAGAACCAGTCGGCGGCTCCTGATGTGATCCGGATCAACTCCGGCTCGACTGTCAAGGATGTCGCTGAATACCTTGATGTTCGCGTCCCCGAGGTGGTCAAGAAGCTGATGGAGCTGGGGGAGATGAGGACCCAGACGCAGACGCTCAGCGACGACACGATCGAACTGCTCGGCGCCGAGCTTGGCAGGGAGGTTGAGATCGTTCATGCCGAGGACGAGACCGCTGTGGAGACGACCTTCAATGACGCCGAGGCCGATCTTGTCCGCCGCGCCCCGGTCGTGACGATCATGGGTCATGTGGATCATGGCAAGACGTCGCTTCTTGATGCGATCCGCAAGACGCAGGTGGCTGCCGGCGAGGCTGGCGGGATCACGCAGCACATCGGCGCCTACCAGGTCAATCACGATGGCTACACCGTAACTTTTCTTGACACGCCCGGTCATGAGGCCTTCACGGCGATGCGTGCACGCGGTGCCCGCGTGACCGACGTGGCGGTGATCGTGGTTGCCGCCGACGACGGGGTCAAGCCTCAGACACAGGAGGCCGTCGACCATGCCAAGGCCGCTGGCGTGCCGATGATCGTCGCCGTCAACAAGATTGACAAGGAGGGCGCCGACCCGATCCGCGTGCGCACCGAGATGTCACAGCTGGGCCTGCAGCCGGTCGAATGGAGTGGCGACACGGACTTTGTGGATGTGTCTGCCAAGAGCCGCGAGGGGCTGACGGACCTGCTGGACACGATCGTCGCGCAGGCGGAACTGATGGAGCTGCGCGCCAACCCCGACGCGCCGGCCTCAGGGACCGTCATCGAATCCAAGCTCGATCCAGGCCGCGGGCCGGTCGTCACGATCCTGATCGTGCGCGGAACCATGGAGGTCGGCGATGCGCTGGTGGCAGGGGCGCACTGGGGTCGCGTGCGGGCGATGCATGACTTCAAGGGTGCCCGGGTTACGCAGGCCAGGCCCGGTGAGCCGGTTGAAGTGCTCGGTTTCGACGGCGTGCCGGAGGCCGGTGAGCACGTACGGGTAGTCGAGCATGACCGTCGGGCGCGGCAGCTCGCCGGTGAACGTGCCAACCGCCTGAAGACCGAGTCGCTGGCTCGTCAACGCGGCAAGCGCATCTCACTGGAAGACATCTTCGGCAGCGGTCTGCAAGAGCTCAACCTGCTCATCAAGACGGATGTCGCCGGCTCGCTGGAAGCGATCAAGGATGAGATCGACAAGTTGCCCCAGGACGAGGTTTCGGTCAACGTGATCCGCGGCGCCGTGGGTGGTGTGACGGAGTCAGACGTGATGTTTGCCGCCGCCTCAGACGCCGTGATCATGGCCTTTAACGTACGGCCGGTTGGCGACGCTCGCTCGGTGGCTGAGCGTGAGGGCGTTGAGATCCGCCACTACGCCGTGATCTACCGGGCGATCGGGGAGCTGCGCTCCGCAATGCAGGGGATGCTTGTTCCGGAAGAGGTTGAGGAGGGCGTGGGCAGCGCTGAGGTGCGGCAGATTTTCAAAGCCTCACGGGTCGGCACAATCGCTGGAACGCACGTGCTGGAAGGCAAGCTCACGCGTGGCGACAGGGTCCGGTTGGTCCGCGACGGCATGGTCATCTACACGGGTGAGATTGCGTCGCTGCGGCGTTTCAACGATGACGTGCGGGAAGTTGCCAGCGGATATGAGTGCGGCGTGGTGTTAAAGGACTACGCCGATGTTAAAGAGGGCGACACTCTTGAGGCATTCACCACGCGGCAGGTTGAACGCGCGCTTGTCTGAGCGCAGCGCTCTCTATCTGGATGGTCTCTACGATGCCTGGATCAAGGATGCGCCGCGTGGACGAAGCCGTGCGCGAAGTCTTGGGTGAAGCTATCGGCAGAGACCTCCAGGATCCGAGACTTGGATTTGTGACCCTGACGGGTGTCAAGACAAGCTCTGATCTGCGTCACGCGCACGTCTACGTGAGTGTGCTTGGCGATGATGAGCAGCGCCAAGCCAGTCTGGAAGCTCTGCAGTCAGCACACGGCTTTTTGCAGAGCCGGGTGGGCTCGGCTCTGCGCCTCAAACACACGCCCACGCTGAAGTTTGAGTACGACGAGTCTGTCGATCGAGGCATGCGGGTAACGCAGTTACTTGGCGAGGTGCTCAGCCAAGCGGCGTCCGAGGCACGGCCTCCGGAGGAACAGTGAGCAGCCTAGAGAGAACGTCCAGTCAGGTTCAGAGCGGACGGGACGCGGCGCTGGCGGCTCTGAAGGCGGCCAGCAAGACGATCGTCGTCACCCACGAGAACCCCGATGGGGATGCGCTCGGGTCGCTGGTCGGCATGCATTATGTTCTGCGCGCGCTTGGTCAGGACTGCCTGATGTTCGTCGCCGCCGAGGACCTTCCACTGCCCTATGAGTACCGCTTTCTTGAGATGGACGAGCTTGTCTCGCAGCCGCCTGGAGACGTTGATGAGCGAACCATTGTGTTTTTGGACTGTGGCAACGTCGATCGCAACCCGGGAGCGATGGCTTTGCGCTCCCGGGATGGCTGGGAGCGTGTCGTGAATATCGACCACCACCACGACAACACGCTGTTCGGGACCACCAACTATGTCGATGCGGATGCGTCCTGCACTGCGGAGATCGTCTGGGACTTGGCGGCCGGCCTTGGCGTCGAGCTGTCACGGGTCTGTGCTGAGGCGCTCTATGTCGGCTTGATCACCGACACGGGCTGCTTCATGTATGCCAACACCGGGCCGCGCGCGCATCAAATGGCGGCCGAGCTCATCGATCTGGGGATAGACGCGCATGCGATTTACCAGCAGGTCTATGAGGACGTGCCGTTCGCCAAGCTCGCGCTGCTTGCGCAAGGGCTCGCCAACGCTGAGCGATATGACGACGGTCGTTTGATCGCCACTCAGCTGCAGGTTGAAGACTTTGCGGCGACCGGTGCGCAGCCGAGCTACACCGAGGGTGTCGTTGACCACCTGCGGGCCGTGCGGGGCGTGCTGGTGGCGGCGTTGGTTCGTGACCGCCTGACCGGGGATGGCGAGCCGGCGGTTGCCGCCGACGGCGCCCGGCAGCGGAAGGTTTCGCTGCGCGCCAGCGACGGCCGGATCGACGTATCCGCTATCGCTCGGATGCAGGGTGGCGGCGGTCACCGCGCCGCAGCGGGGTTCAGCACGTCGCTTCCCTGGAACGATCTGATCGAGTTTCTGCGTACCGAACTCGGGGCGCAGCTTGCGAACCTGAGTGCGGAACTGTGACAGCCACCGAGAGCACTGACGGCCTGCTGCTCTACGACAAGCCGCCTGGACTGACATCACATGATGTCGTAGCCGCCGTGCGCCGTC
>JBMFHK010000119.1:0-6809 GCA_049976865.1 Solirubrobacteraceae bacterium | reverse complement strand
TCCACCCACTGGCCGAAGATGTCGATCTGGACCTTCGTACCCACGGTGGTGCTGGCTGGCAGGTACGCGTAGGCGATCGACTGTTCAACCGTGTAGCCGTAGCCGCCGCTGGTCACCCGCCCAACCACCTCGCCGTCGATGGAGACGGGCTCGTTGCCGAGCGCCACTGAGCGCGGATCAGCCAAAAGAACGCAGCGCAGCTGCTGCCGGGAGGAGACGTCCTGGGCGCGCAGCGCCGCAGCGCCGATGAACTCCTTGTCGTCGCGGACACAGAAGTCCAGGCCGGCTTGCAGGGGCGTCTCGTCCGGCGTGATGTCCGACGCCCAGGCGCGGTAGCCCTTCTCCAGGCGCAGCGAGTCAATCGCCTTGTACCCGCAGGCCACGATCCCATGCTCCTGGCCTGACTCCCACAGCGTCCGCCAGAGACCAGCGCCGTACTCGGTGGGGCAGTAAAGCTCCCAGCCGGCCTCACCGACATAGGTCACGCGCAGGGCGCGGACGGGAACGTCCCCAACGGTGATCTCACGCATGCGCATGTAGCCAAAGTCCAGCGGGTCAGGGGTCAACGGGTTGAGCACCTGGTACGCCCGCGGGCCCCAGAGACAGAAGCACGCCCAGCGCGAGGTGACATCGGTCAGCGTGACCGTCCCGTCGTCAGGCAGGTGGCGGCGGATCCAGCTTGCGTCGTGGTTGCCAAACGCGGTGCCGGTGACGATCTGAAAAAGCTCGGTCTCCACGCGTGTGACCGTGAAGTCGCACTCGATGCCGCCGCGACTGTTGAGCATCTGCGTGTAGGTGATCTGGCCGACGTCACGGGCAACACGGTTGTCACAGAGATGCTCGAGCAGATCCGCGGCGCCGGGGCCGGCGAGCTCCAGCTTGGCAAACGACGACTCGTCAAAGAGCCCAACCGTCTCACGGGCGGCACGGTGCTCCACGCCGATCGCAGGAGACCAGTGCATCCCTGCCCAGCCGCGGGGTCGCAGCGACTCATCCCCGGCGGCCGCGTTGTGCTCATACCAGTTGACGCGCTCCCAGCCGGATTTCTCGCCAAACGCGGCGCCGTGCTGGTCGTGCCAGTCATAGGCGCTTGACACGCGCAGCGGCCGGCCGGCCTGACGCTCGTGCCCGGGGTAGCGGATGTCATAGTAGGTTTCGTAGTTCTCCTTGGCGCGCTTGAGCGTGTAGGACGGCGACCGGTAGTGGGACCCGAACCGGCGGATGTCCATCTCCCACAGGTCCATCGACGGTTCGCCAGAGTGGATCCATTCGGCCATCACCTTGCCGATCCCGCCCGCGCCGGCCAGACCGTGCGCACAGAACCCGGCAGCCACAAAGAAGCCGCGCACGTCACTCTCGCCCAAACAGAACTCGTTGTCAGGGGTGAACGCCTCAGGCCCGTTGATCAGCTTGGTAACGGTGATCTCATCCATCACCGGCACGCGCCGACGCGAGCCTTCGATGATCTCCTCAAAGCGTGGCCAGTCCTCCTCCAGCAGCCGGCCGTTGAAGTCTGGTGGGATCCTGTCGACCAGGTTCCCGTCCAGCGCCCACGGGGCACTGTGGCGCTCGTAACCGCCCATCACCAAGCCGCCGCCCTCCTCCCGGAAGTAGACGAGGTTGTCAGGGTCCCGCATGGTTGCAAGATGTTTGCCGTCGCGCTCACGGAACGGCTGTGTGACCAGGTACTCGTGGGCGAACGGCACGATCGGAACTCTCACGCCCGCCATCCGCCCGATCTCCGCCGCGAACATGCCGCCTGCGTTCACGACGATCTCAGCCTCAATGTCCCCCTGCTCTGTTGAGATCCCGCGAACCCTGCCATCACGCACGTCAATACCGGTCACGCGCGTGTGGGTGAAGATCTCAACACCGCCCTTGCGGGCCCCGTCGGCCAGCGCGTAGGTCAGCTGTGACGGGTCCAGGTAGCCGTCCGTCGGCAGGTAGGATGCGGCGCGCACTCCGTCGGTCACCATCAGCGGGAACAGCTCCTGGGCCTCCCGCGGGGAGAGCCGCTCAAGCGGCAGGCCGAAGGTGCGAGCCCAGGCGACCTGGCGGTCAAGCTCCTGCTCGCGCTCAGGCGTGCACGCCAGCCGTAGCCCGCCGCACTCAACCCAGCCCGGATCGGTGTCTGTCTCCTGGGCCAAGCGCCGGTAGAGATCGACGCTGTACATCATCATCGTCGTGAGCGTCACTGAACCGCGCAGCTGCCCGACCAGTCCCGCCGAGTGGAAGGTTGATCCGCTGGTCAGCTCGTTGCGGTCAACCAGGATGACGTCACGCTCGCCAAGCTTGGCCAGGTGGTAGGCGATGGACGTCCCCCCGACGCCACCGCCGATGATCACGATCCGTGCGCGATCGGGAAGGTTACGAGGACGCGCCATCATGCTCACCTTTCTGTGTTGAGCCGCAGGGTGTGTCAGTGTCCCGCGGCAGGCTGGGCTGCGCGCGGATGGTCACCGGGATTGGTATAGGCCATCCGCACGGGCGCAAGCTTATGCCAGCGTGTGCCGCCAGTCAAGTGAACTTTCCTGGATCGGTGCGCCGCGCCGTTAAGAGCTGGTCCGAATTAGTTCAGACGCGGCCTGTGGTTTGCGCGGGCGACACAAGGACGTACTCTTGTGGCAATTCATACATGGCTTGAGCTAGCCTTGGCCTATACCACTCTGGGAGGGGGCGCATGGGATCGAAGCGGCGGACGAGCGCATGACGATCAAAAGCTCGGTTGAGGAGATCATCGAACTGGTGCCGGAGCTGGCACGGCCGCAAAGGATCGTGTCTGAGCTGCCCGGCGGCTTGACCAACGTCAACCACAAGGTGACAACCGACCTTGGCAGCTATGTGGTGAGACGCTGGACCGACGATTCCGGTCTGCTGTCGATCAGCCGTGAGAACGAATATGAGAACTCACGGCGTGCAGCCGAGGTTGGCATCGGGGCGCCGGTGGTTGCCTACCTGCCTGCGCAGAGCGCGATGGTGTTTGGCTTTCTGCCTGGCGAGGTGATGACTCCGCACAAGCTGCGGGAGGGTCGCTACATGCAGGCAGCCGCGCGCAGCTGCGCGCGGCTGCACACCGCTCGCCGATTCCTGAGTGACTTCAACATGTTCGAGCTGCAGGCCAGTTACCTGGAGCTTGTGCACACACGTGGCTTTAGGCTGCCCGATCGCTATGAGCAGTTCGGACCCCAGGTCCAGGCGATCCGAGACGCCCTGGCCGTGCAGGATGAGGGCACGGTCCCATGCCACAACGATCTCTTGGCCGCAAACCTGATCGCCGGTGGAGACCACGGCTTTCATCTGATCGATTACGAGTACTCAGGCAACAACGACCCCTGCTTTGAGCTCGGCAACCTGTGGAGCGAGTCTGGCCTATCAGTCGCGCAGCTGGAAGAGCTGGTAACTGCGTACTACGGGCGTCCGTTGCGCCACAAGGTCGCGCGGGCGCGGTTGTGGGGACTGATCTCCAAGTATGGCTGGATGCTCTGGGCCTCGATCCAGGATGGCGCGTCAGAGCTTGAGTTTGACTTCTGGTCATGGGGGCTTGAGAAGTACGATCGGGCCGTGCTGGAGTTTGACAGCCCCGCCTTTGAGCACTGGCTCAGCGAGGCTCGGCGCCCCGATTGAACCCGGCGCTCAACCTGCCCCGCCACGGCTGGTCAGCTGGCTTTGCTTCAGCCCCCAGCGCGACTCGGCGCCCGTTATTCTGCACGCGGGCGGAGGTTGGTGGCCAGCTCGACGGTGAAACGAGCCCGGTCACCGCGGTGGTGGTCACGGGCGAACTCAACCGGCAGGCCGTCACGGGCGCGTGCGACACGGGTGACGAGCATCAGCGCCGAACCGACCGCCACGTTCAGTGCCGACGCCTGAACCGCGTCGGCAAGGACCGCTTCCAGACTCTCCTGCGCGCGCGCCGGCGATGCGGCGTAGACATCCCGCATGAGCTCATACAGTGATCCGCGCAGATCCTGGTCCAAAAGATCTGGAAAGCGGTCCGCCGGGATCCACGAATCCTCCAGGGTGACGGGTTCGTCATCGGCAAAGCGCAGCCGTTGGATCCTGAACACCTGTGCACCCGGCGCAACCTCCAGCATTCCCGCCACCGGCTCTGGCGCAGACGTTCTTTCCAGCGACCTGATGCGGGCCTTTGGGGAGCGGCCCTGACGACGGATCATGTCGGTGAAGCCACGGAAGTTGCCCAAGTCGTGTTCAAGCTTGGCGCTGGCCACGAACGTCCCGCGGCCAACATCCCGCTCCACCAGCCCCCGGTGGGCCAGGGATGCGAGCGCCGCGCGAGCCGTCATCCGGCTGACGCCAACCCAGCTGGCCAGGTCGCGCTCCGCCGGCAGGCGGTCGCCAACCCTCAGCCGACCGGACTCGATGAGCGCACTTGCGCGCTGGGCGATCTGCTCGTAGGCAGGCACACTGGACTGCCGGTCAAGCGTCCAAGCACCAGCAAAAACGCTCTGCAAAGATTCCACGGTTTCTACGCTCTGACGGTTCTTATAAGGCAAGCCCCCGTGCGCAGGTTAGAGGTTTCCCAAGCGATCCCACTGGCGCATATTCAGGCCGCGTCGGTTTAGCTCCCGGTGGCAGAGCGTTATGCAAGCGGGAAGGTCCCGGAGTCTTTCGGCGTCCGTACTGTTCGGGTATCAGTGGGTGATCAGCGGTGAACATCGATCATGACGAGGCCGAGCGTGAACGGCGGGTGCTCGACCTGCTGAGGGCCGTGCGGGAAGAGACCCGAGCGCCCGCGACGCTGCGCGCGGAAATCCAAGCCTTACAGAGTTCCGCCCAGCTGCGGCCGAGCCGTAAGGCGCGTCTGACCACGGTGATTGCCGCGGCAGCCGCCACCGTGACCGCTGCGGTAACCGCCACGGTGCTGGTCGCCGGCACGACCACGCCATCGCTGGCAGCCGTGGTAGCGCTGGCTGCGCGCCCGGCTACCGGGTCGGCGCCGTTGCCTGACAGGGCCCATCCACGCTCACTGCTGAGGGTGCACGTGGGTGCCGTGCACTTCCCCGACTGGCAAGCCGACGCTGGTTGGACCGCCACCGGCCGACGCAGTGACCTGGTTGACGGTCGGCGGGTGCTGACCGTGTATTACCGACACGGACGCAACCTGCTGGCCTACTCGATCGTGACTGGCCCGGTGTTGGCCGGCAGTTCTGCGGCTGGCCGGACTTACGTGGTCAGACGGCAGGCTGGGCAGGTCAGCGTCATCTGGCCGCAGGCCGGACACACCTGTGTGCTGTCAAGCTCCACGGCTTCGGTCGCCGCGCTCTGGACGCTCGCCCAGAGCGCCGAGCGTCAGGCGGCCCGCTGGGTCACTGGTCAGCCAGAAGCTCAACCAGGCGCTTACGGCCACGATACAGGCGAGTGGTCAGCGTCGCCTCACGCACCCTGAGCGCCCGGGCCGCTTCGCGATAGGACAGACCAACCAGATCCACCGCCACGACCGCATCGCGGAATGCGGCTGGCAGAGATGAGATCGCCCCGTACAGAGCGCCGACCATCAGCTTCGCCTCCGGATCAGGGCTGCGCTCGTCAACGGCCATCAGTTGATCCACATCCAGATCCGCCCGGCGGGGACGGCGCGCCGCGTAACGCAGATCACTGATGTAGGTGTTGCGCAGAACACGCAACAGGTAGCCAAGCTCATCTTGAGAATGGAGCAAGCGCGGACGACCCAGCACGCGCACGAAGGTCTCCTGCACCAGGTCCTCGGCATCCTCACGGGAGCCGCACAGACCCCAGGCCGCTCGGTAAAGCCGATCAATGTGATCACCGAGCCGTTCGGGGTTGAGCTCATGCTGCTCACTCATCGGTGCAATGACCCAGGATACGGGGCGATCCGTGCCCCGGCTGCGCACAGCCCTCAACCACACCTCCACACCCGCGCAGCCGCCGGTTGTGGGCACCGAAGGCGAGCCAGCCGCCGTCGCCGCCAGATCCGGCCCCGCGGCGCGCGGCAAGGCCGGGAAGAAATGTGCGGCCCGTGGCGTCTGGTTCAGGTAAGGCCCACAACCGGGCCAACATCGGCAATCAATGAGGGAGAGTTGACATGAGACAAGGACTCAGACTTGCACAGCGTATGCTGGGCGCGCTTGCGCTCGCAGCGCTGATCACCGGCGGACTGTCCGCCGCGGTCGCGCAGGGCAGAGCCACACACCGTCCCACGCACCGTCGCGGCAGCGTGTCAAAGGCCGTGGTCATCAAGCTGGCGAAGGTGTCCTTTAGCGCTGGCGGAAAGACCGTCAAAACTGAGGCGCTGGTTACAGCCAGCGGAGACCCCTTGTACATGCTGACCGGCGCCAGCACCCGCCACCCGCTGTGCACCAGCAGCAGCTGTCACAGTCTCTGGCCGCCGGCGACGTCAGCGAGCAAGCACGCCAGCCTTGCTAGCGGCATCCATGCCAAGCTGACCGTCTGGCACCACAATGGTTTCAACCAGCTCGTACTGGCTGCGCATCCGCTCTACAGGTACGCTGGCGACGGCCAGGCCGACATCGCCTACGGCCAGGGGATCAAAAGCTTCGGCGGCACCTGGAAGCTCCTCGGCGCATCCGGCTCGGCGGCGGCCGTGAAGTCATCCTCATCCAGCGGGTCGAAGCACTCTGGCTCCGGGTGGTGAAATGCTTGCGCGCAGCCTGTGTGGTCGCTGATCCGGCCCTGGCACCGGCGGGGGGTTGTGCACCCTCCGCCGAGCCCGCCGGCATAGACGGTTCCGGCATGTAGCCCCCGGCTTTTAGCACTGCTGGTAGGAAAATCTCGGGTTTCGCACTTTTGCGGCGCGGGGCGGCTTAGCGCGT
>JBMFHK010000118.1:0-6846 GCA_049976865.1 Solirubrobacteraceae bacterium | reverse complement strand
GCGCGCACCGCCTCCACCGCCCACAGCGCCTCATCGAGTGCGAAGAACGTCTCAAGCACCAGCAGGTCGACGCCCCCGTCCGCCAGTGCCTGCGCCTGCTCAGCGAAGCTCTCCAGCGCCTCGTCGTGGCCGAGCGCTCCGAACGGCTCCACAAGCTGCCCGCTCGGGCCCATCGACCCGGCCACCAGCACTTCCTCGCCGACAGCCTCGCGCGCAAGCTGTGCCGCGCGCGCGTTGAGCTCGCGGGCGCGGCCTGCCAGGGGGCCGTCGGCCAGCCGCACCGGCGAGCCGCCGAACGTACAGGTGAGCACCAGCTCACAGCCCGCGGCGACAAAGCGGCGGTGCAGGTCGGCGACCCGCTCGGGGGCGTCGAAGACCCACTCTTCCGGGGTAACGCCGGGCTGTATGCCCATGTCCTGGTAGTTGGTGCCGGTCGCGCCATCGGCGAGTAGCACGCCGCCGGCCGCCAGCCGCTCGCTGAAGCTGCGCATTGGCGTAAGGCTAGCTGACCTCGGCGTCTGTCAGTTGTGGGCGTTGCACCCACTGTGAGGTGCACGGGATCTTTGAGAGGTCGCAGCGATCCGCGTAGGCGCGTGCGATCTCTGTGACTTCGTCCAGCAGGTCGTCGCGCAGCGTCGTGGGCTTGAGTCCCAGCTGCAGGAAGTTGTCGTTGGCAACGAACAGTTCGTTCTCAGCGGCCTCCTTGCGAGGGTTATCCACGTAGTCAATCTCCGCGCCGGTCAGCTCGCTGACGAGCTTGGCCAGGTCCCGCACCCGGTGGGTCTCGGTCATCTGGTTAAAGACCTGCACGCGCTCGCCACGGGCGGGCGGGTTCTCGATCGCCAGCTCGATGCAGCGCACCGTGTCCTGAATGTGGATGAAGGCGCGTGTTTGGCCGCCGGTGCCGTGCACGGTCAGCGGGTAGTTGACCGCGGCCTGCATCAGGAAGCGGTTGAGCACGGTGCCGAAGTCACCGTCATAGTCGAAGCGGTTGATCAGCCGCGGGTCTAGCCGCGTCTCCTTGGTCTGCGTCCCCCACACGATGCCCTGGTGCAGGTCGGTGACGCGGACCTGGTCGTTCTTGGCGTAGTAGGCGAACATCAGCTGATCCAGGGTCTTGGTCATGTGGTAGACGCTGCCGGGATTGGCTGGGTAAAGGATCTCCTGCTGGATCTCAGTGCCGTCCTCGGTCTCGACCTTGACCGACAGGTACCCTTCCGGGATCTGCATGCCGGCGGTGCCGTAGCCGTAGACGCCCATGGTGCCGAGGTGGACGATGTGGGTGTCCAGTCCGGCCTCTACCGTCGCGGCCAGGATGTTGTGTGTGGCGTTGACGTTGTTGTCAACGGTGTAGCGCTTGTGGCCTGCGTCCTTCATGGAGTACGGGGCGGCGCGCTGCTCGGCGAAGTGCACCAGGGCGTCGGGCCGGAACTCGCGGAAAAGATCCAGCAGCCGGGCGTAGTTGCGGGCCACGTCCAGACGGTAGAAGGGAATCTCGTTGCCGCCGGTCTCCTGCCAGGCGGCCAGGCGGGTGCCGAGCGGGGTGATCGGCGTCAGTGACTCGGCCTCCAGCTCAATGTCCATGTTGCGCCGGACGAGGTTGTCGACGATCGCGACCTGGTGGCCCTGGGCCGAGAGATGAAGGGATGTCGGCCAACCGCAGAAGCCGTCTCCACCCAGAATCAAGATACGCAAAAAAAAACTCCTTTTGAGTCGTCAACACGGTGCGTGGTATGAGCATCGGGCCAAAGGCACGTCCACCGCGCGCGTCTCTTACGCGCGCGCTTGTCAGCATTCAGCCCGCGAAACGCTGACAAACATAGCGCCCACCCGCGGCTGGGCATTAGGAGCCGCACACTTTCTTTATGCCAATTTGATCTGGGACCGGGTTGGTAAGCGTGGTTGGCCCCGCGTGCGATCGCGAGGAGGCGTCTGGCCGTTGTGGGTGTGACCCGTGCGGCCGGTCCACAGTTGCTTGGCAGGCCGGCCATGGCCCAGGTTCGCAATCTGGGCTGGGCTGGATGTGTACGCGCGTAGCGTGCTGGCTGTCATGTTGGACGCGTGGACCGGGGGGCTCTGCTGCCAGCGGTTGCCTGGCGAGATGGGGAAGGTCGTCGGGTTTTGTGCTGGGCTTGCGGGCTCCGACACGGGTGGCCTATGGGGCTGGCGCGACTGGGTATGGGCTTGGCGGGGCGTTGCACGCCGCTGATGTCGGCTGCGTGCTCGCGGCACCGGGGAAGATCAAACGGCCATCCAGTGACAGGGTCAAGGCCGGCAAGCGGGACGCTGGCTGGCTGCTTGGGCTGTTGATGGTCGGCGTGCTGCACCCGGTTGGTGTCCGGGCTGTGGAGGAAGAAGCGCTGCGTGATCTGGTCCGTGCCCGTGAGGATGTGCGCGGTGATCTGGTGCGCGCCTGCCAGCGACTCTCGAAGCTACTGTTGCGCCACAACGTGCTCTTGAAGGACACCGCGAGCACCTGGACGCAGCGACACCGCGCATGTCTCAAAAGCCCAGGAGGTTGGCGGCGGCGCGCAGGTCACGCTGCTTGACTATCTCGGTTCGATCGACACGCCCCAGTCCCGCCGCGAGCAGCCCGAGCGAGCGGTCACCACGCGGGTCCCGGCCAGCCCGCACACAGGTCACGGTCTCGAGGTTGCGGTGCCTGCGCGGGATCGACACTCTCTGTCGCGATCGGGCTCGCGACAGAGACCGGCGACTTTCATTGCTTCAAGCGTTTTGGGCAGCGGATGAGCTATCTCGTGCGGGTGGCGTCTGAGAACAGGACCGGCGAGTCCCGCCGCCAAGGCCAGATCACCAAGACCGGGTCCCGGCACGCTAGTCGGCTGCTGGTCCAAGCGGCATGCCGCTGCCGCAAGATTCGGGCCCATGGTGTTGTGCTGCGGCGCGGCCAAGCCGGCCGGTCCGCCCCGATCATCGAGCTGTCATGGAAGGCCCAGCGCCGGCTGCACAACCTCTGGCAGCGCCTGGATACCCAGCGAGCAAAGCGGCGCACGATCGTCGCGGTCGCCCGCGAACTGTCCGGGTTCTGTCTGGCGGTCGCCTCATCTGGCTGGCCTTGCTACCTCACCGCGTCGGCTGCGCAAGCGGCAGGGGCCCTGGCGTTCGCGCGAGAGCATCCGCGATCTGACTATGAACAACCGTCACAACACGGGGTCACGTTCGTTCCTGGACGGCGGGCTCTCACGACGAAAACCGGTCCTGCGGACACGGTGGCTACCCCGTGCCCCCGCGCATAAGAGATTGGCTGCGTGCGCGCCAGTCAGGCTCTGCCGCTCCCCAAGCCGACACGATGCCCGCCCTGGCTGCGGGCGTCCGGTGTGCTTCCCGCTTGACGAAAGGCTCTCCATAAGAGCCAGCATGGACGCTTGGGGGCCTGGCCTTCTCGTGTTGCAGTTCGCGGGTTAGCCTCGGCGGTGTGTGTTGGTTGGCTGCTTTGGGCGTGTGCAAGCTCTCGATCGTCGTGGCGACGCTTTAGCCGGTCGCCGGTCGCCGGTCGCCGGTCGCCGGTGGGCGCTGGGCGCTGGCCGGAGGCCGGGGGTGCTGGGCGGGAGATCTCTCGGATCGAGACGAACCCGCGGCAGCGATCAGGGGCTTCCTTGCCAGGCTTGAAGGCCTGAAGGGGCTGGCGGTCTGCTATCCGGACGGGTGCGGCGGGCGGTTTCCTACCAGGCTGGGCCGGGCGGGGCGGGTTTGCGTTGTGGCGAGTTTGGCTGGTTATCTGATCCTGGCGGACTGGTCTGGCGGCCGGGGGGATCGTCTTGCCGGAGCGCTCCTGCCGGGTCTGCTCGGCATCACGGGCGTCTCACCAAGACCAGGGACCGTTTCTCCTGTCGCAAACCCCGTCGCGCCTGTCGCAAACCCCGTCGCGCTCGCCGCAAACCGAGCTCAAATGCACAAACTGCGTCGCGCAAGGCCAGTTTGCTCCCAGACCGGCCTGTTTTCGACACCAGATGCACAGATTGGCTTTTGGCCGTGCAGTTTGTGCATTCTGACTCCCTCTGACGCCGCTTTTGCGCTCACCGCCGGCCAGGGCAAACGGCCGGCCCGGACCCGAGCCTGGGCCCGGTCCTCTGGCTGCGGCTGCGGCCTGCGTGTGGCTCGGCGTGGTCTGCCTGGCGGTTCGCGTCCGTCCGGCGTCTACCCTGGAAACAAAGCACGACATCAAGGAGGGCGCGGTATGGCGCAAGCAGTGGCAGAGGCGAGCGGCAGTTTCCAGATCGGCGGTGAGCTGCCCGTGAACCGGTTGGGTTTCGGCACGATGCAGCTGACGGGACCGGGGGTGTGGGGTGACCCGAAGGATCCGCAGGAGGCCGTGCGGGTGCTCCAGCGGGCCGTTGAGCTGGGCGTCAACCTGATCGACACCGCGGACGCATACGGCCCGATGGTCGCCGATCAGCTGATCCGCCGGGCGCTTTACCCCTATCCAGATGACCTGGTGATCGCCACCAAGGTTGGCCTTACCAGGCAAGGACCGGACCTTTGGACGCCGGTGGGGCGCCCCGCCTACCTGCGCCAGCAGTGTGAACTGAACCTGCGCAACCTGGGACTTGAGCGGATTCCGCTGCTGCAGCTGCACCGCATCGACCCGGACGTGCCGCTGGAGGAGCAGCTCGGCGAGCTGGACAGCCTGCGCAAAGAGGGCAAGATCGCGTACATTGGTCTCTCCGAGGTGAGCGTGGAGGAGCTGCGCGCCGCGCAGAAGGTCACGGAGATCGCCACCGTCCAGAACCTCTACAACCTCGCCAACCGCAACGCTGAGCCGCTGCTTGAGCACTGCGAGCAGACGGGGATCGGCTTCATCCCCTGGTTTCCGCTGAACACCGGCAAGCTCTCCTCGCCGGGCGGGCCTCTGGCCGCAATCGCTGCGCGCAGCGGCCACACCGCATCACAGTTGGCGCTCGCGTGGCTGCTGCGGCGCTCGCCGGTGATGCTGCCGATCCCGGGTACCTCGTCGGTGCCACACCTGGAGGAGAACATCGCCGCGGCGGGGATCGAACTGAGCGACGAGGACTTTCAGGAGCTGGCGCGAGCGGCTGGTTGAGTCGCGCGCACATTAGAGGGGTCGCGGCCCGCTGGCCGCGACCCCACCCCAACGTCGCGTGTTTGAGCCGCCCGGGGGAGGGGGTCGCGGCCCGCTGGCCGCGACCCCCTCAGGTCCCTTCCGTGTGAGGCCGCAGCTTGGGCGCTTACGCCAGGCGACGTGTGCGGTTAGGCCGCAGCGTGCTCAGGCGAGCTTCACTTGGGGGCGCTGCTGGATGAAGAGACGGTGCCCTCCACGTCCTGGCGGCTATCACCGTTTGTCCCGGCGCCGACTGAGATGGTCACCTTGCGCGGTTTGATCTGCTCAGGCTTGGGGATGCTGACCTCAAGCACGCCGCGGTCGAACTTTGCGCTCACCGCCTCGGGGTTGACGCCCTCAGGCAACGTCAGCGAGCGTGAGAAGCTGCCGTAGGAGCGCTCGATGCGGAGATATCCGCCCTGCTCGGCGGTGTGTTCGCTGTGGCGCTCGCCGGAGATCGTCAGGACGTCTGACTCAAGCTCGATCTTGACGTCGCTCTCAGACACGCCTGGTAGATCGGCGCGCAGCACGTAGTGATCGTCGGTTTCGACAAGATCCATCGCGGGAATCCAACGGCGCTGGCTGCCATCCGAGCCGGAGGCCCGCACCGGTGATTCAAAGAGTGAGTTGAAGAGCCGGTTCATTTCTGACTGAATCGTGTTCAGTTCGGTAGCCGGTTCCCAGCGGATGAGTGCCATGGTGAACCTCCTGAGAAAGTAGTTGCTGCTGTGTTCCAAACAATAAAAGCTAAGTCGTAGCCTGTCAAGTATTCTATCACGCACGGACTTGAGTTCTCACCGTATACACATACCGCGGCGACGCCATTGGGTCGACCGCTTATGCCAGTCCCAGCGCCTGGCCGGGATCTCGCGGACCGCCCTTGGGCAAGTGATCGGTAGCGGCTCGCCATGAGCGCTCCCCGTCTGGATCGCGCCAGCTGGTCGGCGCCGCTGCGCCCGGCACGGATCGTGCACATCGGGATCGGTAACTTCAGCCGTGCGCACCAGGCGTGGTACACGATGCGCGCAGACCAACAGCGAGAGTGGGGGATCGTCGCGTTCACCGGGCGCCGCCCCGCGCTGGCGGAGGCTCTGACCCCGCAGCAGGGGTTGTATGTGCTGATCGAGCGAGGGCCACGTGAGGAGCACCTGAGCGTGATCGACACACTCCAGGAGGTGCGCGCGGGCGGCGAGCTGGACGCCCTGGTCGGCGCCATCGCCTCACCCCAATGTGCGGTTGTGACGCTGACCGTGACTGAGGCCGGCTACCGGCCGCCGGCGGCGGCAGAGCGCGCCGCCGCCGGCGCAGGGGCGCGGCTGCCCACACCTGCACAGCGGCTGGCACTCGCGCTCAGGCAGCGCTGGCGCAACGGCGCCGGCGGGCTTGCGGTTGTCAGCTGTGACAACGTGGCGGCCAACGGCCAGCGGCTGCAGGCGCTGGTGCTGGATGAGGCTGAGCGGCTGGGGCGGGACCTGGCCGCCTGGGTGGGGCGGGAGGTGAGCTTTGTGAGCACCTCGGTTGACCGGATCACGCCGCCCGCCGGTCAGGCTGACAGAGTGTTGGTGGAGCGCGAGCTTGGCCTCCACGACGCCTGGCCGGTGGTGTGTGAGCCTTTCAGTGACTGGGTGCTCTGCGGCGGGTTTCCGGCCGGGCGGCCAAGCTGGGAGGTGGCGGGCGCTCGCTTTGTCCAGCGGATCGGGCCGTGGGAGTCACGCAAGCTGTGGCTGCTCAACGGCGCTCACTCGCTGCTCGCATACGCCGGATCC
>JBMFHK010000117.1:0-6855 GCA_049976865.1 Solirubrobacteraceae bacterium | reverse complement strand
ATAGCGCTCCGGCCCAGGCCGCCACCAGCTCACAGCCCAAACCAAGCCGCCGACATCGCAACAGTCATCGCCACGGGGGATTTCCTTCCCCAAGTTGCTAAAGGGTGGTCTGGGTGGTCGGCTGGGCGGCGCGGCTGGTGGGTCAGCGGCATCTTCTCGCGCCACGGCGAGTCATTCTCAGTTCCGGTCTGCCAAAACTACCTGGCCTGGGTGGCGGCCGCGCGGCTACGCTCGCGCCGAACGCCGGCGCAGCAGATCTGCCAAGCGCCCGGGGGCGTCGGTCTCAAGCGCACCGGCCTGAGTGGCGGTGATCGATTGCCTGTACGAGTATTCGGCCTGCTCCCAATCCTCGAGCTGCTCGCACGCCTGTCCGAGGTAGCACCACGCCCACGCGTTGCGACGCACGATGGACGAGTAGTGCTTGAGCTGCTCTCTGGCCTCAAGCGGCCGGCCGAGAGCAAGGAGCGTGTAGCCAAGGGCGTAGCGGGCCAGCTCGTTGCCTTCTTCAAGACACGCTTGCCAGAGCAAGAGCGCCTTCTCACCCTTCCCGGCTGCCACCGCTTGGTCGAACAACACCCGGTCCGGGGTACGAAGGCTGCCGATCACGAGCCGGGCGGTGGCCGCGATGAGACCGACGGTGCCCTGCTCGATGCCGAGCGGTGGAACATCGAAGCGAGGGCCTCGCCACACTGCGGCGTTGGCTGGCGCCTCGAAATCAAAGGATGAGAAGTTCTGCATCGTGAACCCCACGCACTTCTCAGAGTTGAGGTCGAGCATCAAACGCACGCCGTCACAGATCTCGACGCTCCGGTTGGGCTCCAGGTCGTCAAACGCGTAGGCGCGCTCATGCACGTAGAGCATGTTGCGTTTCGGCACGTTTGAGACGAGCATCGGCCCATGCCGGAATACACCGCTTCGGCTGATCAGCAACTCCGCGGCCAGGCGGGAATCAGGGTTGTGCTCGAGCTGGCCCCTGAACGGAGCCAGCTTGGCCTCGAGCTCCGCGGCGAGGTCGCTGAGCCCGCTGGAACGCCGGTGTGGATAAGACGTCCTGGGGACCGCATCCCAGCCGCCCGTGGTCTCCGCAAGCTCAAGCAAGCGATCTGCAAGAGCGCGCGCCTCCTCGGCTGCCAGCAGCCCGTCGAGCCAGCGCGTCGGAATACCAGCTTCGCCGAATCGCGCCCCGAGCAGCGCGCCTGCAACGGCTCCGTTGGTGTCGGCGTCACCGCCGAGATTGACAGCCCACGTCAGCCCCTCCTCGAACGTCTGCGCACTCACCAGCGCGGTCGACGCGACCATCAACGCGGTCCCGACATAACCGGCTTTCTCGCCCGCGGCCTCCCTGGCGGCAGCTTCGCGGGTCGGTGCCCACTCATGCGCAAGGCTCTCCGGCGCGGCGAGCTCTGACACATCAACACCGCACATAAGCGACGCGATCCCGTCACAGAAAAGCGCGCACGCGGAGGCTGCGTGATCATCAAAGTGGGTGAGCTTTGAGTCGGTGCGAGCCGCCTGCGCCCGCCGCTCAGGTTCACGCAGGTGCCTGACGGCGATCGGTGCGACCCGCATCAGCGTCCCATTGCCAGCGCTCTTCCCTGTCATCCGGTGGTACTCCTCGGTCACCTCGCTGGCAGCTCGTCCCGCGCTGACACCGGCAAGTGCCGCCCGGATTGTGTTGCCTACGTCCGGTGGATCGGTACGGAACCATTCCAGGTACCCGGCCAGCGCCCGGTCGGCGTCATACCCCACACTGCTCGCCATCGATCGGGCCAGCGCAAACGCCATTGCGGTGTCATCGGTCCCCTCGCCTGGCTGCAATGACAGCCAGCCACCTCCCACGTAGTCCGCGACCGGTTCATCGTACCGACTTTGGATCTCCTGCTGCGTCATCAACTCAAGTGGTCCCCCCAGCGCATCGCCGATCGCCAGCCCCAGTAACACGCCGCGCGCGCGATCCAACACCCGCTCATCTACCGGCCGCATACAGACATTTTGAAGCAGCTCAAGCCCTGTCTCGCCTGTCCAAGCCGAACTTGGGGAAGGAAATATCCCGCCACGGGATATTTCCTTCCCCAAGTTGCTAAAGGGTGGTCTGGCGGGCCGGCTGGGCGCCGCTCCCGGTACGTTCCCACCCTACAGACGATCACGTCCGGGCCGGGCGCTAGCTTCACCGGTGCGGCATCAAATCAACGCTGCCGACTCAGTGCAGGTGCCTGCCTTGCACTGTAGGGCGACCGGGGCGCCACCGGGAGCCGGGCGCTGGGGGCAGACCCCGCACGCACACCACCTCAGCTAGCCCGCCCGCTCCCCGCCGACCAAGCGGCCTGCCTGTCAGACGCCAAACCGCAGATGCCAGGATCTCACGGTTTCTGTCAGCCGGAACGGTGCGGCCCAGACCGGGAACCCGCCCAGGCCGGCCATCGGTCCCGGCCGCCCGCCCGCCCAGGCCGGCCACCCGCCCAGACCGGCGTCTTCAGTCGATGAACCCGCCCGACTGATGTTTCCACAGCTTCGCGTAGGTTCCGCCGTGCGTTAGCAACTCCCGGTGCGTGCCGGAGTCGGTGATCGCGCCTGACTCCACCACCACAATGCGGTCAAGCCGTGCGATCGTGGCCAGACGGTGTGCCACCACCAGCGAGGTGCAGTCGGACATCAGTGACCACAACGCCCCCTGCACCAGCAGCTCGGAGGCGGAGTCAAGCGCGCTGGTGGCCTCGTCCAAGATCAGGATCGGCGCGTGTTTGAGCATCGCCTGCGCAATCGCCACGCGCTGGCGCTGGCCGCCCGACAGCTTCAAGCCGCGCTCCCCGACGATTGTCTGGTAGCCGTCCGGCAGCTCGGCCACGAACTCATCCACGTGCGCGGCGCGGCTGACCGCGACGATGCGCCCCATGTCCGGTTCGCCCTCCTGGCCGAGCCAGATGTTGGCGGCGATCGAGCGGTGCAACATCTGTGGATCCTGCGGCACATAGGAAACCTGGCTGCGCAGCGACTGCTGGGTCACCCTGCTGATCGCCTGGCCGTCAATCTCGATCGCCCCGCCGGTGACATCCATGAACCGCAGCACCAGCCGGGTCAGTGTCGACTTGCCGCCGCCGGATGGTCCCACCACGCCGACTCGCTCGCCGGGCGCGACCACCAGGTTCAGGTTCTCGATGAGCGGTTGCGCCGGCGTGTAGGAGAACGCCACCGAACGGAACGTGATCTGTCCGTGGGAAACCTGCAGCACGGCGGCGTCGCGTGCGTCCACCACCTCCGGCTCGGAGTTCGCCAGCGCCACCAGCTTCGCTCCCCGCCCGAGCGCGCGTGAGAGCGAGCGCACCGTCTGAAAGCTCTGGATCACAGAGTCGGCGATCTGCGACGTGTAGAACAGGATCAGGTAGACGGTTGCGGCGGACACGTCGTGGTGCAGCGCCAACACCACGCCGATGAACAGCGCCCCCCAGCTCATCGAGTTGATGACCGATGACATCCAGGTGCGGGTCACCGTGAACGCGCGACGGGCGCTCAGGTCGGCGGCAACAGACCTCGCCAGCTTCTGTGACAGTGTCGCGCGCTCCAGCGCCTCACCGCTTTGAGCCTTCACCGTCGCGATGTTGCGGATCACGTCAAATGCGACTCCCTCAGCTTCCGTGTGGGCGGCAGAAAACCGGGCCGAGGCCTCGGCCACCGGTCCCGAGCGCACCACCACAAGCCACACGAACAGCGTGGTGAACACGGCTACCGTCAGGCCAACCGGCCAGGCGACAACCAGCAGCACGATGATTCCCGCGGTCACGCCGACCAGGATGCGCAGCATCCCCCAGGTGAGCTCGTCAATGGACTGCATCAGCGCCCAGGAGAAGGTGGACAGCGTGGAGGAGACCTCGCCGGAGGGGTGGTCTACGTGCCAGCCGTAGCTGAGTCCCAGCAGACGGTCAAAGGCGACCTTGATGGAGTTGGAGAACGCTTTGGTGGCGCCCTCCCATTCAAGCCAGCCAGCGAGCCTGAAAAACACCGTTCCGGCCAGCAGAAGACCCGCGTAAACGACCACGATCGGCCCGAAGGTGGGCCACAGTTGTGAGTGCGGGCCAAGCTGGATGATCCGCTCAAGCGCGTCTGCGAACACCAGCGGCGTGGCGACGCTCTCCACCAGCACGCCCAGGACCATGAACGCCCCTCCGCCAACCAGAAGCCGCGTGTAAGGGCGTGACACCTCCGCGCAGAAGCGCAGCGTCTCACCGTGGCTCGCCTTTGCCTGCAGCGCGGACACGGTTGCTTTCAGGCCAGACCCAGGCGCGCGCAGACCAGTTGGGCGCCGGGCGCCATTGCGGCTGACAGGCGTGGCAGCAACACAGCCCAACCGGGGTGCTGTGCCACGGCGGCCCTGACGAGTTCAAGACCGTCCTCCACCGCGTCTGTCTGGACAGCTCCCAGGCCGGCCCAGAAGAGCAGCTCATGGTTCTCTGGCGCCAACGCCAACGCCTGCTCGTACAGTGCACCGGCCTGCGCATGGCGGCCTTGCCCGGCCAGCTCGTCAGCCAGGTCGGCGAGATGGTAGGCGCGGTGCAGCCCGTAGAGTCGCCGCAGCTCCACCAGCGGGTTGGGGTGGTCTTCGACGTGCAGCCTCACCTGTGTCTGCCACGGCTCGCCGGTGGCCGGTACCACCAGCAGAGCCGCCGACTGGCGACCACGAATGTCCCCGCCAGCCAGCTCGGCTGCGTCAAGCGCTGCGAGCAGGCGGTCGGCCAGCGGGCCGGCCGCCGTGAGGAAGGCGTCGAGCATCTGTGGCCAGACCTTGGCGCTGGCCATGATGTTTGCCTGGCAGGAGACCTGCTCGCCGGTGATGTGTCCGGCGTACGGCATGCAGCCTTGCCCGGTGTGGGTGGCCACCTCCCCGTGCGCGTCGATGATCGCCAGCTGGCGGCGTGCGGCTCCCGGGTCCGCTGAGATCAGCTTCTCCAGCGCCTGACCGGCGCTCGCGCCGTGGGCGAGCAGATCGAGCGCGTCCGGGCCGTGGCTGATGCGTATGTTCGCCTGTGTGGCCACCGCGCCCACACCAGGTCTGGCCCACGGCACGGTCGGACCAACGGCGAACCAATGTGATTGCACGGCCACACCGAGCTCTCCGGTCTCCGGGTTGCGGGCGATTATTGAGTAGGTCACGGGGTCTATCCTAGACCCGGCCAGCCATCGGCTCGGCTCGCGCACCGGCTTTCAGTGCGCTGGTCGCCGGCTCGGGCGTCGCGGCCGCGCGGGCTGGCCGTCGGTCCAGGCGCCCCGGTCACACCGCCCCGCTGCTGGCCCAGACGTTGCGGTCGCACAGGTTGGTCGTTGGCCGGGCCGCTGGCGTCCACCGTGTTTTCACCGTCGCCGTGAACTTGGTAGTTTGAGACCGTGCAGCTTGCCCAGTTTGGTCAGTATCCCGCCCCCCAATATGTGATCGCCCATGTCTCTGACCTGCACCTGCTGGCCGGCGGACGCCTGCAGTTTGGGACGGTGAACACCGAAGCTCATCTGGTGCGCGCGCTGGCGCTGCTGGCCGATGTCGAAGAGCCGCCACAGGCGATTATTGTCAGCGGCGACGTGGCTGACAGAGGGGAGTTGGAAGCGTACGCCCGTGCGAAAGAGCTGGTAGAGAGTGCGGCTGCAAAGCTCGACGCGAGCGTGTTCTGGACGATCGGCAACCATGACGACCGTTCCGCATACTCGACCGTGCTGTTCGGGCAGGCGTCCACTGAGCCTCAGGACCGAGTGCACCAGCTGGGTGGGTTGCGGGTGATCAGTCTCGACACCACCTTCCCCGGCTACCATCACGGCCAGCTTGAGCGCAAACAGCTCGACTGGCTGGCAAACGTGCTGGCGTCCCCGGCTGCGGATGGCAGCCTGTTGGTCATGCACCATCCGCCGCTGCCGACCGGGATGGACCGGATCTCCCACATCATCGAGCTGGACGATCAGGCGGCGCTGGCGGAGATCCTGCGGGGCAGCGACGTTCGCGCGATCATCTCCGGACACGTCCACTACCCGCTTTACGGGACCTTCGCAGGGGTGCCGGTGTTCACAGCCTCAGCGGTCTGCTCGACCATGGATCTGGCCGGCCCGGACCGCAGCTACGGTGTGCGCGACGCCCACCAGGCCATCGCCATGATCCATGTTTTTGAGCACGGCGCCGGTGGCATGCCCGAGGCGCCGGTGACTCACACGGTGCTGCCGATCGCGCCGGCGCCGCTGGTCGTGGGACGCCCGTTTACTGAGTTCGCCAGGCTGGAGGCACTCAGCCATGAAGAGCGGCGGGATCTGCTCTCCAAACACCGTGCTGATAATGCGCCGGATGCTGGCGGACCCCGTCGGCCGGGTTGGGCGTAGGTCCGGCTGGGGCCGCTGGACGCGAGATGGCCGGTGCTCGGGGCGCCGTCCGAGCGCAGCCAGGGGTTGTCCTGGCAGCCACGGCATTATGACGACGTCCGCGTGACATCAGGCGTACGCTTGCCAGCCGTCAAGCCCGCGCGAGCCGTGTCTGCGCAACAAGGGCACCTGATTTCTAAAATGGGACCGGAAGGAAGTGTGAGCTAGTGATCAACCCTGCAAACACGGCGTTCATGATCATTGCAGCAAGCCTCGTGATGATCATGACACCGGGACTCGCGTTGTTCTACGGCGGTCTGGTGGGCCGCTCCAACACGCTGGCCATCATGATTCAAAGTTTCGCGTCGATGGGGATCACCACCGTGCTGTGGTGGGCTGTCGGCTACTCACTGTGTTTCTCCGGAGGTTCAGACGCGATCCTCGGGAACTTCCACCACGCGCTTCTCTCGGGGGTGAACCCGACGGCCGTGTTCTCGCCGTCACACATCCCCCTGGCGACCTTTGTCG
>JBMFHK010000116.1:0-6952 GCA_049976865.1 Solirubrobacteraceae bacterium | reverse complement strand
GCAAAGAGGACTGTGGCCGCCACGCTTGCCGCACTTGGTCTTGCCGTTGGTGCGGCTGCCTGCGGAGCCGCCAACCCGTCTGGCAACGGTGTGCAGGCAAAATCATCTGCGCAGATCCTCAAAGCTGCGCAGACGGCCGTGCGCGGGCTGCACTCGGTGCATATTGCCGGTGCGGTCAAGCAGCGCGGCCTGGCGCTCGCGCTCGATCTGAAAGTGGCGGCTGGCGCCGGTTCCACGGGATCGGTGTCTGAGAACGGCAGGAAGTTTGAGGTTGTCGTTGACCGAGGCAGCGTGTATTTGAAGGCCACCAGCGCCGTGTGGAAGGCGCTTGGCGCAGGAATCGTCGGGACGTTTCTGGACGGCAAGTGGCTCAAAGCACCGGCCACCGGCGCCTACATGCGTGTTGCGGCGTTCGGCAGCGCGCCGACGATCTTTGCCAAGATCTTTCACCCTGACGCCAAGCTTGTGAAGCTGGCGGTCAGGCGGGTCGACGGCGTGCAAGCGGTTGGCTTGCGAGACGCCGACCAGAACGCATCGCTCTGGGTGGCCGTCAACGGCAAACCGTATCCGGTCGCCGTCACGAGCAGCGTTGGGAGGATACGTTTCACGCAGTTCAACAAGCCGGTCACGATCACGCCACCGTCTGACGCGGTTGGTGTCCTGCCGGCGGGCTGAGGTGACGGAGCGCCCGGTCAGCGGCGGGTAGGCCCGCGGGCCGGTCGCTAGTTCGACTTGGTGCCAAGAAGTTGTGGCGTTGAGGCGCAGCCCGGCCAGCCGCGGCGCGAAAAGCTCGCGCGCCTCGCGCGGGCCTCGGACGGAGAGAGTCAGGATGCGCACACTGGCGGCTGCGGCGCCAGTGTGCGCAAAATGTCGTGGCGGGTTCAGGCGGTCAGCGCAACACGGGGCAGTATGACGGTCAGCCGAGGCGACCGTCGTGGCGCAGTCGAGCGCGTAGCGTGAGGCGTAGCTGCTTCCGCTGCGCGCGGGCCGTCACCCCATTGTGCTTCACCAACCGCAATCGAAGAGCCATCGTGACGGGCGCGGCGCGAGCGATCCAGCCACCCGCGAGGCCAGGAGGATTAGCCGAGCCGGTAGACGAGTATGCTAAAAATGGTAATATAATTTTTACAACCACACCGGAGGGCACATGGGTGTCGATGACCTGTTCAGTACCGAGTCGGCGGTTGTGGCAGCGGCGACGGCAGCCGTATTCTCTCCTCGCACACGTGAGATCATGCGGCGCGGGCTGGTGCTCGGCGTCGCTGGAGCGCTGAAGGCCGGCGACGTAGCCGCCGGAGCGGCGCGGGGGGCCACGCGTGGTATACGCGGCCAGGGGGACTCGAAGTCAGCTTCGGAGACATCCTCGGACGTGTCCAGCTCGGAAGCATCTGCAGCGGGGAATGGCGCCCAGGCCCGCATCTCCGCTCGGCGATCAACGGCGAGTCGCACGTCCCAGGCCGGCGCTGGCGCGGCAGCGAGCGAATCGTGAGCCAGGACGCGGACCGCGAGGGCCAGCGCAGCGCCGAGGAGCGCGCGGAGGAGTTCGTCGGACGCATCGCCGAGGATGTCTCGCGCGTTGCGCGGAGTCTATTCTGGCGCGCTCGGGAGGAGGCCGAGGACATTCTGGCGGAGGCACGCGAACTGCACGAGCGCTCGCACGAAACCTCATCCGAGCGCTAGACCACCAGCGGTGACGACCACGGCCATCGTCGGTGACGCGGCCCAGCCGCGCGTCGTTCGCGCGAGTCGCGGACGCGTCCGGATCAACATTCCGGATCTCGGCGCCGCTGAAGACCTGGAGGGGCGGCTGGGCGCATTGGTGGGGGCACGGACCGTCAGCGTGCATGCCAGCACCCACAACGTACTGATCGAGTACGACGAGGCGCGGACGAACGCGACGAAGCTGCTGGAGGACGCCCGTGAGATGCTCGCGGAAGCGCCGGCGAAATCGGTTGACGGGATACGCCTCGGAGCTGCCGCGGCTGCGGCGGGTGTGTCCCGCGTGACCGGCGTGGGCATCTCACTTGCCGGCGTAATCAGCGAGCGGGCCGAGGGATTTGGCCGAGTACGTATCGCCGTGCCGGGCATAGACCGCGACCCCGGCCTGGCCCGGCGCGTGGTTGCGCTGCTTGAGGCCAGGCCGGAGGTTGAGCGGGCCATTGCCAGCGCCACGACGGGCAGGGTGCTGGTGGAGTTCTCACAGCGCGTCAACTCGCTGCAGGGCATACTGGCGGACCTGTCCAGCAGCGTCGAGCTTCCGGATTCTCTCGGCCAGGACGTGCCCGGTCATCCGCTGGATCCTGCTCCCGTGATCCAGAGCGGAGCTCGGCTTCTGGGCGCTGCCGCGGGTCTTGTCGCCCTTGTGGGCGCGCGCACTCTGGGCTTGGGCCCGCCGTCGGCCGGGACTACCGCACCAGCCACGATCGCCGGCGCGATCGGACTGGCGGACGGCATCCCGCCGGTTCGTGACCACCTTCGTCACCAGCTCGGGCGCGAGCGCGCACAGCTGCTCTTGGGCGGTGGAGCGGTGCTGTCGCTGACGATCTCGGGCTCGCCGCTGGGATTGCTGGTGGCCGGTGCTGGTGCGCTGCGGCTGTTCACCGAGGCCCGGCAGCGCCGTGAGGCCTGGCGCCAGTACGAGCACCGCCTGGAAAGTGTTCCCGTGGCACAGCCCGGGGCCGTGGTGCGGTTGGAGGCTGGGACGCGAGTTCCATTGGCCGCCCGTGTGATCGACGGCAGCGGTGTGGTGATCGGCAACGACGGCCTAGCCGACGGCGCGGTGCCCGGCGCCCAGCTGTCGGCTGGCGCTACCGTGCTACACGGGCCGCTGGTCGTGGAGCTGCTGGTCACCGAAGGCTTTGAGGGTCACCCGCGCCCGGTGCCGGTCCCGCGTGATGTCGTCGCGCGCTACGCGGAGCTGCTGGGACCGGTGTCGCTGGCCTACGCCGGGATCTATGCGGCGCGGTGGCGCTCCCTCGCCGCCGCCTTCACGGGTCTGCTGCTGGTCAACCCGCGTGTCGGTGTGATCGGGTCCGATGCAGCCGATGTTGGCGCCAGTGCGCGCGTGCTGCGGGCCGGCGTGACCGTGGTCGGCACACGTCCGCAGCGGACGCTCCGCCGTCCGGATGTGCTACTGGTCGGGCACCCGCGCGCCCTGACCGACGGGCTTGAACAGACACGCATCCTGCCATCCCCTGGCAAGGACCGCGCGGAGCTGACCGAGCTGAGCGCGGCGATGATGAGCGCCGCCGGTTCGCCGTGGGGCGTGGGGACTCTGGCGCATGGTGCGCATGCCGAGGATGCCTGCTTCGACGGCAGGGCGATCACGGCGATGGTGGCCGGTCGCACGCTGCGTCTGGAACCGATGAGCACGGATAAGGAGCTCGTGCCCGAGTTGCGACGTGCGGTGGACGCGGGCGAGCAGGTACTTGTGCTCAACGACGAGCGGGGATTGCCGCTGGCCCACCTGTGCCTGCGCCCGCGTCTGGCCAGTGGCGTTGACGTGCTGGTACGCACAGCTTCTCGGCACGGCATCAGGCTGATCATGCTCGAGGGCGACGACCGGCGAGCCTCGCGGGCGCTGAGTCGTCGCTGCGGGATCGAGCTGGCTGTCGCGGCTGACCTTGTGGAGCTCGTGCGCGAGGAACAGCGCCAAGGTGCGCTGGTAGCCGTGCTATCGGACAGCGCGCGTGCGGCTGAGGCGTTTGAGGCGTGCGATCTGGCGATCGCTCTGAGCTCGGGTCGCAGCTCGCAATTCCAAGCTCGCGCAGACTATCTGGCCCCGGGGCTGCAGGCCGTGGGATCGATTCTGGAAGCGGCCGCGCGCCGTGAGCGCGCTGCGGCCGATGCGGTCGGTTGCTCGGTGCTGGCGAACCTCGCCGGCGCCGCCTGGGGGTTGAGTGGCCCGGTGGGCGTGCAGCATGCCTCCCACGCCACCTATCTCGGTGCGCTCGGTGCGCTCGGTCTGGGGTGGCAGCGCCTGCGCGGTGGTAACCGCTCACGCTCGGTCATCAGCCGTCTCACCGATCCACGCCCGGAGCGCTGGGGTGCGCGTTCAGCCGAGGAGGTGCTCGCGGCGATGGACAGCACGGCGGAGGGACTGAGCGAAGATGTCGCATTGGAGCGCCGGCGGCGGCGCTCCACGGGCCAGCGCCGCAACGCCTTCCTGGCAGCGATGGGTGAGCAGCTCGAGTCGCCCTTGGTCGCTGTGCTCGGTGCTGGTGCTGGGATCTCGCTGGCACTGGGAGAGATGGCCGATGTGGTGATCATTGGCGCGGTGATTCTGGCCAACGCGGCGGTTGGAGCCTGGCAGGAGCGTCAGACTGGTCAGGCGGCGCGGGCGCTGGAGCGCTTCGGCGCGAGCTCGGCGCGGGTGCTGCGCGACGGTGATGTGCGCGAGGTTGCCGCCGAGGAGGTCGTTCCCGGTGATCTGCTGTTGCTGCACAGCGGTGACCGGGTGGTCGCGGATGCCCGGCTCCTCTATGCCGAATCGCTCGAACTGGACGAATCGGCGCTGACCGGCGAGTCGCTTCCGGTGGCGAAGGGCCCCGACGCCCAGAGCGAGGCCGACCGAGTCGTGCTGGAGGGATCGGATGTGACCGTTGGGACCGCCACCGCCGTCGTCGTGGCGGTCGGCGACCGCACCCGGTTGGGGGCGACCGCAGCTGCGCTCAGCGTGCAGGAGACGCGGGCGACACCGCTTGGGGAGCGGCTCGAGGTGCTCTTCCGTCAGGGAATGCCGGTGATCGCCGCCGGTGGTCTGCTCGTGACGGTCGCAGGCATCGCCTGGGGTGGGGCGCCGCTCGCACAGGTGGCGCTCGGCGCCAGCGTGGCTGTTGCCGCCGTGCCGGAGGGCCTGCCCCTGCTGGCAGGGGTAGCCGAGGCGTCGGTCGCTCGGCGGCTTGCAGCCCGCAACGCGTTCGTACGCAGGCTGTCCTCGGTGGAGAGTCTCGGGCGTGTGGACATCGTCTGTGTGGACAAGACCGGGACGCTCACCCGCGGCAAGCTCGAGGTCACCGTCGTTGACGACCTCGAGTCCGCCCATGCCGTCGACAGCACTGTGCAACCGGGCCCGGCCCGTGAGGTTCTGCGCTGCGCCGCGCTGGCGAGCCCATCCCCGGCGGAGCTCGAGCAGCTGGCCCACGCCACCGATCGCGCGGTGCTGCGAGCGGCGGGCGAAGCCGGGCTGGGCGAGGAGCCGGCGAGTCCCCGCCTGGCGGAGGCGCCGTTTGACCCGGTGCGCGCGTTGCACGCCACAGCCGTGAGCGAGCGGGTCTGCGTGAAGGGCGCCGCCGAGGTCGTCATTCCTCGCTGCACGAGCATCGTTGCCGGGCAGGGGCAGGCCCACGAGCTCGAGCCCGGTGAGCGGGAGCGTTTGCTGCAGCGGGTCGAGGAGCTGGCGGCACTGGGTCTGAGGGTGCTGTTCGTGGCCGAAGGGCCCGCTGGAACGTCCGTGGACGACCCATGCGGGCTTACCGCGCGCGGGCTGATCGGCATCAGTGACCCGCCACGGCCGGGTGTGGCGGCTGCGCTGGCGCGCTGTCGTGAGGCCGGGATCCGCGTGATCATGCTCACCGGCGACCATCCAGCCACGGCGCGCCGCATCGCCCACGAACTCGACCTGATCGACGATGGCGAGGACAACGTCGTACTGACCGGGGATCGCCTGGAGCACGCCGGCGACGAGGAGCTGGGCGAACTGCTGCGCCACACCGCAGTGGTCGCCCGCATCACGCCCATCGACAAACTGCGCATCGTCGAGACGCTGCGCAGCGCCGGGCATACGGTGGCGATGACCGGTGACGGCGTCAACGACGCTCCGGCCCTGCGACTGGCCGACGTGGGCGTGGCAATGGGCGCTGGGGGCACCGAGGTCGCCCGCCAGGCGGCGGACCTGGTGCTGGGCGATGACCGCTTCGAGACGCTGACGGAGGCGCTCTTGGAGGGACGGTCGCTGTGGCAGAACATGCACCGCGCCCTGGGCCTGCTGCTGGGCGGCAACCTGGGAGAGATTGGGATGATCGCTGGGACGACACTGAGCGGACGTGGGGCGCTGCTGGGGACTCGCCAGATCCTGGCCATCAACCTGGTCACCGACGTGCTGCCAGCCGTGGCTGTTGCCGTTCAGGCCCCGCGCGAGCGGGAGCTGAGCGGCCTGGCGCTGCAGAACGGCCATTCCTTTGACGTGGAGCTGCGCGGAGACATCATCCGGCACGGGATCGCCACCGCGATGCCCGCGCTCGGCGCGGTGCTTCTGGCGCCAATGCTCGGCGCGCAGGCGCCGGTCGTGGCGTTCGGCGCGATCGTGAGCACGCAGCTGGCCCAGACGCTGCAGCTCGGCTCTCGCGAGCGCGGCTATGCGCCAGCGGTGACGCGTACCGTCGGTGCGACCGCCAGCGTGCTCGTTGCGGTCCTCTCAATCGGGCCGCTGCGCCGCTTCCTAGCGCTGCCCGCGCCAGATGTCGGTTCGCTCGCGCTGATCGCCGCCAGCGGCCCGGCGTCGGCGTTCACCATCCGCGCGCTGCGCTCAGGTCAGTACAGGTTCTCGATGCGGGCGTAGCGCAGGTTGACCTCGGTTCAGGGCGAATGTCTATGCGGGGGCGTGCGATTCGAGTCGGCCGCGATCACCGATCTCGCCGTCCTCGACGCAGAGTTCGACAGGATCCGCGGCGAGTAATTGGGTAGGCGCCGGCCTGCCCCGGCCGGCCGCCAGCATCAATCTCGGCCCCAACGACCCAACGCCTCACCGTTTCCGTGTCGGCACCAACCTGCCTGGTCACAGCCTGGCAGGCAGCAAACCTCGACGGATACTCAGCCTGATGCTCCTGCACCAGTCTCACAGCACGCTCCCGCACCGCGGGATCAATCTTCTTAGGCATTCACGCATCCTTTCACTCAACTCGGGTTTCGCAGTTCATAGGCCGGCGGCTGCCCATGCTTGCTGGACTGCGCT
>JBMFHK010000115.1:0-7070 GCA_049976865.1 Solirubrobacteraceae bacterium | reverse complement strand
GCGATCCGTTGGACACCGCTCCAGGCTACTGCACCGAGATGGAGGACCCATCTTTCATATATTGGGCCAGACGCGCATCCGGACTGTCTGACCGGCCCAGGCGGCGATGACGTATCATCGCCGCCTGGGCCCTGACGATGTCCACAGCAAGATCCCTGCACATCCGCAAGACGGCGGCCGCCGCGACGCGTGCTCAGCTTCCGGCCGGCCAGAGCGCACGAGCGCTGCCGGCACTCCGGTGAGACCGCGCAAACGCGACACCCGCCTGGCCAGAGCCTGGATCACGTCCGGACGGCAATCAACCACGATCGCCGCCGACGGCGCGGTGAGGTCCGTGCAAACCGCTTCCATCGAGCTGCCACGGGAGATGCTTGACAGGTTCTGGGCGCCTGCCCAACTAGAGAATCTGGGGCGTACCTACTGGCACTTCCTGACCCGTTTCAGCCTCGGACTGATCCGCGTCCTGTATTCGGCGCAGACCCGCAGCGTGGTTCTCGTCAGCCCACGCATGCCACTGCTTCGCTTCCAAGCGCCCAAGTATTCACTGGACGTCACAAGCGGCAGCATCAGCTGGGGGATCCTGGATGGCCTGCTGGTCTCACGCCGCGGTCACAACTCCGGGTATCTGGCGCTACACGTCCGTCGTCTCGACGACAACGGTTCCTCGCTCAGTCACCTGAACATTGACGTGGAGGTCGCCAACTTCTATCCGGCCATCGCGTCCGGGTTGGGGAGATCTGTGTACCGCGCGACGCAACTGTTCATACACGTGATATTGACGCACGCGTTCCTGCGCTCCCTTGCCAGCCTGGAGCTGCAACGCTCGAGCGTCCGCCGATTCCCTGAGCGGTGACCCTCGCCGCCCCGGCTGGGCTCGCGCGCCAGCGCCAAAAGTTGCAGTCACGTTGCCGTGTCGGCTCGCATGCACAACTGGAGCCCGCCAGACGGTTTCACACGTCAAAGAGATGCGCGTTAAGCGCCCGCAGTTTCTCCCGGTCGTGGCGAGCAATGATGCGACGTACAGTCCCGGAGCGGGTCCGCATCACCAGCGATTCGGTGGTGGCATGGCCGCCCGGTATGTAGCGCACGCCCTGCAGGACGTCGCCGTCGGTCACGCCTGTCGCCGCGCAGAAGACGTCATCGCCGCGGACCAGATCGTTAGTCGACAGTATCCGGTCAACGTCATACCCGGAGTCGAGGGCCGCCTGGCGCTCAGCGTCATTTCGGGGGTGTAAGCGTCCGAACATCTCTCCGCCAAGACACTTGATCGCCGCTGCCGAAATCACGCCCTCAGGCGTACCGCCGATGCCCCACAGCAGATCCACGGCGTTGTTCTCCGAGACAGCCAGGATGGAGGCCGCCACATCACCGTCCATGATCAGCCGAACACGTGCGCCGACTTCCCTCACGGCTGCCATCTGCTGGTGGTGACGCGGCCGGTCGAGCATCACCACCACCACGTCACGGATATCCACCCTGCGTCGTTTCGCCACCAGCTTCAGCGTCTCTGCAAGCGGTCGCTCCAGATCAAGAAGATCGGTAATGTCAGGCCCACCAGCCAACTTTTCCATGTACACACACGGACCTGGATCAAACATGGTGCCACGCGCAGAAAGCGCGATCACGGTCAGCGCGTTTGGCATCCCCAGTGCCGCCAGACGGGTGCCCTCCAATGGGTCGACGGCAACGTCAACCGGCGGTGGCGTTCCATCGCCGATCGCCTCCCCGTTGTAGAGCATCGGAGCCTCATCCTTCTCACCTTCGCCGATCACGACCACGCCGTCCATGCTGACGCTGGCCAGCACGTGGCGCATGGCGTCCACCGCAGCCCGATCCGACGCCTCCTTGTCCCCCCGTCCAACCGTCCGTGCCGCCGCCAGCGCGGCCGCCTCAGTCACGCGCACCAGTTCCAGCGCAAAGTTACGATCAGGTCTGCCGTCAGTCAGTTGCATGGTGCGCCAGCCTACCGCTACGCGTAAACACGCGCATCCTGCCAAGTAGACACTGAGCAGAAAATGACGGCGATTCAGAGTCCAAGGTCGCTGACGCCGCGCTCGTTCCAGCCCAGATGGTGGGCTAGCTCATGTCTGACGGTACGTCGCACCTGCTCACGCAAAAGCTCGGGATCGTGCCCAAAATCTCGAGTCAGCGTGTCCCGAAAGATGACAATACGCTCGTGAAAGTAATCTTGGACGATCGTATCTCCCTGATACAGACCATAGGCACCGCGTCTGCCGAAACCGGTCCGCACCCGTGAGCCACCGTCGGAAATCACTATCGCCACGTGCTCAAGCGCCCGGTGAAACTCAAGCGGCAGTTCATCCACGGCTGATTTCACAAGCAGTTTGAAGCGCTCCTCGTCGATCAGCTCACCTGGCCACAGCTGGGGCAGGTCGTCTGGATCCTCGTCGTCAGAGTCGCTTTCGTCGTCGGCTAGACCCCAGCTCCCGCCCGCCGCCAGCCGTTCCGCGCGCTGAACGACCTCCTCAAAATCCTGCTCGGACCGTGGCGAGCGCCAGTTGGCGAGGTACACCAAAGCCAATACGATCGCGCTGATGACGATAGAGGCTCCAAGCACCATCACAGCCAGCAGCTGCAGTGCTCGGACGCCGCCGTCACTGCTGAAACCATTGATCAGTGTCAAAACCCCAAGACCGCTGAGCAGCGCGGCGACCGCCGTGGCCAGGATACGTCCAGTGGTAGGCGGGGCTCGCACTATCTTCCTCAATGCCCGCGCCATCCCGGCGGCAAGCGGGCAACCCGGGAGCTGAAGCCAGTCCCACAGCCACCCCTGCCAGCAAGCCGCGCTGACTGTCTAGCCGGGCTACGCACGTCTTCAATAGTAGACCACGTGCTGTGGCCCGCACTGAACGTGCAAGGACGTCCGGCCAGCTACCGCCGCCATCGGCGGTAGCTGGCCGGACTGTTCAGCGCCGGCGGCGCCCACACCGTTTCAAGAACTACCAGCCAGCCGGGTGCCGTGGCACAAACCGGCCGTAGGCAGGGGGCTCACCGATGCGCGTCAACGACCAGCGGTCCATTCCATCGGCAGCAGTCTGCGCAGCAGTGTCGAACCAGATTCCGGCGATCTCCATGTAGACATGGGTCGGACCGTTGGTCCAGATCGTTATCCACTTCCCCACGCCCGCCAGCCCGTATTGCAGAAACTGTTCGGAGTCAAGCGGTGTTGCCAGCAGCCCACCACCATGAAGCGCATAGCTGACAGAGCCGGAGCAGTCATAGCCAGCGGACTCAAACGACGCATGACCGCCCCCGTAGATGTAGGGCTTGAACGCGATGGCGTTGGCAGCGGCGATCACCTTCTGAACCACCTGTGGCGTACCCGAGGCCGCGTAGACCAGACCATCGATGAGCGTCGCGTCCTGAACGGTGGTGTCGTCAGTGGTAGGAGCGAGCGGGACAACCCCCACGCCGCCACTGTCGGCCGCCGACAGAGGCTGATCTGCAGCGCTGGCGCTGACGAGCGCACCTTGGCCTTGGGCGATATGCCGACTTGACGACAGCAAGCGCTCAAGCATTTTGACCGTCGCCTTGCCGACGACGCCGTCCGCCACCAGCCTGTGCTTGCGCTGAAACGCCCTCAACTCCACATAGGTCCGGCTGGTGAACTCGCCAGTGGCGTTGACGCGGAATCTCAGAGCTGTCAGGTCCCGCTGAAGCGCCTGCACGTCGGTCCCCACCGAACCGAGCTTCAGCAGGCGGCTGCCGAACGCGTAGGAGGCGAGAGCTAGCGTGTGGTGCGCACCACCTGAGCTACCAGGCTGGCCGGGCGCAGTGACACCGTCGTCACCAGGCTGGGTTGCCGTGGTCGACGTGGCGGTGGCTCCTGAAGAGCTACCACTGATGGCGCCTCCGCCAGTTCCCGCAGCTACCGCACTGACGCTCGAGAGCGAAAAGAACAGACAGAAAACAGCGGTGAGTCTGAGCCACCGGCTCACAGCTTTCAGATTCGACAAACCCACCCCTTCTCTCTCTGACGCCTACGGAGTTAGCTGTCGGGCTCGCGCTGAAAGAGTGTGCGCTATGCCGCCTACGGCGGCGATTCGCCCCGAGAGTCGCTTTCGCTCCTCAACAACTGGGTTCCCCCGCTTCGGACCGGCGAACGGCCCGAACTCGGCTGTGTTAGTTGGTTGGCGGCAGCATAACACTTTCACAACATTGCCGACATGTCCCAACCATAAATCCAGATAAAAAAGACGCCCGTTCGCGTGTGTGCGCAGACCAATGCAGCCCGCTACGCGCAACGCCAGCAGCGCCTCACATAGCAGCGACCTTCTGGCCTGACGCGGCCAGACGAAACTGTGGCGACGAGCCCTGACGCCACCCGGCGACAGGGCTCGCGCAAACAGACGTGACCTTCAGTTACTTCAGATCTTCACAACGTTGATCGCCTTGGGGCCCTTGGGTCCCGCTTCCTCCTCGTAGGAAACCTTGGCTCCCTCGGCAAGCGAACGATAGCCGTCAGCGCTGATCGAACTGTGATGTACGAACAGATCCCGGCTGCCCTCGTCGGGCGTGATGAAGCCGAAACCCTTTTCGTCACTAAACCATTTGACTGTTCCGGTTGGCATTATGGAGGTTCCTCCGATTGTTGAGTGCTTCTACCGCGAGGACGACTCCGACCACCGGTGCCTGCACCTGCTCTGTGCCGCCCCAAAGGCAGCAACCTTACGCGGGCCACGCTAGCACGCGCACGCCATAAACACGAGCGCTTGCTGTTCGTGTTCACCACTTGGACACACCTTGGGCAGCTGCCAGCATAGATAGCCCGAAGCGGCCACTGCCACAATTGACCGTGATGGACGACGACCGACAGCAACCGGACAGCCCACGCAGCGGTCCCGGCAGAGCCGCCTGGCCACGCAAGCCCACCACGGGACCACAGCGACGCGGCAGAGCCGCCAACCAGCTTGGTGAGCGCTCGACGACGGGCAGCTCGATGCGCGGCGGCCCACCGCCCGCCAGACGCAACTCCAGCGGCCGTCTGCCCACACCCACCGGGCCCGGCGGCGCACCCAACGGCCGACGCGAAGCGTCCCGAAGATTGTGGCTATCAACGATCGTCATGGTCGCCCTGCTGCTGGTGATCAACATCTGGGCCTCGACCCAGGTTCTGACCCCCAACCGCGCCAAAATCCCTTACAGTCCAACGTTTCTGGCAGAGGTCAGCGCCGGCAATGTAGCCTCCGTGAACCTCACCTCGCTGGCGGTTCAGGGAACTTTCAGAAAAGCTGTCCGCTACCCAAACGACAGCTCCACAACCCCTACCAAAGACTTCTCGACGCAGATCCCGTCGCTGGTCAACGGCAGCCAGCTGATCTCACAGTTGCGCGCCAATAACGTGACGATCGATGCCCAGAACCCCAACGCCGGACCATCGGTGCTCGTCAGCATCATCTTCGACTTCGGGCCAACGCTGCTCCTGGTCCTGATCTTCGTGTGGGTGATGCGCCGGATGGCGGGAGCCGGAGGCGCGGGCGGGCTCATGTCATTTGGGCGGTCACGTGCCCGCCGTGTCGACGCCGCCGACCAACCTGTCACATTCAACGATGTGGCCGGCATCGACGAGGCCAAAGATGAGCTGCGTGAGATTGTCGACTTTCTCTCAAGCCCGGACAAATATCTGGCGCTGGGGGCAAAGATCCCTCGCGGAGTGCTGCTGAGCGGCCCACCTGGCACGGGCAAGACGTTGCTGGCAAAGGCCGTCGCCGGCGAGGCAGGAGCCCCGTTTTTTCAGATGTCCGCGTCAGAGTTTGTGGAGATGATCGTGGGAGTCGGCGCGTCCCGTGTCAGAGATCTGTTCGCGCAGGCGAAAGCGGCCGCGCCCGCAATCATTTTCGTGGACGAGCTTGATGCGATCGGCCGGTCGCGCTCCTCAGCGGGCGCCAACATCGGTGGCGGCCATGACGAACGCGAACAAACCCTCAACCAGATTCTGACTGAGATGGACGGCTTTGACCCGCGCGCCGGAGTGATTGTTCTGGGGGCGACCAACCGCCCGGAGATCCTAGATCCCGCGTTGCTGCGCCCCGGTCGTTTTGACCGACGTGTAGTCGTGCAGCCGCCCGACCGCTTGGGCCGAGAGGCAATTCTGAAGGTTCACACCCGCTCGGTGCCGCTGGCACCGGAGATAGACCTCGGCCAGATCGCGGCAACCACGCCGGGAATGGTCGGCGCAGACCTTGCCAACCTGGTTAATGAGGCCGCCCTGCTGGCAGCCAAACGCAGCCACCCGAAGGTCGCACAGGAGGATTTCACAGACGCTCTGGAGCGGATCGTGCTCGGAGCGGCGCGCAACGTGATGATCAGCGACGAGGACCGGCGCAGGACCGCTTACCATGAAGCCGGGCACGCGATTGTCGGCATGCTCACACCCGGTGCGGACCCCGTCCGCAAGGTGTCGATCATCCCGCGCGGCCAGGCCCTGGGGGTGACGTTCTCCGCCCCAGACGCAGACCGCTTCAACCTTGACGAACAGCATCTGCGAGCGCAGATCAAGGTCGCGCTCGGCGGACGCTGCGCCGAGGAGGTCGTGTTCGGCGACCTGACGACCGGCGCAGAGTCAGACATCCAGCACCTCACCCGGATCGCACGCTTCATGGTCGGCAGGTGGGGCATGAGCCGCGCCATCGGACCGGTTGCCGTCCTGCCTCAAGAGGGGATGAGCCTGCTGCTACCGGGAGTAGCGGAAACCTCCGAGCGAACCCAGCAGCTGGTCGATGCGGAGGTCCACCAGATCGTTGAGAGTGCTCACCGCGAAACCCTGCAGCTTCTCCATGACAACCGCACTCAGCTTGACGGCCTCGTAGCAGCCCTGCTCGCCTATGAGACGCTTGACCAAGCTGCCGCCTACGCGGCAGCTGGCCTGGGACCCAGCTCGGAAGGTGAAGACCCCGCCAGCTCGCCCCCGGATGACCGGACCGCACCAGACCCGCCGCCGGATGACCGGACCGGATCCGGACTCGCCGCCGGATGACCGGCCCGAACCGGGCTCGCCCCCGGATGACCGGACCGCACCAGACCCGCCGCCGACTCAGGTGTGACCGGCC
>JBMFHK010000114.1:3683-7087 GCA_049976865.1 Solirubrobacteraceae bacterium | reverse complement strand
CCGCGTGCCGAGCCGTCGTCGTGACCGCCATCAACGACCAGGCCCGGGCCTGGTGGGAACGATTCGGCTTTCAGCCGTTCGCACCTGACGAACCCGACCAACTCGACCTCTACCTCCTCACCGCCGAAATCGAGGCCACACTCCGTCGGATCCGGTAGCGACCCGCCACCTGGTGTCCGCGCATTCCGCGTCTCGCGTCCACGAGGCCGAGATGCTCGTGCCCAATCAAAGGCGCGTGTCTGTCGCCCGTTTGTGATCGTCTTTGCGCGGCGCCGCCTGCCCAACGGCGGGGCAGACGGCGCTAATCGCATCAGCTAGACCCTGCTGCGCTGGCCAGAAACGTGCACTTCGACATCTCGACCTTCGCTCTAGGCGAGTGTCTGATTCCAACCAGCGCTTCCGGTTTCGATCGGGTTAGTTCGCAACCTGTACAAGGCCGCAGTAGTCCGATTGGCCTGCACCAATATGGACAACATCCGTACTGCCCAGGCCGGAGCCGCCCGTACCGTGTCCTGACCACTGACCACCGAACGCGGGCTGGCTGGTTCCGTGCGGGAACCATGGGCCGAAGCTAGCGTTGGAGCCGATCGGGAAGCTGTAGCCGAAGGAGAAAATCCCCCAATTCAGGCCGACAGACGCAGTTGCTCCACCGGAGCCCGAATTCGTGAAGCCCTGCGGCGAATAGCTGACATTCTGGTCACCCGTGGAATTCGGCCATTCAGAGTAGCTCTGCGCGCTCGTCGCTGTACCGCCAGAGTTGTACACGCTCGATGAGATTGACTGACCGGTATACACCGCCCCAGGGACGTTCTGGATCATGGTCTGCTGGATCGCCGCATGGTTGCAGGCGCCACTAGCGCAAAGCGTATTTTCGGCTGACGCGTAGATTTGCCCGTCAGGGATGCTGAGGCCGGCTGGTACTGCTGTTGCATCCGACTGAACGCCCGCGGTATCGCTGGCAGAGGTCGCAGCCGGAGCGGTTGTGGCGATATACGAGGTACCAGATTTCTGGACGCTCACGGTCGACCCAGCCGGCGCCACCATAGTGTCCGTCACACCGGCGCCGGACCACTCAGACTGTACGAGGCCGTTCGCCAGAACGGTGGCACTCGATTGAGTGAGCGGAAGGCTCCCAGGCGCGAGGGTCGCAAGCGAGGTCGCTGCAAACGCCGAACCTGTAACAGCGAATAGGCTGGCAACAGCCAGTGTCACGCAGAACACTGTCAGTCGCCGGAACAAATGTACAGCCATGCTGCACCTCCAGATTGGTAGGAATACGACTTAAGTCACTACGCGGGCCCTCGCCGTCATGGCGCTACGGTGAGTTCGCTTCGCATGCCATGACCGGCGCGGCCATACGGAACGACAACAAGCTTCAGCATGCCGCGGCTCGCTGCGCCGTCAGGAATCTTGGTCTCCCATATGCCTTTCGGGAAGGCTTCGAGCAGGTTCTTCTGTGCTGGGTAGTGGGCCGGCAACTTGGTGACGAGCGTTGCATGCTCACACGGTCCCGTCGGGCCGTCTACTTGCAAAGCTTTGCTGAGATTGGATGGGGGGTGGAAGCAGACGAGCACGCTAGACGCGTTTGACACGTTGAGCAGAAGCGTCCCGTGAAATGGTCTTCCGATGGCCTGGCCGACGATCGGAGGGCCGGAGACCCCATCTGAGCCGAACCCGTTGGAGTTCGGCCCGGATGTTGCCGTCGCAGCCTGACACCCCTGGCCGATGTGTTTCACGATCCCGGATGGGTGGCCAGCGTTACACACAGGCCTGGTGGTCGCCAGGCTGGGCAGAGCGACGGATTGTGAACCTTTACTTGTGATGACGGTCGCATGTGTAGCGACCGTCTTAGCCGGCCACCACGCGATGTACCAGCCGTTGCTGATGCTTGCGACGACGTCAGGGCCATTCCGCCGGTGAATGACGATTGACCGGACAGCGGTGCCCACTCGACCGGCGAGCACCGTGTAGCCATAACCGTTCTTATCGTCCCCGGAACTCACAGCCATCCCAATGTGGTTGGGACTGAAGTGGTTGTTGGCCGATCGGACTCCTCCGACGGAGCCCTCAAATGACATTTCGGGCCCAATCACACAGGCGGTGCCTCCGAATCGCGATGCGAATACGGCCGCTGTGTACGGCCCACGCGTTTCGGCTACTACCGTGCCGCTCAGATGGCAGTCACGCCGGACGTTCGCAATCTGTTTTGGCGAAGCGGCCGCTGGTCTCGCGCTCCAACCCGCGAATGCTGGTGCAGCCGCGGATCCTGCCACAAGGGCGATAAGAACCGCGGTGGCCGCCGCAGCGATTCCGGCGCCCCTGAACAGGAGTCGCTGGCGCGCTCGCGGGGCAACGTGTATGCGGCCGCTCGTGTTGCCCTCGCCGGTCCGTGGCTGCGACACTATCTGCTCGAGCAAATCCGAGGCCCGCTGTGCCCGAACAGCCGTCGGGTCAACACGCGCAGGATTGGCGCGACGTAGCATCGCGAGTGAATGCGGCTCGTTCATCTTGTCGCCTCCCTCACGGCGGGGGTCCCTGGAACGGCGGCTTGGCGAAGGTGACGCTCGAGTCGACGCCGTGCGCGGTGGAGGCGAACGGAGAAAACGGACGTTGGCACCCGAAGTACCCTCGCAGCGTCGCGAACCGGGAGCTCGTCCCACACGACCAGCGAGAGAATCTCTCGATCGCTGTCGGTGAGCTGTTCCCAAGCTTCCCATAATGGTTCGTGCTCGCAGTCGTCCTCGAGAGCAGGGCCGAGCCGTTCGCGGGCGA
Source organism: Solirubrobacteraceae bacterium (assembly GCA_049976865.1). GTDB lineage: Bacteria > Actinomycetota > Thermoleophilia > Solirubrobacterales > Solirubrobacteraceae > Palsa-465. Next base: position 4,315 of record JBMFHK010000114.1, on the reverse strand, counting down.
TCAGCCGTGTTGCTTTTGCTTGTTTTGCCGAATCGGCCAGCTCGCGGGCGATCATGTTGCGAGCCACGCCGTAAAGCCAGGGCAGCGGTTGCACTGGTACGGCATCCAAACGTCGCCAAGCAACCAGAAACGTTTCTGCCGTGACCTCGTCTGCCAAATCACGTCCGACGCGCCGCACTGCGAACGCCTGCACTTGCGCGTAGTGCGCTTCAAACAGCTCGGAGAACCGTTCGCGATCAAGGGTCGCGGATGTCCGCATACTTCCTAATCATCGCTAACCGACGGAATCTTTCACGTAGCGTGAATCTTTCTGAGCGCTGTTCACGAAGTCAGGCGTTGCGTCTCCGCCGCGACCTGTGAGGGCCGGCCGGCTCGTTGATCGCTCTGGGTGTGATGGAGGCTCGAGAAGCTGAGGGCATCGACGACGCGGAAACGCGCGTCATCAAGAACGACGCCCCACGGGTTAGCCGCGGTCGTAGCACCCGTGGCCAGACGAAAGCAGGGCAGCGACGCCGTGCCAGAGCTTCCCCGCGTTTCGCCAGGAGCGCAACCGTTCGGAGCCGCTAGCCACGCTTGAGCGGCCGCACGCGCGAGCGTCGAGGCCGCGTCGGCGGCATTCAGGACAAAGAGCT
>JBMFHK010000114.1:0-3673 GCA_049976865.1 Solirubrobacteraceae bacterium | reverse complement strand
GCGGCCACCACATTGTCGTGACCGGTTCAGGCGTCAAGCGACGGCCCGGTCCACGGCGGTCGCACGCGATCGCGATCGGGCACTCCGATCGTGTTGGAGTGGTGATGTACGTGTGGTTGAGTTTGAGTACATCTCTTCCCGTGGCGCTCTTGGAGTCCATGTCGTTGGCCAGTTCGATGCCCTCGTCGGGTCTGACCGCGAGATCTGGGTCGGAAACGATGGCTCTGGCTTGATCCGGGAGGCTCGCGGTTCGGCCTCGTTCTTCAACGCTGAGGGCCGCGCCCGCTGGGAGGCGGCTGGCAGCCCGCAGCTGGAGCACGACGCTGCGATCGATCTGTTCGCAGCAGGGGGCCTGTCCGGGATTCGGGCGCGGGAGGTTCAGTTTGCCGCAGACGAAACGAGGCTGACAGAAGCGCTGGTGACGCGTGGGCGTCCTCTGCGTGAGGTTCAGCGATTGCTCGGGGAGACAACTACCGAACCTGGGTTTTGCGAGCTGGTCTAGCGCATCGCTTCGGGACTGGACGGGGTGCAGGTGATTTCGGAGCCTGCTGATCAGATCGGTCGTGTTGGATTGGGACTCGTGAGCACTGAGTCGCCCAGGCGAGTTGAGCTTGTCTTCGCTGCGGACCGCAGCGAGCTGCTGGGATACAAGTTCACGTTGGCTGACGCGCAGGAGTTCGCTCCGGCCGGTGCGACCGTGTCGTGGCCCGCGTTCCTGGCGCGCACGATCGTGGATCAGCTCCCGCCTGAAATCCCGCCGATCGCGAAGCTCGGGAGCAGCGATCCGGCGGCAAGTCGCGGCGGGGCCCTCCTCATTCTTCCCGGCTTCATGGTCTCGACCGGTTCCAAGAGCGACCCGCGAGCGCGGCTCGCTGAGCTCAGAAACCAGGGCGTGATCACCTAGGCGGAGCTGCAGAGCGCGCTCAACCACCACCGTTTCGACTGACGCTTGGAGCGAGGCCGCTAATTACTGCTCCGTGATCACGATCTCGATCACACGCTCGCGGTTGAGGCTCCTCCATGATCTGGGTGGGTAGCGTCCGGTCGGTCTGATTGCCTGCGCGGCTTCTGATCCTCGATGATGGGAGTCCGCGATGCAAGCTCAAGACCTTCTGTTGTTCCAGGCTGCGCTCGGGTTGACCCCGCCTTGGCAGGTCACGAGCGTGGAGTTCGACCGGAACGCGAAGCGGTTGGATCTCAGGATCGATTTCCCGAAGGGGTCGACGTTCTGCTGCCCGGAGTGCGACCGATCGGGGTTGAAGGCGTACGACACCGAGCAGAAGACGTGGCGGCACATGGACTTCTTTCAGCATCAGGCGTACCTGACCGCCAGGGTCCCGCGCGTGGAGTGCCCGGAGCACAAGGTCCGTCAGGTTGCGCTGCCGTGGGCGCGAGAGCGCTCAGGGTTCACGCTGCTGTTCGAGGCGTTGATCATGGCGATGGTCCGCGAGATGCCGGTCAACGTGGTCGCGGGGCTGGTCGGTGAGACGGACATGCGGATCTGGCGGGTCGTGCATCACTACGTCGACGAGGCGGTCGACGCGCAGGATCTCGCGGGCGTGGAGCGGGTCGGTGTCGATGAGACCTCCAGTCGGCGTGGGCACGAGTACGTGTCGGTGTTCGCCGACCTCGACGAGCGTCGTGGCGTGTTCGTGGTCGAGGGCAAGGATCATCAGACGGTGCAGGCGTTCTCGCTGTTCTTGGAGACGCACGGCGGCGATCCCGGCCAGGTCAGAGAGGTCAGCCAGGACATGTCCGAAGCGTTCCTGAAGGGCACGCTGACGTACCTCCCGAAGGCGGAGATCACATTTGACCGCTACCACATCAAGAGCCACCTCTCAAAGGCCGTCGACGAGGTCCGCCGCGAGGAGGTCAAGCACAACCGGGAGCTGTTGGCGAACACCAGGTACATGTGGCTCAAGCGTCCGGCGAACCTCACCGAGAAGCAGCGGGACCTGCTCGATGAGCTGCTCGCCCAGCCGCTTGAGACCGTCCGGGCGTACACGCTGGCTCAGCAGTCAGGCAGCTTCTACGAGCTCGATGATCCCGATACCGCGGAGGAGTTCCTTCGTCGCTGGATCGTCGAGGTCGACTCAAGCGGCCCGGGGCCGCTCAAGGCGTTCGCCAGGATGCTCGAGGATCACTGGCTCGGGGTGATCCGCTGGCATCACAGTCGCGTCTCGAACGGGCTCTTGGAGGGCCTCAACAGCCTCATCCAGGCCGCGAAACGCCGAGCCCGCGGGTACCGCTCCAACCGCAACTTCATCGCAATGATCTACCTCATCGTCGGCAAGCTGAACGCTGGACCCGCGATTGCCTGACCCACCCAAAACGTGGAGGAGCCGCGGTTGATGGCGGCACCGCTCGCCGTGCAAGGCGGTGATGGTGCGGGCGTGGCTGCTTGAGGCGTAACGCAGTCGCCCCGGGAACGCCGTCGCGGCTGACCGCGTTGCTCGTCCCGGCGTCGTTGAGCAGCGGGCGGCAACCGATCGCGCTCGTGACCGGATTGCCATGGCGGCGATCACGCCTGGACGTGGAGCTTCCGACGCTATTTGTGCGGAACTGCTACCTGTTGGCGGCTCGTGGCTCTGCTACCTGGATGCTGTGATGTGCGCAGCCTGCTTTCAGCTGCATGTCGAACGTGAGAAAGGCTTTGATCGTTGCTTGGTTGTGGAGCCCCACGGCAGTGTCCAGATGAATCGCGTCGAGCGTTCGAACGGTCACCGGCGGTATGGTGCTGGCACGCTTCAGGCTGCCGGCGTTCAGAGCGACCAGGTTGATGTTGGCGAGCAACAGGTCGGCTTGGTTGACGAGATTCGCGTGCCGCGCAGCGACGGAACTCGACGGCGAGCAGCTCGCTGGCCCATAAGTCGTTTTGCGCAAGAATTGCCGCGATGTTCGGCGCATCGGGCTCCTGTGGCAATACTCGCCCGATCGCTGAGGTGTCGACGTAGAGTCCGGCCATCAGTAGGGACGATCGCGATCGGCTGCCAACAGCCGGTCGGTCGTGCCTGCGGGGTGCGGTTGCAGCGCCGGGCGCATCTGCTCCCAGGCCGCGACAAACGCTGCGCCGGTCTTCACGGTCGGCGGCTGGGCGGCCCGCCGGACGGTGATCTCGTCGCCGTCGAGCTGCTCCGGGTCCACCTCGACGCGTACTTCCGGGCCGCTGTCAAGCTTCAGTGTTGCCGCTTCACGCATCGGTCGATCATATCTTCCGGGCGCGCCGGGGTGGTCTACAGCCACCGCGTCCGCACGCTCGGAGAGGCGCTGAATGTCCGCGGCACGCGGGACAATTTTGAGCCTGTGCTTCCACCTGTTGCCAAATTCATCTCGCCGCCGAACTCAAAAATCGAAACGGTGATCTGGCGGTGTCCAAAACCGAAGGCAGATGCCTATTTGCAGGCTAAACGCCGGTTTGAGCGGCGTTCTGTCACGCCGGAGGTCGCGGGTTCGAGTCCCGTCGCTCCCGTTGGAAAAAGCCCCGCGAATGCGCGGCTTTTTGCTTGTCGGCTCACCTTTGCGGTAGCTGCGCCCCCGGCGGAGTAGCAGTTTGGAGTAGCACTTGGCGCAGTTTCGTGAGCGGGCGGGCGTTGCGACGAAGGCCCTAGGAGGCTGGTGTTTTCGGGCGGTTCCGTCCGACCCTCAAGTCATACTTGAGGGTATGAGCCTTGGA
>JBMFHK010000113.1:0-7167 GCA_049976865.1 Solirubrobacteraceae bacterium | reverse complement strand
GCTGTCCGGCTCGCACACACCGGCTGTCCGGCTCGCACACACCGGCTGTCCGGCTTGCGTGCGTCAGCTGTCCGGCTCGCGTCCGCGTCCCGGCGCACCGCCACCTGCTTGGCGCTGACATCAGGCTCGCACCGTGCTCAGATGGCTGAGATACTTCGAGCTGGGCGGCTTTCAGGACCTTCTGATCAGATGATGAGAACGAGGACTTCGCTTGGCCTCACCGTGACGGCCGGTCGGAGCGCGGTCAGGTCGCAGTCCGGGCCGGCTTACGACCTGACCGCGCACCGCCACGCGCGGATTGGCTCTCTGGACCGTCTGCCTACTGCCGCGCGCTGCTTCCTGGTAGCTGTGCGGTGGGAGTCAGAGAGGGTGCGGAGGATGCCAGAGAGTGTGCGGAGGGTGCCAGCCAGGGGCCACAGGCCGGCTCGCTGTCCGGTCCTCCGGCGTTGTGTTCGTGATCGAGTGCGACGAGCAGGTCCAGCAGTGCACGAACGTGGTGGGCGTAAGCCAGCGAGTAGCAGCGCCGCCGTCCATCTACCCGGACGTGCACAAGCCCGGCGGCCCGGAGTGCGGCCAGGTGCTTTGAAACGGTCGGCTGATCCAGGCCGCAGCAGGACTCGAGCCTCTGCACGTCACACTCGCCGTTGGAAAGGGCGTCAAGCAGTCCTCTGCGCACAGGGTGTGCAAACGCCCGGCAAACACCACTTACGAAGGTTCCGGTCAGAGGCTTTCCTCTCTGAGGTACTGCAACGCGGAGAGTGCGGCAACGGTGCCGTCAGCAACCGCTGTTGTTATCTGCCTGACCTGTTTTTGGCGGACGTCGCCGGCCGCAAAGACACCTGGCAGCTCGGTGCGCATCGCTTCGTCGGTGACGATCTCCTGCACGGGGGTAAGTGTCAGCTCGTGCGCGAACGGCTGTGAATTTGGCACGTAGCCGATGAAGACAAAGCAGCCGTCCACGAGCGTTTCATTGGCTGCTCCGGTGCGCTTGTCGGTGCTGCGGACGGCGGCAAGATCCGCATCACCGACAAACTCCGTCACACGCTGGTTCATCAGGAACTTCAGCTTCTCGTTTGCCTGTGCTTCCGCAACGATCCAGGGTTCAGCCTGGAAGTTGTCGAACTCGTGGATGACGGTGACTTGGGAGGCGTAGCTGCTCAGGGACACCGCTTCCTCCAGAGCAGAGTTGCCGCCCCCGACCACTGCGATCGGGCGTCCCGTGAAAAAGTCACCGTCACACGTCGCACAGTAGGAGATGCCCCGGCCGACAAGGCGGTCCTCACCCGCGATGCCCAGCTTGCGGGGCACGCCGCCGGACGCGATGATCGCGGTTCTGGACGTGAAACTCGAGCCGTTCTTCAGCCGCACGACTTTCTCTGCACCGCCCAGGTGGATCTCCTCGATCCGTGCAAACGGCTTGACCTCGCAGCCAAAGGCGCGGGCCTGCTGGGCCATTCCGCTAGACAGCTCCCGGCCTGAGGTCTCGCCCACGCCGGGATAGTTGGCGACCGTATAGGTGAGCACGGTCTGGCCGCCCACGGTGCCGGTGTCGAGGATTAGCACCGAACGGTGGGCACGCGCCGCGTAGATCCCGGCCGTCAATCCGGCTGGCCCCGCGCCGAGTATCAGCAGGTCGTAATCCGCGCTCATGGTCGCTGCGCCTCAGGCCTCTGGCGAGAAGTGCGTGTCGAGGATCGAGGTGACCTGGTCCATCGTCTGAATGCTGCTGGTCGCTTCAACCACCTCGCCGTTCTTGAAATAAACGGTAAACGGCAGGCCCGCAAATCCGGCGGTGTGGGGGAGGTTGCGGATCACGCGGCCGATCGGCTCGTCAAAGTGCATGTCGCGGAACGTGACGTGCGGGTAGTCAGGTGTGAGCGTCTCCATGATGTCGTAGACCGGCAGACACATCGGGCCCATGCGGCCGCAACAGACCATCACGTTCTCATTGTTGGCTAGGGTCTCGTGGAAGGCTTCCTCGGTCTCGATGTGCTCGAGGTTGGTCTGCAACATGTGTGGTTCCTTTCGTCCGGCATTGATATGCTGCTATTGGCATATGCTAGCATCGGGATGCACCGGTGGGGTTCTGGCCCAAGCATGCTTAAGCCCAGCGGAGAACTTCAAGCTCTATGGGTGTGGCTCAGAGCTTGCCCAAATGGGCAGCCGGCCGCCGCTTTGTGACAGTGTGGTGGCGGGGCCGCAAAGGCTGATGCTGGTGGGGCCGTGAGGAGAGGGTGCCAATGTCCAGCCGGTACCCGGCACCGGCTGAGAAGTGGGCCACGACGCTGAAGCGGTCGCCACGAACGACAGTACGGCGCCATTCCACAGGCCGTTCACGGACGAGTCCGAGCCGTTCAATCGCGAATGCGGCCATGTGGGGCGGCAGGTCAAGCAGCGACCGCTCTGACTCGCTTAACATCACCGCGTAAAACCGCTCATCGCCTCCAGTGAGTCTGATGCCGGTGCGGCTGCTGAGTTCATCGTAGAAGCCGACCCGGGTGAAATCGACCGTCAACAGTGGCTCGGCGATCTCTGCGGGAAACCACGCTCGATCGATGGCCAGTGGCTGTCCGTCGGCCAGCCGTATCCGTTCCAGGTAAACCAGCGGTGCGCGGTCGGGCAGCTCAAGACGGCGGGCGATATGCTGGTCGCGACGGACGCCGAGTGTCCGGACGATGCTCGTGGCCTCAAAGCCGGCTGCTTCGACCGAGCTGTACAGACTGTGCAGCGCACCCAGCGGCTGCTCGATCGCGACCTGTCTGGCGAGCCGTGGGCGCCGTCCCCGGCCGGCCACCACGATGCCGTCGGTACGCAGCTGCCGTAATGCGTCCCTGACCGTGTTTCGGCTGACGCCATAGGAGGAAGCGAGCGCCAGTTCGGTCGGCAGCGCATCGACAAAGTCACCGGCTTCAATACGGTTGCGGAGGTCTTCCTGGAGTTGAGCCCAGAGCGGAAGCGGGCTCTGTCGATTGAGCGTGTGACAGCGATCTGTCATTAAGCAAACTTTAGTCGGCGATACGGAATATTGGTACCTACATTGGTATCTATGGGTATGGCATACGCGTGTCCCGGTCCCGGCAGGCGGCCACTGTGGTGACCGGCGGCGCTCATGGTCGGCCCGGTTGGCGGGCGGGCAGGAAGCGGCCGCTTCGGTCGCTGCGGCTGGTCGGTGTTCTCTTGGCCGCCTCGCTGGGTGGGTTGTTGCTGTGGGCCGGCACGAGTGCCCTGTCTTCCACCGGACCGTCATTGCGTGACCGGTCAGCGGCCACGAGCTTCCACAACCCGCCGCGAACACTGCGTATCGTCGGCATCTCGCCGTCTAACGGAGCCACCGGCGTGAGCGATACAGGGAGGGTCGCTGTGACGTTTTCCGCACCGATCTCAGCCAGCTCTCCGATGCCGCGCTTTAACCCTGCGCTGGTGGGCTCTTGGCGGGTGGTGGGCCGCAAGGCCACCTTCATCGCAACGGCCCCGCTGATCCCACTGAGTGAGCTGACGCTCACCATTCCAGGCGGAATCGGCGGCGTGAAGAGCACTGACGGTGCTGTACTTGGTCGCACGGTCGCTGAGAACTTCACGATCCGAGGTGGCTCGACGCTGCGGCTTCAGCAGTTGCTTTCGATCCTCGGTTATTCACCGCTGAGCTGGTCTCCAACCGGGGCTCCAATCGCGCCCGGCGACACCAATGCGCAGATTGCCGCGATGTACGCCCCGCCTGAAGGCAACTTCACCTGGCAAAGCCATGCCTGGCCAGCCAGCCTCCAGTCGCTTTGGCAGGAGGGCTCCTACAACGTTTTCACGCGTGGCATGGTCATGGCCTTCCAGGCGGCTCACGCCCTACTACTCACCGGCAGGCCCACAGCGGGGCTTTGGAACGACCTGCTGGGCGCCATCCACACAGACGCTGTAAACCCCAACGGCTACACCTACGCCGTTGGCAGCAAGTCCTCACCGGAGCAGCTGACCGTCTGGCACAACGGCGCCATCGTGCTGCAGAGCCTTGCGAACACAGGGATCCCGCAGACGCCAACACCCACCGGTACCTTTACGGTCTACGCGCGCTATCGCAGGCAGATCATGCATGGCAAAAACCCTGACGGGGTGGCCTACGCTGACCCGGTGCAGTACGTTGCATATTTCCACGACGGTGACGCCGTCCACTACTTTCCTCGAGCGTCCTATGGTTTCCCGCAGAGTCTTGGCTGCATCGAGTTGCCTCTCACCTCGGCGGCAGTGGCTTGGCCGTATCTCACCTATGGCACGCTTGTCACCGTGGTGAACTGACGTGGTGGCTGCTTGTGAGACCACGCTGCACCATGGCACGGATCGCGTCTGACGAGCGGACTCTCATCTTTTGCTTACGGACCGATTAGCGGCCGTCCATAGCTTCTGAACCTGGAGTGCAGCTGCGACAGTGACCAGTCCTCCTGGCTGAGGTGCGCAGCTGTGCCTGCCATCTCACCGCATGATCATGGTCAGGGGTTGCGCTCAATGAACCAGTCAGTTCCAACACGCGAGTCTGTCACCACGGTGCGCGGCATCAACGACGATGGTCTGGAAGGCTTGCGGGCGCTCAGCCGGACAGGGCCTCCCGCATTCAGCCAGACTGAGATCGAGAACATTGACCGGCTGCTGCCGTATCTGACCTACGCTGATCAGCAGCTGCTGATCAGCGGCATACCGGTATCGAGGTTGTGGGACGGATCCCACTCCATGCTTCTGTACCTGCCGGACAGGGCTCTGGACAACTACTGGAGCATCCAGTCTGCGTTTGGACGCTACTTCAACGTGACCGTCCACTGTGCTGTAAAAGCCTGTTACGTCGGCCGGGTGTTGGAGCACCTGAACGAGGCTGGCGCCGGGGTTGAGATCGCCAGTGAGCTTGAATGGCGACTTGTTCGCAGGCTCGGTTTTCCCGCATCGCGAACCGTCGTTAACGGTATGTCACCACCCGTGCACCATCTGCAGCGGCTGCTGGCTGAGGATGAGCTGTTGATCGATGTAGACAGTGACGAGGAGCTGGAGCACCTTGAGTGGCAGGCCGCGCGCTCTGGTGTCAGGCCCAGGGTGATGGTGCGTGTCAATCCGCTACCCCCGGACGGGTTCTTTTCGGAGAGGTCAAAGCTCGGTGTGGGCTTTGAAGAGGCGTTGCTTTTGCTTGAGAAGCTCGCGCAGTCACAACACCTGCAGCTTGCCGGCCTGCATGCCCATCAGCTAGCCCGTTGCGCCGACCCTGCGCGCTTCGGTCTCATGGTGCGGCACCTCGCAGAGCTCCAGCAGGCGTTTACGACTCTGACTGGTACAGAGATGGGGTTGCTTGACCTGGGTGGAGGAGTTGAAACCCGGTATCTGCTGGAACGCGCCGGCCATCCGATCGATGAGTTCGCGGCAGAGGCTAGGGATGCCCTGGCTGGGGTGGACAACGTGCAGATCATGCTCGAGCCGGGCCGCTACATCTTCGGTGACGCTGCCCTGGCGCTCAGCCGCGTGCGCGGCACCAAGCGCAAGGATGGATACGATTGGCTGATCGCTGAGGTTGGCTCCAACCTGCTACCTCCAACCTCAGACCGAGCGTATCCAGCCTTGCCGTTGCGCATCGCTGAGGGGCAGGTCTGGAACCGCTATCAGGTGGCTGACCCCACGCCGACACCGGCACGACTGTGTCTTGACGCGATGCTGCCCGCGGACGCGCCGGAGCACGGAATCGTCATGCTCGGCTGCGGTGCCTACACCGCCGTCCGCGCGTCACTGTGGAGCAATGACCTGCCTGATATTGCGGTTCTCAGCGGCGGCCGCGTAGAGATGGTGTTTGACCGGCGCAGTCAGGACACGGCCTTTGCGGCCCTGTACGGCGTGAATCTGGAAGGGGTTGTCTGAGCGGGGTGGATCCAACACCGAGGCGTCGGCGACCATGTGGTGGTGACTATGGAAGGGCGCGCGCACTCTCCAGTGACGTGATGGTAGCTCTTCTTCACTCCCGGAGGTCACACTGTGAGGCTATCCGGTGCTTACCGGTGGCGAGCGAGTAGCAGGAACGTCTGGTAAGCCAGATCGATCGTTCCGCCTGATGACCGAACCAGGTCGACAATGCCATCGAACAGCCGTTCGCGCACGTCTGATTGCAGGCCGATGTGGTCGCCGTAGGTGCCGAGCAGTTCGACGTACTCCTCGCCGGTCAGGGTGACCCCCCAGCTCATCTCCATGGCGCGCTCATCCTGGAAACGTGCAGGGTCGGGCGCGTCGGTTAGCCACTCGTTCGCCAACGCCCGCAGCGTGGGTCGTGCGGCGAGCAAGGGGCCCATCTGTGCCAGCGGCGCGCCTGCGGTGTCATAGATCTCATCCAGTGCCGGTCGCAGCGGCGTCTCTCTCCAGAGGGGCAGGTGGTAGATGACCGCGATCGTGCCGCCGGGCCGCAGCACATCGGCGACGATCTCCCAGCGCCGGCGTGGCGCCAGCCAATGCCAGGCGGTTGCACAGAAGACCAGGTCATACCCCGAGCTGGGCAATACGGCCGACTCAAGCGTGCTGGCGTCTAGACTCACCGATAACCCGGTTAAAGCGAACTTCTCAGCCATCAGGCTGACCATCTTCGTGCTGGGTTCGATGGCGTGAATCGCCAGGCCGCGCCAGGCAAACTGAGCCGTCGCCTGACCCGTGCCGGCCCCGATCTCAAGAGCGGTAGCCGCCTGTGGCAGCGCTGCGTAGTCAAGCACAGCATCGATCAGCTGTTCCGGGTAATCCGGTCTTGCGGCATCGTAGAGGTCCGCGACGGAACCGAAGCTCAGCGCTCCGCCGAACTCTTCCTGGACGTTGTTTACAACGGTGTCAAGGGCTGATGAGTTTGCCACGGGCAGCCTCCGTTTTGGTTTGGCATGGTAGGGCAGCCTGCCAGACGGCGCGACCGGTCTGCCGGGGTGTCTGCGGTCAGGCCACGTAGTCGGCAGCGTTGGTCGCAACTGAAGTGGTTGCGGGGGCGGCATTCTTCATGACGTGCCGCCGGCCGGGCGTGAAGCGATAGTTGATGGTGTGCTGCAGGCGGCGTTCGCGCTGGGAGGCGCGGCGGTCGCCGGCGCGAGTAGCTCCACGGCTAAAACTTCAGCCACTACGACCGCCTCGAGTTTCGCGCTTATCAGGCGGCGGTGTTCAGTGCTGGCGCGGGCTGGCTGA
>JBMFHK010000112.1:0-7678 GCA_049976865.1 Solirubrobacteraceae bacterium | reverse complement strand
GCCAGCCGCGATCGCCGCGTGATCACGACGGAACTTATGGCGGGGACCACTAAGACGCCGCTGCTGCTTCGCGGAGGTGCGAGCATCCCGTCCTCGATCGGGATGGCTGTCCGCGTCTGCACCACTAGTCAAGCTCGAAGCATCGCAACCGGGAATCACGCTTACCGTACGCAGCCGACTCATCCGGACGTTTTTCGGGATGAACGAACCCTGGACGGTGGCCCGGGATGAGATTGACCACGTGCTCGTCGCCCGGCGCACGGTAGTCATCGTCACCAAGCATGGGCGCAACTGTAGGTTTGGCACTCTCTCGGCCCGGCCGATGCAAGCCCTCTTTTCAGTTCTGAGAGGCCATGGTGTGACGATGGTCGCGACCAGAACCACGGTCTTCAAGCTATTCACCAGGCGTCCAGCCGACTGAGGTTGGATGTCCACCGAAGTCTGCTCGACGAGCTGCTGCGTATCCACGATTCCAGTACTCCGGCGGCGAACGCCCCGCCTTCCGCTCTGATCGTCGTCCACAGCGGACGCTCGTACCCGACGTAGCCTGATCCGGCGGGAGATCGCTATCGGCGAGGTGTTACCGGTATCGCGGCGCCGTCGGTGTTCGCGATTAGCACTCGACCGGCGAGGGGGTGGGTCAGGTGCGCGATCGCCGTCCGTCTATAGCCCACGGCACTGCAGATGGTCGAGCTTGGCGCCGGCACGTTGATCACGGTGATGATGAGGGCGACCGCGTTGTAGTCGCCGATGGCGGTGGCGGCGTAGGACGCATCGCAGGGCTTGTCGCCCGCCGGGGCGCCAATGAACGAGACGTAGAGCCGCTTTCCGTTCTTGGACACTGTGCCGACTCGTCTTCGGAGTCTCCTACGCCGCTGGTCAACTCACGAAGGGCGGGCGGCGTGTAGATCTCGGGGTCTGCAACAGCCAGGACGGCCCCGGGGCGTTTGACGCCGGCGAGCCCGAACTTCCACGCGGGGAGTTTCACCGGACCGCGGTCCGTGTCGAACGCGGCCTGTCCGAGACGGACCTTGTCGACGCTGAGCCACGTCGTGACGGGATACTTCTGCTTGCCGCCCATGGAACGCAGGAGTCGGTAAGCCGCGGCGGCTGAGATCACCGGGTATCCGTCGCTGGTCGACTTGGCGGTGGGCAGCGGCACCGCGAGCGTGAAATGCGCGGCGATCCACGCGATCTTGTCGGCCGAGTTGGGAAACCCGAGCGCGGGATCGAGCACAGAACCTTCGCCGACGACAACGATCGGTCGTGGATTGGCGGAGGCTGGAAACCCTCTCCACAGTGCGAGCGCTTCTCTAGCGGCCACCGTTGCACTGGTGTTCGAGCGCGTGGAGCTGCGTCCCGAGCGTGCTGTGACCGTTGCGGCGAGCACGCTGCCGGTCGCGACGACCACAACCACGACCATCGCGCGTAACGGACGGTGGCTCATCTCAAAGGGAGCCTACCCGGGCGCCCCCGCAACGGCAATGCTGTCCCTTGGTGTCCCGACAACTACACGGCCGAAATGCGAAAACGAACGCGCGTTTGGTAGCGAGAGGTGGTAGCGAGACGGTTTCGGGCGCGCTGACGAAGCCCATCATAGTCAACAAACCCGCTCATTTGCAGGAACTTCCGAAGCAGGGGAGACAGGACTCGAACCTGCAACCCCCGGTTTTGGAGACCGGTGCACTACCAATTGTGCTACTCCCCTTCGGTGCAACCATTGTATGGGCCTCCGCCACAAGTGCGCCCTGAGGCCGGTCGCGCCCCCTCTCTGCCAAGCTCGTGTGAGACAGCTTCTGCTGTGAGTTTGCTGAGCGTGGGGGGTGAAGGCACTAAGCTTTATCGCTCACTGCGGGCGAAGTGTTGTGGTGGCACCGAAGCCTTCCAAGCTTCTAGGGCGGGTTCGATTCCCGTCGCCCGCTTTTTCGCCTTGCCGGAAGGTGGTAGCCGCATGGACGCCGGGGGCTGGCCCTCGTGTCGCCGGTTTGCGGGTCAGCTGCTGTGGTGTTAGAGGCCTGTTTGGCCAGAACCGTATACGACCGTGTTGGCGGGCCAGCCCATGCCTGGCGCTATCTTGATCGCGCCTGCTGGTGTGGGTTTGTGGGTTGTTTTTGGGTGCGCATAAGCACTCGATCGTCCCGCCGGAGCGCTCCTGCGGGGTCTCCGAGCGCTCCTAGCACATCACCAGCGCCGCAAACCCCGTCGCGCCCGCCGCAAAGCGAGCTCAAATGCACAAACTGCGCTGCGCAAAGCCAGTTTGCGCAAAAACCCGCCTGTTTTCGGCATCAGATGCACAAATCGGCTTTCAGGCGTGCAGTTTGTGCATTCTGACTCCCTCTCACGCCGCTGATGGGGTCGGCGCCCGGCCGGGGTCGGCGCCCGGCCGGGACCAACGCCCGGCCGGGACCAACGCTCGGCCATGGCCAGCGCTTGGCCAGGACCAACGCTTGGCCAGGACCAAGGCTCGGCCAGGACCACCGCCCGACGGTGATCATCGTCTTGATCGCCAGCAGGCTTGCCGCCTTGCTCTGGGCTGGGTTCACCCGACCAGCCCGGCCGCCAGACCACAGCAACCGCCACCACGATCAGACTCAGGACAACCACTGAAACTTGATCACGCCCTTGACATCGGCGTCCAGCTCAGCGGCGCCTGTTGGCGAAGGGGGCTGGGCCGCCGTCTGGCCTACCGAAACCCGCAGAGTGTCTGGTAACTAATAACACAAAGATTGCAGACAACTACGGAAACACGCCGAGTGGTTAGCCGCACTTAATTGCGGAGACAACCAGCTGCGGCATTGCACCAATGCCTGATTGTGAACTCAAGCGCCAGTGTCATACTTGATAGGAACCGGAGGACTATAACAACCCCGACAAGGAGGCACACCCGGCGATGCAACGAAGAGTTTTTGACAGGCTGGTGAGCAGCGCAGGCGCGTTGCTGGTGGTGGTGCTGCTGGTGGCAGGCGGCCTTTTGACGTGGGCTTCCAGCTATACCGGATCGCAGGTCAAGACGCAGTTGGCCATGCAGGATGTCTACTTTCCCACAGCCGCGGAGCTGAAGACCGCCACCAAGAATAACACCGGCGAGTATCAGGCGCGCATGGTCCCCTACCTGAAGCAGTACGCCGGCAAGGAAGTCCTGACTGGGGCTGAAGCCGAGGCCTTTGCCAATCACTTCATCGCTTACCACCTGCAGGCCATGCCGTACCACGGCGTGTACTCAAAGATCAGCGCTGCGGCACTGGCTGCCATCCCTGGCACCGCCAACGCCAAGTCGCTGACCTCGCTTGAAAGCACGGTCTTCCAGGGCACCACGCTACGCGGAATGCTGCTTGAAGCGTATGCCTTTGGTTTCATGGGCACGCTGGCCATGTGGGGCGCGATCGCCTCGTTTGTCGGCGCGGTGATCCTGGCGATTCTGGTGATGCTGGGTCTGGCACATGCGCGGACCGTTCCCGCTGACAGCAAGATCTTCGCCGACCGTGAGGTCGAGGAGCACGAAGCTCACCGTCATCCGTGGCTGGTCGGCGAGCCGGAGGAGACTGCCTGACGAGCACACCGCGCAGACGCGCGCCAGCAGACGGCTAATCACTTCGGCATCTGGCTCAAGAGCGGTATCGCTTCAGAGTCAGGCCGAACGCCGGAGTCCTCCGTCACACCCCGAAGGGGCGCCCGCGCTGGGTAACCGGCGTGGGCGCCACACTTTTAACAAGCCTGGTTTTGCGCCTGTGCTGAGCAGGCATTCACCGTCGGCGCCCCGGCACCGAACGCCCGGACGGGGCCTGCGCCGCGGCCCGCCAGGCGCGGACGGCGCTCAGGTAGGGGGTGGTCAGTCGCTGTTGGGGGCGCGCAGCGCCACCACACAGTTCTGTCCACCAAAGCCAAACGCGTTGACCAGCGCGCTGCGGACCTGTGCCTTGCGTGCCGTCAGTGGCACGTAGTCAAGGTCGCAGGCCGGGTCCGGATTGGTCAGGTTGATGGTGGGCGGGACGATGCCGTCACGCATCGCCAGCAGGGCGACCATGGCGCCCAGTGCTCCAGAAGCGGCGATCATGTGGCCGACCATTGACTTGGGCGAGCTGATCAACAGCCGCTCGGCGTCGTCGCCGAACACGTCGCGGATGACCGCCGTCTCAACCGCGTCGTTGATGCGCGTGGCGGTACCGTGCGCGCACACGTAGTCAACCTCGCCTGGCGCCAGGCCGGAACGCTCAAGTGCCAGCCGCAACGCGCGGCGGGGCTGGCGCCCGGTGGGGTCGGGGTGACTGATGTGGAAGGCATCGGTGGTCAGTGCACCGCCTGCAACCGTCCCGTAGCTGCGTGCGCCGCGTTCACGGGCAAGCTGCGCTGACTCCAGTACGAGCAGCACCGCCCCCTCACCGAACACGAAGCCGTCACGGTCGGCGGCAAACGGCCGGCTTGCCCCCTGCGGATCATCATTGTTGGCAGACAGCGCGCCCATGTTGGCTAAACCCGCCATCATCACCGGTGAGATGCCCGCATCGGTGCCGCCGGCGAGCACCACGTCAGCCTCACCGCTGAGGATCAGCCGACGCGCCTCAAGCAGTGCGGCGTTACCGCTCGCGCAGGCCAGCGCGCTGGCGCTGACCGGTCCGTGCAGGCCCAGATCGATCGCCACTTCACAGGCGGGCATGTTGGGAATCATCGACGGTACGTAGTAGGGGCTGACGCCCCGCAGGCCGTCTGCGAGCAGGCCGCGCACGGCGGCCTCGGACTCTGGGAGACCGCCCACCGCCGTGTTTACCACCACGCCAACCCGCTCGTACTCGGCCAGTAGTTCGATGCCAGCCCCGGGTCGCAGGCTGGCGTCCGCAAACGCTTCACGCGCGGCGGCCACCGCAAACTGTGAGAAGCGTGCCGAGCGCCGCCAGCGTTTGGTGCCCAACAGCTTCTCTCCGTCAAAGTCTTTGACCTCAGCCGCGATGCGGGTGGGCAGAGACGACGCGTCAAACAGTGTGATCGGCGCCACGCCTGATTCGCCGGCTAGCAGCCGACGCCAGGTCGTGGGCACGTCGTTTCCCACCGGGGTGACCGCGCCGATCCCGGTGATCACAGGGTCAGCCGTGGGTAGTCTCTCGCCGCTCACGCGTGCTCCAGAAGGCCGGCCTGAGCATCGGCGCGCGCCTGCTCTTTGACCAGGTAGTGCAGCTTCTTGCCGGTGGCGGTCAGCGGGATCTCATCTACGAACCGGTACGCCCTGGGGCGCTTGTAACCGGCCAGCATCAGGTGGTTGCGCGTGTGCTGCTCAAGCGCGGCGACATTCACGTCCGGATCGTCGGCGACCACGTAGGCGACGACCATTTCCCCCCAGCGCTCGTCCGGAACACCGACCACAACTGACTCTCGCACCCCGGGATGCTCGTTGAGGACCGCTTCAACCTGCGTGGGGTGGACGTTCTCACCGCCGCTGATGATCATGTCGTCCTTGCGGCCGATGATCGTGACGTAACTGTCCTTGTCCCAGGTGGCCAGATCACCGATGTAGAGCCACCCGTCCCGGAACCGCGCTCCCTGCTCATCATCGTTGTTGACGTAGGAGTACCCGGACTTTACGGAGCGCACAATCACTTCTCCCACTTCCCGACCGTCCTGTGCGGCTAGATCATCAGGGTCAGCTATGCGATCCTCGTAGACCCGCACCACAGCGACATCATCATCGGTGCAGGCGCGTCCGGCAGAACCGGCATGACCAGGCAGATCGGAGGGACGCAGGAAAGTGTTCCAGAACGCCTCGGTGGTCCCGTAGCCGTTGAAAATGCGCGGTGTCAGGAGGTCCTGGTAACGCAGGCACGCCTCCCGATCAAGCGGCGCACCCATGGTCACGATCCCTTTCAGGCTGGACAGATCGCGCGGACGGGCCTGCTGCTCGGCGGATAGCAGCGCCAGGTTCGTTGGCGCGCCGATCAGAAAGGACAGGCTGAGCTCCTGCACCCAGTCAAGCACGGTCGCGGCGTCAAAGGCCCGGATCGGCACCGCCTCCGCGCCCACGTAGAAGACCGGGTTGGGCCCACCGGAGTACAGGCCGCCACGGTGAAACCACGGGGTCATGTTGAGCGTCTTGTCTCCGGGTGCCAGCGGGAAGTGCATGATCACGTCATGCGCTGAGAGCACCTCGACAATGTCAGGCAGTGCGACGCCCTTTGGCAGGCCGGTTGTGCCGGAGGTGTACAGCCGGGTCGTCTCAGCGTAGATCCCGCGGTCGGGTATCGCCGGCGGTGTGGCGTCAGGGGCGGCCAGCAGGGCCTCAAACGGCTCCACACTGGCGCCGGAGCCGCTCCCGACACCGGGGTCCACGCCGCCGCTGGAGCCGCTCCCGACACCGCGGTCCACGCTGGCGCCGGAGCCGCTCCCGACACCGGGGCTCACGCCGCCGCCGGCAGTGGTGCGAGACCAGTCCTCATGGTTGACCGATACCAGCAGGGCAGGTCGGTGCACGTTCGCCGCCAGCTGGACAGCCTCAAGCGCGACCTTGCTGATGCTGGCGTCGAACAGGAACGCCGCGGGACGGCTGTCGCCCAGCACATGCGCCACCTCACCGGCCGCCAGGCGGAAGTTGATCGGCGCGGCGATTGCGCCGAGTCGCTGACAGGCGATCCAGACCAGCGCGAACTCCGGGCCGTTCATGAGGTCAAACACGACCACGTCCTCAGCGTGGAGACCCAGCGCTGCCATACCAGCGGCCAGCCGACCACTGTCAGCCCACAACTCTGCGTAGGTCCAGCGCCGTCCGCTGACCGGGTCGTGAAGCGCCGTATGCGACGCGAAGCGCAGGCTGTTGCGATATACCCCGGCCAGGTAGCCGAACTGGTGCTCAAAAACCTCTCGGAACCGGTCGGCGTCGTATCTAAACGGTGCACTGCTCACGGTTGAAAACCTCCCTTAGATCACGTCGGGCGGCGAACAACCGATCCGCCCGACTACCTCTGACAGCCGCTCGATCTGCTCCAGCGGTCGCTCACCGGTCGGCAGCAACAGGATCTCACTGACGCCGACCTTCACATACTCCGACAGAAACTCAGCAACCCGCGCGGCGCTGCCAAACGCGGTCCAGCGCTCGACCGTGTCAAGCTCAATCCCGTACTGGCCGTGCAGGTGGGCGGCGGCCTGGCGCCTGGCTCGCGCCTGATCCTCGTCCACGTGCGCCAGCACCAGCAGTGACAGGCTCGGCGTCCGACGTCCCAGCTGCGCGCTCATCTCTGCCAGACGCTCGCCCCGCTGGGCGAGCGTCGTGGGCGAGACCCACATCGGCAGCCAGGCGTCGCCAAAGCGCGCGGCGCGCCGCGCCGCCCGGTCGCTGCGTCCGCCGATCAGCAACGGCGGCGTCGGAGCGGAGGGCTCAAGTGAGTGTTCGGTTCCCGGTGCAAGAAAGCTTGGCAGCAGCGCCAGCGCCCGGTCCAGCCGGGCGCCCCGCTCGGTCAGCGGAACCTCCGCCGCCAGATACTCCTGGGCGAACTCACCGCCCACACCAACGCCGAGCCGCAGACGGTCGCCGGACACGTGCTGGAGGGTGGCGATCTGCTTTGCGGCAAACGCCAGCTGGCGCATCCCGAGCAGCATCACGCTCGTGCCAAGCGCGGGCCGCGCGGTGACCGCGGCTGCGACGGCAAGACAGGTGGGAGCGTCCAGGACCGGTGCCGGGCACTTCAGATGGTCACCC
>JBMFHK010000111.1:0-7733 GCA_049976865.1 Solirubrobacteraceae bacterium | reverse complement strand
AGTTCTTGGATGGGCGGTGAGGGGCTCGAACCCCCGACATCCTGCGTGTAAAGCATCCCGGACTCGGTTTGGCCGATAGCCACACTTCGAGCCTCCCCTGAGACGCGATCGCGTATGGACCTCGGCGCGCCTGCCGAGCCGGCTGGGCCTCTCGGTGACAGCAGCACGTGGAGTTTGGTACCCAAACGTGGTACCCAAATGAGCTCCCGCGACGAAATCTGTCCGTATAAGAGGGCACAAAGCCCCGCTTTTACGGGGCTTTTGCGAGTGGGCCGTGCAGGAATCGAACCTGCAACCTTGGGATTAAGAGTCCCCTGCTCTGCCAATTGAGCTAACGGCCCGTGTCGGCGATATTAGCGACGCAAACCTGAACACGCTGCGAGAACCCGGCAGGCGTGCAACAACAGCAAGCCGGTTGTGCGCAGCCGTCAACCGCCCGCCGCGCCGCAAACCGCCCGGCGCGATCAGCAGTACTGGGCAACGTACTGCTGGGCGGTCGTCGCAGAGCCCTTGGCGGCGGTGAGCTCGGTCGTGAGCTCAAGTTTGCGCAGCGTGGGGGCGAGCTGGGAAACCTTCTGCTGGGCGAGCTGCCCCTCAGTGGTGTTGCCCGCAGCGTAGGAGTTCAGCGACATGCAGAAGTACTGGTCCAGAGCGTTCACCGCAGGGCCGCTCTGGGCCAGCGCAGCGTACTCCCAGGTGGCTGCCGCCTGCTTCCACCGTGAGAGGAACTGGTAGACGCGCGCCGCCAGCGTAGCGGCGTCAACGTTGGGCTTGTCCCTGCTGAGCTGCAGGTACCTGGTCCAGTCCTGGGCGGCCAGTTTGAGCTGCTCCTTGCCGACAGCCGTGTAGGTGCCGGTGGTGCTGTCAAAGCCAGTGGTGCCAGCCGCCGCCCAGCGCGCCTGCAAAAGACCGCTCCAAGCGGTAGCGGAGTTGGGGTTCTTCTCAGTCTGCTTCAGAGCAGACTTGATCTGCGATGTGATCGTCGTCTTCTGGCTGCCGCCGGAACCGCCGTTGGTGAAAGCGTTCAGCAACCCCCCGCCGCTGGTCCCGGTGCCGACGCCGACCAGCACCAGCCCGGCGACCATCACCAACGCCAGGAACAGGTAGATCACGCGCACCGTACCGCGGCGGCGCTTGCTGCGCAGGTCAAACAGCATCAGCGATCACCCTTCCGGCCATCTTGCGCCAGAACACGTTTGCGTTCACGATATTCAACCCATCTCAGCATCAGAATGCTCGCAGCGTAGAGCAGAATCAGCGGCAACGTCTCAAGCATCATCGTTACCGGGTCAACCCCGGGCAACGCAGCCGCGATGACTGCAATTATGACCGTAGCGTAACGCCAGTTCAGGGTCAGTGTCCGGGCCGTGACCAGCCCCGCCTTCTGCAGCGCCAGCAACAGCAGCGGCACCTGGAAAAGAAGCCCGATGCCCAGCATCAGGTAAACCTCAAACTTGTAGTAAGTCCCGGCCTGGATGAGGATCTGGAACTCCTGAGAGTTGTAACTCTGCAGAAAATGGATCGCCGGGGGCAGCACCGCAAAATAGGTGAACACCACGCCGATCGTGAACAGGACCGGTGCCGCGACCATGGTTGGTACCGCAACACGGCGCTCATCGCGGTTGAGCGCCGGCAGGACAAAGGCATAGAGCTGATAGATCAGTACCGGCAGTGCGGCCAGGAGCGCAAAGTAGCCGACCACCAGCAGGGTGGTGGTGAACGACTCACCGGGACCCAGGGTCACAGGCTTGGCCTGCGCTGAAGCGTCGGTGGGCAGGATCTGCGCCACGCGACCCGCCGCCCTGGCCAGCTGATCGAGGTTGGCCGACACCGACGCGGGCACATGATGGGCGGCACTCAGTCCGGCACCGGCTGCAGCCAGCTGACGCTTGGCCTGCGCGAAGAAGCTCTCCAGGTCGTTGTTGACCGTCTGCTGCGCTCCCAAACCCGTCTTCGCGGCCGACGGCAGAGCCCTGTTCAGCACCTGGATCAGCGCGTGGTTCTGCCAGAAACCGACGCAGAACGCGACCGCCAACGCGACGCCGCTGATGATCAGGCGGGAGCGCAGCTCATCGAGATGATCGATGACGCTTAGCTGCTCCTCATGCCCGATCGGGCGCAGAACCCGCATGCTCAAACCAGCTGGCCCGACCAGGGGCCGAGCGCTCAGACGCCCGTACGCTGCTCGGAACCGCTGGGGGCTTGGCTCTCTGACGTGGTCGCCGGCTCTGCGGGGGGAGAGGGGATCTCAGTTTGCTGTTCCGGCCCGGAGGCATGGGCGATTCCACTGCGAAACTCACGCACGCTCTCACCGATCGAGCGACTGAGCGCCGGGAGTCGCTTGGGCCCGAAGAACAGCAGCAGGATTACCAGCACGATGAGACTGTCTTTGAAAGGGCTGTCAAACATCGGGGTGTCCTTGAACCGTGGCTGAAACCCAGATGTTAGCGCCGATATTCGTCCACTTGGGAACGTGGATGGTTGAACGCCCCAAGCCAGACGGCCGATACCGGTGTTGTCAGAGAGGCACCGAACATGAGCGACACTCCGGGACATAACCAATCCACGCGCAGGATCGTGCTCCCCAACGGGCAGCAGATCGAAATTGTCAGCCTCGGTGGGGATGCCCCACGGCACCTGCACATCTGTCCGGCGTGCGACTCCGAGCTGGTGGCGCCGGTCGCCTGGTCAGAGCTTGATGACGGCAGCTGGGATCTCACGCTGCGCTGTCCGAACTGCGGCTTGGAGCAGACAGGCCTGTTCAGCCGCCTGGAGGTGGAGCTTTTGGAGGAGCGCCTGGACGAAGGGCTGCGAGCCATGCTCGCCGATCTGCGCAGGCTCGCACACGTCAACATGTCCGCTGACGTTGACCGCTTCGTCTCAGCTTTGCACGCCGACATGATCCTCCCCGAGGATTTCTGAACGACAGCTGGCTGGCGGATGCCCCGCCAACATCAGCCGCCCCCGCCACACGTCGGCTGGCAGAGGCCCCGCCGAGATTCAGCTGTAGCGCTCCACAACCCCGTCGGCAACCAGTTCAAGGGCTGCGCGCTGCGTCTCCGGCATCTCGTCTGGAAGCTCTGCCTTGGCTTCGGCAACCACTGAGAGCGCGTGCTCGCGGGCAAACTCGAGCGCCCCGAGCGCCTCGATACGGTCACAGATCTCGGCTGCCCGGTCTGCGCCGCGGACCGAACGCAGGTCAAGACGAGCAAGCTCCGGGTCGCGGTGGCGAGCTTCAATCAGTGGCAGCGTCACCGTACCGTCAAGCAGGTCGGCGCCGCGTGGCTTGCCTGTGCGTTCTGGTGGCCCGGTCACGTCGAGCACGTCGTCAAGCAGCTGAAAGGCTATGCCGACCCGCTCCCCGTAGCGGGCCAGCGCAGCGGTCTGCCCGCCGCCGGCCATCCCCCCGAGCACGCATGCCGCACGGAACAGGACGGCGGTCTTAAGCCTGCAGCGCTGCAGGTAACGCTCCTGGGTCACATCAGGGCGCCAGGCGTCGCGGCGCTGCATGAGCTCCCCCTCGGCCAGCTGTGAAGCGGCGGCTGACAGCACCCGCACCGGCTCGATCTCTCCACCGGCAGCCAGCTCGGCGAAGGCCCGCGACAACAGCAGATCGCCGGTCGCAAGCGCCATGAGCCGCCCGCCGGTGGCCACCACTGTCGGGCGCCCGCGACGGAGGTCAGAGCCGTCTATCACATCATCGTGCACCAGCGTGGCGGCATGGACAAGCTCAACCGCAACCGCGGCGCGGACAAGGGCGTCACTGACCGCGACCGGCACACCTGAAGCCACGCAGACCAGCAGCGGACGCAGCCGCTTGCCGCCGGCGGCGATCGTCTCGCGGCCGTGGTGGGCGAGCGTAGCGCCGTGACCGACAACCAGCTCAGCCATGCGCGCCTCCACTCGCGCCATCACCAAGCCGGTGTCAGCACCAACCGCCCCCACGACCGCTTCGACTGTTGCCACCCCCGGTGAACTCACGCCGTCACAGTGCCCACGTGCAGTGCGATGATCCCGCCCGCTGTCACCACGTAGCGGATGTCCTTTAGACCCGCAGCCGCCATGCGTGCGGCAAGCTCCGGCGGCCCGGGAAAGCGGCGTACCGAGCGGGGCAGGTAGCTGTAGGCGTCCCGGTCGCCGGCCAGGCGTCCCAACACCGGGATGATCCGGTCAAACCACACCTGAAAGAAAGTGGACAGCGGCGGCCGCTGCGGCGTGGTCATTTCCAGGATCACGACTTTGCCACCAGGTCTCACCACACGGACAAGCTCGCGGAGCCCCTGGTCCAGATCTGAGAAGTTGCGCACGCCGAACCCGACCGTTGCCGCGTCAAACTCGTCGTCGACGTGCGGCAGCAGCAACGCGTTGGCCTGCTCGAACCTGACAGTCGCCGCATCGGAGGGCTCCCTCTGCGCCTTGCGCCGCGCGATCTGAAGCATCTCCTCAGAGAAGTCCACGCCCACAACCACCCCGTCAGGCCCCACCGCGTGTGCCAGCGCAAAGGCAAAATCGCCGGTGCCGGTCGCCACGTCAAGGACCGTGTCACCACGGCCAACCCCCGCCAAGGCGACCGCACGCGCCCGCCAGCGGTGGTGCAGTCCGGCGGTCATCACGGAGTTCAGACGGTCATAGATGCCGGCAATGCGGTCAAACATCGCACGCACCTGGGGCTCAGGAAGCGTCCCAGAAGCACCGCCACGAGTGTCACGTTGAGCTGGCATTGAACTAGAGACTACCGGGCAAGCGAAGCAGGCGGACGAGCTGGAGCCAAAAAGACGGCAGGACCGGCGCAGCCGGACAGGCTAGCGGACTTTTGCAGGCAGCTAAGTCTCAGCAGACCGGGCGGCGGGTGATCAGCCGCTCAGAGTTGCGGTTTTAAACGCTGGCCTTCATCCTGCATGGGCTTTTTGAGAGCGAAGCCTGCCGCAAGCTGTGTCTCAGGTGTCCCGGTGCGGCGCGCGCCCGTCAAAGGGCCCGCCGCCGAGCCGGCGCTCAGCGTCCCGCAGCAGCGCTGCGGCGGCAGCGCTGTGGCCCTCAGCGTGGAGCTGTGAGACCTTGGCGATCAGCTCCGCCAGACGGGCCGTCTCCTCAAGGTCCCCGAGCGCCGCGAGTTTCGCAAGCCCGCTGGCATAGCGCTGGTCGCCGAGCAGCAGGTCAAGATCCGGGTCGGCGGAGTCACCGTTCTCATAGTGCAGACGAGCGCCACCGGCGATGTCGGCGATCACCTCCGCGTAGGGGTTGGTCCCATTGTGCCCGCTCATCACAGCTGCGCCAGGACCTCAGAGGCGGCTTCGACGGTCAGCTCAATGTCACGCTCGGTGTGCGCCAGCGATGGGAACCACGCCTCAAACTGCGACGCGGGCGGGTAAACCCCGCGAGCCAGCATGCCCCGGCAGAACGCTCCGTAAGCCTGCTGGTCGCACGCGGTCGCCTGCGCGTAGTTCTCAACCGCTGCGGTGCCATCAGCCGCGAAGAACGGTGTCAAAAGGCCGGTGACGCTCTGCACGCGCAGTTGGCGGCCTGCGCTCGCCGCTGCTTCGCGCAGGCCTACGGCGAGCGCCTCGGTCAGCTCTGCCAGCCGCTTGTAGGCGTTGGCGTCCAGCAGTGCCAAGGTCGCCAGGCCGGCTGCGACGGCCAGCGGGTTGCCGGACAGTGTCCCCGCCTGGTAGACATCCCCGGCGGGCGCGACCCGTTCCATGTACTGACGCCGGCCCCCGTAGGCGGCCGCGGGCAGGCCGCCACCCACGATCTTTCCCATGATGGTCAGATCAGGATCCAGCCCCAGCAGTTCCTGCCCGCCACCACGCGCTACCCGCAGACCGGTGATCACCTCGTCAGCGATCAGCAGGGCGCCGTTCTGGCGCGCCCCGGCCGCAAGCCTGGCAAGCAAGCCAGGCTTGGCGGGAACCACGCCCATGTTGGCCGGCACTGTCTCCAACAGGACGGCGGCAAACTCGTGCTGGGCGAACGCTTGCTCAAGCGCGGTCTCGTCGTTGAACGGAATCGTGATCGTGCTGGCGGCAGCCGCGGGCGGGACACCCGGGCTGCCGGGGATACCCTGCGTCGCCACACCGGATCCAGCCTGGGCAAGCAGCCCGTCAACATGACCGTGGTAGGCGCCTGCGAACTTGAGCAGCTTCTCACGGCCGGTGACCGCGCGCGCCAGGCGGATGGCGCTCATCGTCGCCTCGGTGCCGGAGGAGGTCATCCGCAGCATCTCTACCGAGCTCAGCCGCTCGGTCAGTTCCCGCGCCAGCTCCACCTCGCCAGGCGTGGGGGCGCCGTAGCTGGTGCCGCGCCCGGCAGCATCCCGGACAGCCTTGACCACGTCAGGGTGGGCGTGCCCCAGGATCAACGGGCCCCAGGAGCACACCCAGTCGATGTAGGTGTTGCCGTCAACATCGGTGATCCGGGCCCCCTGCCCGGAGGCGATGAAGATCGGGTCACGGCCGATCGAGCGCATCGCCCTGACCGGCGAGTTGACGCCGCCGGGCATCAGCCTGAGTGCCTGCTTGTAAAGCTCGCTGGAGGTCGCTGTGCGATCCTCAGCGGCCGGCCGGGCATCTACGCCAGCCATTGCGCAGCCTCCTTGGCGTGGTAGGTGATGATCAGGTCGGCACCGGCACGCCGGATGCCCGTGAGAGCTTCCAGCACGGAGAGCCGCTCGTCCATGTAGCCCGCTGCTGCCGCCGCCTTGAGCATGGAGTATTCGCCGCCGGTGTTGTAGGCAACCAGCGGCAGGTCGGTCGCATCCCTGACCCGGCGAACGATGTCAAGGTAGGGCAGCGCCGGCTTGACCATCACCAGGTC
Organism: Solirubrobacteraceae bacterium; assembly: GCA_049976865.1. Taxonomy (GTDB): domain Bacteria; phylum Actinomycetota; class Thermoleophilia; order Solirubrobacterales; family Solirubrobacteraceae; genus Palsa-465. Next base: position 923 of record JBMFHK010000111.1, on the reverse strand, counting down.
GGCCCCTTCCTGCACGTCCAGCAGCGTCTCGCGCACCGCCTCCCTGCCGTTGGCAGGGTCCATCTGATAGCCGCGACGGTCACCGAAGGAGGGTGTGGAGTCAGCCGCGGCGCGGAACGGACCGTAAAAGGCGGATGCGAACTTTGTGGAGTACGCCATGATCGGGGTCTCCTGAAGTCCGGAACGGTCCAGCGCCGCACGGATCACGCCGATCCGCCCGTCCATCATGTCTGACGGCGCGACAATGTCCGCGCCGGCGCGAGCCTGTGAAACGGCGCCGCGCGCCAGCAGCTCGAGCGTCGCGTCGTTGTCGACGCCGAGCCCTGCCGGACTCTCGCGCAGGATCCCGCAGTGACCGTGATCGGTGTACTCACAAAGACACAGGTCGGTGATCACAATCAGCTCCGGGTGCGCCTGTTTGATGGCGCGCGTGGCGACCTGGGCGATACCCTCATCGTCGTAGGCGCCCGACCCCTGGGCGTCCTTGGCGCTCGGAATGCCGAACAGGATGACAGCCGGGATGCCGAGCGCGGCGACCGCCCCGGCTTCGCTGACCGCCTCTTCAACTGACAGACGTTCGATACCCGGCATCGTCCAGATCGGCTCGCGCCCGGCTATCCCTTCGGCAATGAACAGCGGGTAGATGAAGTCAGTGGCGGAGAGCTGTGTCTCCCGTACCAGGTCGCGCAGGGCGGGGGTGGCGCGCAACCGGCGCATGCGTGTCTGGGGAAACGCCATGTCCACAGGGAGGATAAACCTTGTCGTAACTGTTCACGTCGTTTGTTGGCTTTGCGGGCTGTCGGCACGGTGGTCGCGGCGCAGACCGGTGGGCGTGGCTGCGAGCGGTGTGCTGCGCTTGGTGTTGTCTGAGGTTTTGCGCAAGGCTGATCTCTGGCCGGTGCAAGCGTGCCCGAATGTGCGGG
>JBMFHK010000110.1:0-7892 GCA_049976865.1 Solirubrobacteraceae bacterium | reverse complement strand
CAAGACCACCACGCCGCTCCGACCACTGCTCGGCGGTATGAGGCTCGCTCGTTAGCACCTCGTCAAGCAGGGCAGGCAGATATTGCCGCACCGGCGCCGGGCCGCCGAGCACCCCTTTGTTGGCCCGGAACATCGCGCGGACCGGGAACTCAACCCCGTGCGGCACGCCCACGTAACCGACAACTGAGAAAGGACGTGCGATTCCAATCGCGGTCTGGATTGACTCGCCGGTGCCCACGCATTCAAGCGCCGCATCAACCCCAATCCCGGCGGTCAGCTCAAGCACGCGTGAAACCGCCTGCTCGCCGCGCTCCTGGACAATGTCGGTTGCCCCAAATGCGAGCGCCAGCTCCTGACGCTTGTGGTGTCGGCTGAGCATGATGATCCGCTCAGCGCCCAGCAGCCGGGCTGACAGCACCGCGCACAGGCCAACCGCGCCGTCACCAACCACCGCCACAGAATCACCCGGCTTAACCTGGGCGCAAACCGCAGCATGGTAGCCCGTGCCCATCACGTCAGAGAGCGTCAGAAGCGACGCGAGCGTCTCGGCTGAGTGGCCGCCGCCTGGCACCTTGACAAGCGTCCCGTCCGCCCACGGTATCCGGACCGCCTCGCCTTGACCACCGTCACCGTTACCGTCGGGCAGGTACCCGCCATTCACGCAAGCTGTATGGATCCCATGCAGGCAGTGCGGACAGGTCCCGTCACTGTATGCGAACGGGCAGATGACCAGATCCCCGCGCCGTAACGTTGTCACCTGCGCGCCAACCGCTTCAACCACGCCGATCAGCTCGTGCCCGACCGGCCCCGGATCTCGCGACGTCAGGCCTCGGTAGAACCAGAGGTCAGACCCACACACACAGGCTGACACAACCCGCACCACGGCATCGGTTGGATCACGCACAGTGGCGTCCGGCCGCTGCACCACACTGACCGATCCGGGTTCATTGAAGATTGCAGCACGCATGCGTTTCCTATCACTATTGACGGTCTCTACGGCACGGGAGAGCCGCACCGCAGCGTAGGCGAAATGCTTTCAGGCGGCGCGGCGGGAGAGCCGTGCCTGGGTACCAGCAACGGCTACAGCGTCATCATCAGCGCGGGCCAGGATGAGCAGCGGGGTACGTGCAAAGCGCAGCAGCCTCAGGGTGGTTGATCCTTGCACCAAACGTCCGCTTGGGCCGTACCCGCGCGACCCCGCGAGCAGCAGATCAACCGACCCGCTGAACATCGCGATTTCATCGATCGCCTCTCCGCATGCGGCAGACGCGTTGACGCCGAAGCGCTCAGCGATCCGCGCGCGAGCCTGTGCCTCACGGTCACTGACCGCCACGGTGTAGGTGTCCCAGCCGTCGCGGCCGTGAGCATGAACGGGCAGAGGTAGCGCCTGAAACGCGTTGACCGACGCGCCCATGTGTTTAGAGAGTTCGGTGGCAACCAACACAGCATTGACGCTCTCTTCCGAGCCGCTGTAGGCTACGCCGACCTCCCGGATGGGCGTCCCGGACCTGGCGTGGTCCAACGGCGCGACGGCAAGTGCACACGGTGCACCGTTGAGTGAGTTGCCCACCTCGTCACGTAGAAACACGCGTCCGGAGCGCCCCTTGCGGGAGGAGCCAATGACCACCAGGTCCGCTCCGGTCAGCTCTGCCAGACGATGCAGACCAGCGCCAATCCGCGGAGCACCGATCGTCTGGATGTGCGCGGGCCCACCCCAAGCCTGTGCAACCTCGCGAAGCAGTTGCGTGGATTTTCCACGCAACGCGGCATCGTCACCTGTGTCGACGCCACCCTCCTCCGCTGCTGTGTAGACGTGCGCGAAGACCAGCTCCGTGTCGGGTCTGAGCAGCTGGCGAGCGAGCGCCACTGGATCGCGCCCGTGCGTCTCTTCATCGATCCCGATTAGCACCTTCTTGAACATCACGGAACGTCCTCGTCAGCTACTTGTGGAGTCAAGTTCCCTCACTGCTGCGACAGCCTATTTGTGACTAATCTCACTTTTATCCGTGCATTCCGACAAGCTATGAGTAGAAACTCCGCATCACCTCGAGAGTTTTTCCGCAGCCTGCGCGCACAACATCTTCTTTGACCAACGCACCACGTCTGCGTGGCTCTCTAAGCTGGACGCCGACGTCAAGAGCGCGATCGAGTTTTAGTGGTCGTCCTGAGTTTGGTTGTGGTGGTGGTTGCTGGAGCCTGGCGGGCGAGTTGGTTGGTGAGCTCAAAAGTGGCGGGCGAGGGAGTCAGAATGCGCAACTTGCAGGGCCGGAAGCCGGTTTGTGCATCTGGTCTCGCAAGCAGCACGCCTGGGAGCAAAGTGGCTTTGCGCGACGCCACTTTGTGCATTTGAACTCGCGCCCATGCTGACTAAGCGGTCAGATAAACGCGGCCGTCATCGAGCAGTGGTTAGTAGCCATATCCGCCGCCGGCGTAACCGACGCCATCAGATGAACCGCCGCTGCCGTTCTCAACCGTCTGCGGCGGCGCCGTGGTCGTAGTCGCCGTGGTAGTGGTCGTGGTAGTTGTCGGCGCAGTGGTGGTCGGTTCAGTGGTCGTCGTCGTGGTCGGCGTAGTCGTGGTACTCGTCGGCGCGGAAAGCACCTTTACGTCAAGGAGCGTCAGCGCCGAGTCTGAGCCACCCAGATATTGAGCTCTGACCTCATCACCGGCCGCAATCTGCCCATCGGCCAGCTGCGCAGCCAGCGGATTCTGCGGACTGACAACAAAGCTAAGCGTCACGCCGGCGCGGCTGACGAGCGTCAGGCTGAGCCCCTGGGCACCGATCGACTGGACCGTCCCTGTGGTTGCGTGCACATCAAGGGGAGTGATCGTCTGTGCAAGCAGCATCCCCGAGGCGGTTGGCCGGTAGACCACCGTGACCGTGGTTCCGATCGGATAGCCAAGCAGGTCGGCACCAGTACCGAGCTGGAATCCGTAGCTGTAACCAGCGGTCGTGGTCGCGTGAAGAAACTTGGGTACAACGTGGTAACGCTTGAAGCTTGGGCTGGTCACATCTGGGCCCACGTCGAGCCATCCCGGACCGCCCTGGGCGTTCCCACCAGCGCCACCGTCCGAGGTCCCAAACAAGCGGCCGTTGATGCCCATGAAGATGTGTACGCCGGGACGGTCGTAGAGCGTCACCTGATCAGGCCCCTTGCCGGCGCCTTTGGCGATCACGTGAAGGCGCAACAGATAGGCAATCACCCCGGCGTCGTTGGGAACCGAGGCGCCGACTGGCCACAGGCCTCCGCCCGCCAGAACCGCCGCTACCGAGCCCGAGCAGTCGTAGCCGCGACGCTTGCCGTTGTAGCCAGGACCTTTTTCACCGACACTGGCGACGCCCGCCTGCGCGTGCCCGCCACCCCAGACATACGGGTAGTCGCCAGCCTGGAGTTTGTTGGCCGCAGCAGTCAAGGCACCCAACACGCCAACCGCCTTGCCGACGGCTTGAACGGTGACCGAGTAGTGATCAACTGCGGTGAGCACCCCAGTCAGACGTAAGGGCCGTGCCGGCAGACGGGTCCGAGCGGCCATCGCGGTTGACGCGCTCAGAGCCAGCGTGGCTGCAACAAAGAGCAGAAAAAGACGGCGCATCCACACCGTTATCGGCCACCAGCGCGACCCACTCAAGTCACGCTGGACGGTCGGGACATCCGCTGGCGGGCGGTGCGCCGCTGATCGGTGCGCATCCGCCCATGCCAGCAAGCACACTGCCTGAAGCTACGCGGCGCTCTCGCCGGTTTGCGTTTCAGCCTCGGACGCTGCGCCAGCGTCTGGCGTGGCGGACCGAGCCTCCGCTACCGGCCCGGCCGGGACAGCACGCGAGCTGGCGTATGCCCGCAGCCCAGCGGCCCCGCCGACACCCAGCGCGAGCGAGAAGATACCCCAGAGCGCACCGCTGCGCTCCTTGCCACGCAGCGCATCCAACGAGATGGCGCCGGGCCCCGATTCAGCTACCGCGACCGCAGCAGCTGCGAGCACAACGTTGTACTCGTATCCGCCCTTGGTGATCCACGGGCCGTTCTTGAGGTGAACACGGTCCACCGCGGTCAGCATCGTTCCAACCAGAACCGAGGCTGCGACCGGCGTACCGTAACCGAGCGCAAACCCAGCCCCGCCGAGCGTTTCCGCGCCGCCGGCAACCGCCGCGGTGAGCTTGCCAGGCTTGAGGCCCATGCCCTCGAACGCTTCGGCTGTTGCCCCTAACCCCTCACCGTCAAACCATCCAAAAAGCTTCTGTGTGCCATGGCCCACAAAAAAGCCACCCACAGCTGCGCGCAGCAGAAGACGCCCAACCTTCATGTTCGAACCTCCGGATCAGCAGTTGCGTTGCGCCACCAACTTGACAGGCGGCTACAGAAGTCTATGTCTTACCGGCTCGGATTGGGCCGCGGTCCTTGCACCCCGGGTCAGGGATGCCGGCTGCCGGACTTGGACCCGCTCCAACCAAGCCGTTTGGGCCGCTTGCACCACAGCGCTTACCGCCAGGCCGTCAATCCGCCTGCGAACCTTGGAGGGCCGCCCTCACGATCGGGGCCACCTGAGTAGCGAACATCTCGATCGAGCGCATCACTTCTGCGTGCGGCACCGCGCCGACGCTGAACTGCGCCAAGTACCGCTGGTTGCCCAGCAGACGATGGACCCCCAGGATCTTCTGCGCAACCTGCTCGGCAGAACCAACCGCGACTGCACCATCCAGCGCTGTCAAAGCCCGATAATGCTCGATGCCTGCAGGCGTCCAGCCGCGCTCACGGCCGATCCCGTTCATCATCGCCAGATAGGGCGCTGCGAACGCGGCGTCGGCCGCGCGCTTGTCTAAAGCCACAAAACCGTGCGTGTTTATCGCCAGGCGCCGGTCCTCGGGAGCGTGGCCGGCCGCAATCCACGCCCGGTCGTAAAGCTCTACAAGCGGCTTGAAGCGCACAGGCTGTCCACCGATGATCGCAATGGTCATCGGCAGGCCAAGAGTTGCAGCACGAACCACCGACTCCGGCGTACCACCAACTGCCAGCCAAACCGGGAGCGGATCCTGTAGTGGACGCGGATAGATCGCGGCGTCCTGAAGCGCCATGCGATGGCGACCGCTCCACGTAACCGGGTTGCCGTCACGAATCGCCAGCAACAGTTCCAGCTTCTCACTGAACAGTTCGTCGTAATCACTGAGGTTGTAACCAAACAGCGGAAACGACTCCGTAAATGAGCCTCGTCCAGCCATGATCTCGGCGCGGCCCCCAGAGATCAGATCCAGCTGCGCGAACTGCTGGAAGACCCTCACGGGGTCATCGCAGCTGAGCACCGTTACGGCGCTTGAGAGTCTGATCCTCTGTGTCTGTGCGGCAATTGCGGCAAGCACCACCGCCGGCGCGGAGACGGCGTAATCAGGACGATGATGTTCACCCACCGCAAACACGTCAAGGCCAAGCTCGTCCGCCAAGCGAGCCTCCTCCAAGAGGTTGGCCATGCGCTGGCGAACAGACACATCGGCACCCACATCAGCGAAAGTGGCAAGACCAAGCTCAAAGACCATTTACAGATACAGAGTAGCCACGGTAGTTGCGCCCACAATCAACCGTGTCGCCCTCCACTCCGATGCGGCGCCAAGCGCCGTTCCAATAGCTCAACCGCGCGCTGGAGCTGCACGATCGACGACCCCTCCACAGACGTGGCGGCCACCTCACGGTTGACCCACGCGTTAACCGCACGCTGGCTTTCACCATCCCGGCGCGCCAGATCCGAAACCAACCGGTGACGCTGAGCCCGCAACCTGGCCCGTCGCTGAAAGAGAGCCGTCTCCCGGCCGGGCTGAGGCGTCTGCGCCGGCGTCGGCACCGATCCGACCGCTGCACCAGCCGTGTGGTCTGCACCACCATTGGCCGTCCCCAGATGTCGTGAAGCACCGCTCTGGCCCACACCATCCGAAGTCCCGACTGGGCGCCCCAAACCTGGGCCAAAGAGCGTCATCTGTGCGGCCACGTCAGCGCTCAGCGGTTCAAAATCCAACGTGCCCGACCGCTCGGTCAGCCGCCGTTGCAAGCTATCCAGCTCGGCCCCATCACCATCGCCACGTGGACGGAGCACCGAACGAAGCTCCTGCTCCACACTCGCGGCATGATTGCGCAGCCTCTGGTCGGCCGGCACGTAAAGCCAGCTTGCCTCCAGCGCCCGGCCGGGCATGGTTCTTACAAACCGTCCAACCACCTGGCGAAAGATCATCGGTGTCTTGGCGGCGGTTGCATAGACGCCCACTCGCAGACGCGGGATATCAACACCTTCTGACACCATGTTGACCGCGACTATCCACGGCTCTGACGAACGCGTGAAGTGATCCAGTTTCGCCGCAGCGCGCGAATCTTGATGCAGCACGACGATCGGCGGCCGGCCACTCACCTCGCGCAGACGCGCGGCAATCCTGCGAGCGTGCTCACTGTCGGTTGCGACGATCAGGCCAGCCGCGTCCGGATGAGTGCCCCTGCGCAGCTTGCGCAGACGGGCGTCAGCTTGCGCAAGAATCCGTGGCAGACCATCAGGCAGATCGGTTGAGATAGCCGTCCGGTAACGGCGGTTCGCCTCCCGCTTCGACAGCACCGTGGCAAAGCTTGACTCGATCACGTCCTCCCCACTCCGCCAGGAAAGCGTGCCGTCATAGGTGATGAACGCCACCGGCCGACAGACGCCGTCGCTTACCGCATCCGCGTAGGTGTAGGAAAAATCTGGCTCTGCCAGCCCCTCAGAGTCGTAGGTGACACCCGGGATCGCGGTGGCATCCGAGCGAAACGGAGTGCCGGACAGAAGCAGCCAACGGGACGCCACGGCAAAAGCGTCGGAAAATGCACTCCCCCATACAAGGTCCTCACCAAGATGATGGGCCTCATCGGCTATCACAAGCGTGTTTTCCCTCACCCCCGCCGACCACCGCCGCGGCGAGTTGGCGATCCGCGCGTACGTGACCACAACGCCGTGAAAGCCCTCCGGCGGCCGGGGCGAGTCGCTATCCGGAGCCAGATCCAACCCAAGGCCGTGTGCCGCCCGCGCCCACTGCCGGGTGAGCGGCGCCGTAGGACAGGCGATCACCACCCGGCTGGCCGCGCCACGCAGCAGCTGCCCACGGGCAAACTCAAGAGCAGGACGGGTCTTTCCCGCGCCAGGTGCCGCTGAGATGAGGAACGAACCACCATGCCAGTGGCCCATTGCCGCCAACGCCCGCCTCTGCCACTCACGCAGTGCGACTCCTCCAGCACCTGGCATGTTGGATACGTTCAACGACACAAGTTCGGCATGGTGCCGAACCGCCCGGACGAACGGCAGGCGCCTTCATCTCGTTTTATGTACGTTTGGCTCAATTTGATCACCAGACGCGCATAAACCGTTGATTAGGATCAAGGCAGCGCCAGCCAGCCAGCCCGACGCGAACCTGCACCGACAGGGCGATGCGCAGGCTGTCGCCGAACTCTGCAGACGCGTACTGGACTTCAACTGGCGCGAAGGAGTCCGCGCAGACGGAGTTCGCTTTGCATACACCTCACCAAGCCCGAGCCACTACCCCTGGCAGTGGTATTGGGACTCCTGCTTCAGCGCGATCGCGCGGTCAAGCTTCGACCGCACGCGTGCCCGCGCCGAGCTCCAGGCGCTGCTCGCGGCAGCCAGCCCAGACGGCTTCATCGGTCACACGATCTTCTGGAACACGCCGCTGACCGGGCCTCGCCGGTTTACCTACAACGTTACGGAGCGCCACGCGACGATGACGGCGAGCATTCAGCCACCGCTGCTTGCGTGGGCTTGGAGCCTGGCCGTCGGCGACCCCCGCCAGGAGCCCATGCTCGCTCGCCACCACGACTGGCTTGAGCACAACCGTACGCTCGGCGACGACGGCTTGATCTGGATCGTGCAACCGG
>JBMFHK010000109.1:0-7950 GCA_049976865.1 Solirubrobacteraceae bacterium | reverse complement strand
ACCGAGGCACGCGACAACAATAACCCCACCCCCGGACACTAACTTAACGGTATTGTGCCTAATCCCACTGTTCCCGGCTACACGCTCAGCGGGGCGGCAGGCGCAGAATATTTCGCGTAGGTCCTCCACGGCGATAGCCCGTCAGTATCCCCGGACTGGCCGTCTGCTCGCGGACGCTTTCGCTGATGCCGAGGAATAGACCACCACAGCTCCCCGAACGCCGGTTCACAGCCAGCGCAGCTGAATGGCAGACATAGCTGGGATGGGGACACCATTCGGAAGATGCCCGGGCGGATCTCAGGAGCCGCAGTCACAAATCGTCAAGTCGCGCGAGTTAATGCTCGCGATGATCGACTGGGACAAGGAAGATGACGAACAACTCCTAATCGCGGCCCGTGGGGATGCCGATGCGTTCAGCGCGTTCTACCGGCGCTATGAGACAGCCGTGTTGCTGTACTTCCGTCGCCGTCTGGGCTCGGAACTCGCGGCTGACCTTACCGCCGAGGTCTTCGCTGCGGTTCTGATTTCTCTGCCGCGCTACCGGCCTGGCGAGGCACCGCCTCAAGCATGGCTGTTCGGGATCGCCCGTCACAAACTCGCGTCCAGTCAACGTCGCAGGGTGGTCGAGGACAACGCTCGTCGTCGACTGCGCATGGCGCCGCTCGTGCTTGCCGGCGAGGATCTCGAACGGATCGATGGGATTGATTCCGACAGTGCGCTGAGTCTCAGGTGAGTGGCCGGGGGGAGTCGCACCCCCCGGCCACTCACCTGAGACTGCTCTACGAGCTGCCCGCAGACCAACGGCAAGTGGTGCAGGCGCGCATCTTGGACGGGCGCCCCTACTCAGACATCGCCCACGAGCTGCGTTGCTCGGAAGCTGTGGTGCGAAAGCGCGTTAGCCGAGGCCTCTCGACGCTGCGCGACCAACTTGGAAAGGAGAACGCATGACCCCTATCCTGCCCGAACTCGAGCGCGAGCTGCTCATCGCCCACGAACGGCTACAGACCCGCCATGGACGGGTGCTCGAGAGAGCTGCGCGTGTGGCACTATTCGCACCTCTCAGTGTCAGGGTGACGCGAGAGCTGGCGGCGAGCAGATCGAGCAGTGCAGAAGCAAGCTTGGGCGCAGTCGCTTATCGCCTGCGCACGTCGCGTGGTGGCAAGCTTTGGGCAGCAATCGGGGCTTCGGGCACAGCGCTGACCGCCGGCATCATCACCGCGATCGTGCTCCTATCATCAGGCGCGCCTGCTGCCTACGCAGGCTGGACCCCGGTTCCAGCCACGCCTCGCCCGGCGGCGGTGGCAACCGCGACTGCCGCGTGCAACGACGCGAACGGCTCACCGGTGTTGACCGGACGGCCGGTGGTTACGGACGCGCGTGGAATCTACACGGCCGCGATCTACACCTTCGGCGATGACACCTGGATCTGCATCTCCGACGGCCAACGCGACGACTCGGAACTCAGCATGAATCGGTTGGTGCTCGCATCCTACGCGGCACCCGGGCCTGATCAGATCGGTCTTCCCACAGGCGGCGGCGGTTCGGCGCAAGGCTTCGACGAACCGTCAACAGCCCAATCCAACGCAACGCTGCAGAACCTCCCAGGCCCGGTCGCACGACGCGAGGCCATTCTCCGCCGCGGCCTTGAGACGCACCTGGCCGGCCGAGCCGGAAAGGACGTATCCGCCGTCAAGTTCCTCTTCGTGAACGCAACGACTGTCGATGCCACCGTGCAGAACGGCTGGTACTTCGCATGGTGGCCAGGACTCGATAACCCAACCTCTGTGCAAGTCACAACCAGCTCCGGGACCGTAACCTCCCAGATGCCTGGACAACAGTGTCGAACCGGTTCCAGCAGCTGCGTCTTCGCCGGCGTCGGTCAAGCCCTGCCTGGGTCAACAACCAACGCCCGGGCCCCAACAGCGACCACCCGATGACCTCAGCGATCACGCCAACTACATCTCACGCAACTGGTTCGACAGTCGCAGACGACAACGCACGACTCACCCAGAAGTCCAACGGGCACGGGCAGACGCCGGCCTATGAACTGCGAAACCCGAGGTTCACCAGACGTCTGCTCGTTGACGAGCCATAGCTAGTAGTGCTACGGTGCATAGCCTCATGGCTTTGTTGAGGATCGACCGGACTGACCCGACTTTGTTGCACGACCAGGTCGCTGCCGAGATCCGGCGTGCGATCGCAGACGGTGAAGCCAAGCCGGGTGAGAAGCTCCCGCCCGCCCGTGACCTCGCTGCCGTCCTTGGCGTGAACGCCAACACGGTGCTTCGGGCGCTGCGGACCCTGCGCGAGGAGGGCTTGCTTGAGTTCCGTCGTGGTCACGCAGTCACCGTCACCGGCACCGCCGTCAAACGGACTGCGGTCCTGACCAAAGCACAGGAGCTGCTGCAGGTCGCTCGCCGCGAGGGGTATCGGCGGGATGAGGTGGTGGCGCTGATCGAGTCCCTCCCTTGAGATTTAGCGAGATGCCTTTTGTTGATGACCGCGAGCTGCTCTGCGATCCTGCGCCGGTCAGACCGGAGGTGTTGATCGAGCAGGCGCGCTGGCGCCAAAGGCATCGACGGCTCCTGGCAAGCTGGCTGATCGCTCTGCTCGCCATCGGCGCGACCATCTTTGGGATCAGCTCAGGTGGTCGCCCGCCCGGCAACACACCTCCCGTCTTGCGCGCAGCAACACCTGCGGGCGTTTCCGTGTTGTCCTGGCACGAGGTGGCGGTGAGCGACGGCTACATCACTCCTGAGGCGCAGATCACGACCGTGATCAATTGGCACGGTGAGCTGATCGCGGCCGGTGAGGGTGGCGCTTCAGCTCGTCGCTGTCACGCGCTCGCTTGTAACCCGGTGGTGTGGATTGCCCACGACGGGCATTGGCACGCCGTGTTTGCGGCACCGGCAGAAGGCAGTCTTGCCAACGCTGATCTTGTTGCCACACGCCATGGGCTGCTGTTGTTCTGCTCCCAGGAGGGGACTCGGCTTTGGCGGTCAACCAACGGTCGGGTCTGGCGATCGGTCCGACCGCCCGACGCGATGGCGGCAAACAGCCTGGTGCAAGCCGTCTCTAACAGCCACACGATCGTTGCGTTGATTGGCAATCGTTTCGCTGGTGGCCCAGACACCGCCTACGGGGAGTCGGATTTCATCTGGACCTCGACCGGTGGACTGGATTGGACACAACGCTCAGTCCCAGACCGGCCACAGTTCGCGTCGCTGACCGTCACACCCGCAGGGTTTCTCGCTGCAGGCATCTCACGCGCGACCGGACGCCAGCTCATCTGGCGCTCAACCAACGGGCGCACATGGTCCTCCACACCAGCACCAGCGGGAAGCGACGGCCGGGACTACATCGCAGCCAACGCTCACCGGGCCGTGCTGGAATGGATCCCAGACACCGGGCACGGCACACCACGATTCTGGAGCTCTTCAAACCAACACGCCTGGCTGCCAGCAACCGCCAGCAGCAACACACCCGCCAACCTCGTGCTCTTCCCAAACCAGCGTCCGTTGCTAGCACTCCCCGACGGCTTTCTCGCGTTCGGTCACAGCAACCACCAAATCTTCTGGTCGGCAACCGGCCATGCCTGGAGGACACTCCCAATGACCAACACCCCCAGCACAGCGTTCCAGCCGGTCGGCGCGACCGTCAACGGCACCTCTCTACTGGTCATCGAGACAGCAAGCCGCAAGCTCAGCGCTATACCGTCCGGCGCGAGCGCCATCTGGCAGCTCGCCCCGCGCTGAGAAACACCAAGCGCCGTCGCTGCGACGCCGATCACGCATCCCGTCGCAGGCCAACACCACAACACCGCAAACGCACCCACAGACAGCTCAGGCTCAGCCGTCGGGCCTCGCCCTCACCACCCCCAGGCGCGTCAGCTCACGCTCAACCAGGGTGGGGAATTTCGGTGATCACATCCGAGGCGAAAACCATGATCCGGGGCAAAGTTTCGCGGCAAGGCGGAAGCCACAACAAACGCCGATTCGACCGGGGCGTAGCACGGGCCGCGCCGACGCCTCGTCGCCATTGCACTCGCGGCAGGCGAGCCGCCTTAGGAGCGGAAGCGATAGTTGGCCGGCTAGGTGTTGTTGCGATAGCTGACCCTGGAGAACGGCCAGTCCGTGGCGAGCCAGTCAGTGACGGCCTGGTGCAGCAGGGTGTCCAGCTCTGCTCGGTGGGCCGTGACCCAGGACCGCACGTTCGTGACGTCGGGATCTGTTCGTGACGGATAGATGTAAACGCAGCCGATGACCCGATCCTCGGTATCGAGGACCGTGTATGTGAAGCCGACGCGTCGTCTGAAATCATCTGCGTGCTGTTCCAGATCTCGGAGGTTCTCCTCGAGCGAGAGCCCGTCAGGAGGCGGCCAATTACCCCACGGAAAGCCCGGCGTCGCGCGTATGTGCCCGATACTCGAGACCCACGCACGGTGGTCGGAGTCGTTGTGCTCCGGGCCGCGAGGTTCAAGGCGGAATCGGGAACCGGCGAGGTTCAACGGAACCTCGAAGTCATCCGGAACGAACGAGCCAGTCATGCCGCGAGCTTACGGGCCGGGATCGAAGGCGGTCCCCACCCATCCGCGATGTCAAGACCCGGCTCCGAATCGTCGCCAAACGAATCGCCCAACGGAGTACCTCAGTCAGGTCGCAACAATTGTGATGCCCGTGCTATCCCGATGGGGCGCGTTATTCAGATAGAGCCCGGAAGGCGATCTCACCGATCTCGAGCGCTCGGGTCGGGAACGTCCGAGTCGATTCGAGGTCGTCGAATTCGTGCGTTGGGAAGAATGCCGCGAGCAGAATCGGGAGCATGTCGGGGGTCAGCCCTCGGAGCGTGATCGCGAGATACGTCTCCGTCAGGGTTTCGACGATCTCCACCGCGACTCCAACGCCAACCTGCCCGCCGATCACCCCGCGCTGCTCGGTGCCCGGCTGCTCACGCGCAGCTGCAAGAAGAGTTGCTGCCTCGAGCGGCGCCAGACCGGCGAACCGTAAAGCGCGATCCTTGAAAAGGTCCTTGTAGTCCTCCTCGCTCGGCAGCAACTTATCGTCGGCGTGCAGGGCCTTGAAATATGGGAACGCATCACCTGCGCCCTTGAACTCGTGCTGCGCGTAAGCGAGAAGCCATACCACGCGGTTCTCCTCATCGAACCAGGTGGCGCCCCGATGCCTCTCGCCGTAGGCCAGCCGATACACCTCGGGATCGTCTCTGACCGGAGATACACGCTTGGTGTCAATCGGAGAGTCACGGCGCCGTTTGATGAGTGCCTTGACGATCTCGTGATTCTTGAGATCGTCGAACGGCGCGACGCTTTCGCTCTGAAGATCTTCCGTCAAGCACCGCTTGCTCAAGCGCAGCTCGTATTCACTGCAGAGATATGCAGTACCGAAGCTGATGTTGGCTAGACCGCCGGAGGCCATCCCGCGAATGCTAGGCGGGGGTCCGGCGGTCTAGGCGCTACGACTTGTCTGTTGCTCGAACCGCAGCGACCGCGGCAGCTGCACGTTGGTCCGATGTTCTCGTCGCGAGTTCGCTGAGGCCGGCCGTATTGCCAGCGCGGATCATCTCGGCAGCGGCCTCGAAGTCGGCGGCGAGTTGGTCCTTGTTGAGTTCGAGGTATTGCGCCCACGCGTCTTGCAATAGATCGCCAGCCTGGCGCCCCTGCAACGCCGCGATCGTTCTCGCGCTTTCGTATAGGCCTTCTGGAACCCGGAGCACCACGCTCATTTCCGGCACCTTTCAACTCGCAGTTTGCGGCTTCCTTCCGCGATTACCGCATTTGTAACACGGTAATCGGCTGCAGAGTTGCGTCCTTAACAACTGGTCAACGGAAACCAACGAACGATCACCGTTTGAAACGTCCGCCACTCTGCTACTCTGTAACAATATAACACATGCGAAAGGAGTAGTGATGGACAGCACCGCAACAACGGCGCAGAAGGTCCCGATCTTCATCGACGGGGAGAAGTTCGAGGTAGCTGACGATCCGACGACCGCAACGGCATTGCTGACGTTGGTCTCGAAGTCAAGCGCCGACTGGTATCTCGTGCTGAAGCACGGCCGGGAGCAGGCGGACTACCGCGGCGATGACGAGATCGACCCGAAGTCAGGTGACAAGTTCCTGACGGTTTTCACAGGCCCGACGCCCGTCTCCTGATGACTGGGGTAGCGCAACTCGTCGACGAGCTTGAAGCACTCGGCTACGAAGTTGAGATCGCGGATCCGTTTGTTGTTATCGACTACACGATCGACATAGGTCCACTAGACGGCATGGAAATCCGCTTGGGACTCGATGGAAGCGGCCACCCCTACTCTCCCCCGAGCGGACCGTTCATCTCGCCATGGGTGCTGCCGTTGCGTCCCGACGGCAGCCCCGCGCCTCGTGGTGGAGTCCACGATGCCCGCGGTCGCAACTTCCCGCTGCCGATGACGGGACCTGGCAGTACTGGAGCCGCCCGTTCAACAAGTGGGCCGAACATGGCCGCACGGCAGCGTCGTACCTCGACGTTCACATGCGGCGACTGTTCGCTCAGCTCCCCTCGGAGGACCTCCTGTGGGAAGCTTGAGCATCGCAATGACCGGAGCGACTGACGCTCTGCTGCGCTCGCACCTGTTGCGCGACGATCATCAAGAGGACCTGTGCTTTGTGCTGTATCGACCGAGCACTGGCACCACACGGACGACCGCGCTCATCCACGACGTAATACTTCCTCGAGACGACGAACGAAACATCCACGGCAACGCTTCGTTCAACGCCCAATACTTCCTCCGAGCGCTGCAAGCCGCCGAAGACGCGGTGTGCGGGCTGGGTCTGGCGCACAGCCATCCTCACGCTTACGGATGGCAGGGCATGAGCGCCGACGGCATAGATGCCGAACGTGGACACGCTCCGCAAGCCTGGTCTGTCACTGATCTCCCGCTCCTCGGGCTGACGCTCGCCGGCGACGGGAGCTGGAGCGGGCGACAGTGGATCCGCGCTGGCCGCGCTCAATATGAGCGGGTCGACGGCACCACAGTTCGGGTCGTCGCAGACCAACTGCAGGTGACTTATGTACCGTCGCAGGAGCGTATCCTCGAATACGACGACCGCATGCTCAGAACGGTCTCCGCGTGGGGCACCGCCGCCCAGCAGAAGCTGTCCGGGCTGCACCTTGGCGTCGTCGGGCTCGGCTCAGTAGGAATGCTCGTAGCTGAAGGGCTCGTTCGCACTGGCGTCGGGAAACTCACCTTGATCGATTTCGACACGGTTCCAACGCACAACCTCGACCGCCTTGCGCACGCCAACCGGTGGGACGTGGCGAACGCGACTGCAAAAGTCAACGTCGCAAAGCAAGCACTCGAAGCCCTCGCTCCGGTAGCAGGTGTGGAAATCGACGCCGTACCCCAAAGCATCGTCGAACCAGCTGGCTTCGCCCGCGCCCTCGACTGCGACGTTCTGTTCTCATGCGTCGACCGTCCATGGCCGCGCCAGGTGTTGGACCACGCGGCCTTCGCACATCTGATCCCAGTAGTCGATGGAGGTATTTCGGTGGGAGCAATCCCGCAGTTCACGCGTGCAGACTGGAAGGTGCAGATCTCCACTCCGCAGAGGCGATGCCTCGAGTGCTGCGGGCAATACTTGGCAGCCGATGTCGCGCTCGAGCGATCAGGAGATCTCGACGACTCGAGCTACATCGATCGACTGCCAGCCGATCACCACCTGCGGGCCAGCGAAAACGTCTACGCATTCAGCGCGAACCTGGCTTCCATGGAGGTGCTCCAGTTCCTTTCCATGGTGATCGGGCCACTCGGCTTCAGCGACGTCGGCGAGTGGAACTTCCATTTCGTCAACGGTCGGCTCGACGTCACAGAAGGAGCGAGCTGCGACCCGTACTGCATTCACCGCACAATGATCGCCGACAGCGATGTAGCGGATGCACCCACAGGACGCCATCCGCT
>JBMFHK010000108.1:6132-8064 GCA_049976865.1 Solirubrobacteraceae bacterium | reverse complement strand
AGCGCAGTCCAGCAAGCATGGGCAGCCGCCGGCCTATGAACTGCGAAACCCGAGATCTAGACTGACGGGATGACATTGCTTGGGCGGATCACCGTGAACTCCGAGGTCGTGCATGGCCGCCCCGCGGTGCGCGATACCCGTGTGCGCGTGGCTGATGTGCTCGCGCTGCTTGCCGCTGGTGCGACTGAGGCTGAGATCCTCGACGACTATCCGTATCTGGAGTCCGACGACGTCAAGGCCTGCCTTCAGTACGCGGCTGCGCAGGCCGGTCATGCGGTACTCAACTCGCGGTAGAGCGTGCGGTTTCTAGTCGACGCGCAGCTACCTCCGGCCTTGGCGCGGATGTTGAGCGAGAGCGGCCATGCGGCTGAGCACGTCGCGGATGTCGGATTGCTTTCGGCGTCAGACTCAGAGATCTGGCAGTACGCGATTGCCCAGGACGTCGTGC
Source organism: Solirubrobacteraceae bacterium (assembly GCA_049976865.1). Classification (GTDB taxonomy): domain Bacteria; phylum Actinomycetota; class Thermoleophilia; order Solirubrobacterales; family Solirubrobacteraceae; genus Palsa-465. Next base: position 7,616 of record JBMFHK010000108.1, on the reverse strand, counting down.
TGATTACCAAGGACGAGGACTTCGCCGACCAGGTCGTGCTCGGGCGGCAAGCCCCGATTGTCGTGTGGGTACGCGTTGACAACACCAGTCGCCGAGCGCTGCTCGACTGGTTCGTACCGCGGATCGGCCAGATCGTCGAGATGAGCGAATCCGGCGAACGGCTGATCGAGTTGCGTTAGCCGCGCAAAGCGCGTCTCATGGCCGGTAGCTGAAGATGCGTGTTGTGAAATCGATGCGGGTCTCCGCGAAGGTGCTCCTCGTGAGCCGCTGGTTAGGCGGCGTGTAGGTAGCGGCGGAGCGCTTCGCGGATCAGGTCTGAGGGGGTGGTTCCTTCGGAGTTCGCGCGTTCGATGAGTTCGCGGCGGAGCTCTGGGTCTAGTCGGACGGATTCGACGCTTGCCGCGGCTGTGCCGATCGTTGGCCGCCTGCGCTTGTTGCGTTTGGCGATCAGCGCGTCGACGTCGTATCCAGCTTCCGCTTCTGCTGCGAGCTTTTCGATGTCCTTGTCGGTGATCGGCTTACCCGACTCTGTATGTCCGTGAATGTGGCGTTCAGTCATCAGCCGAGGAGTCCTTGGTATTTGTCGCGCATCGGCATCGCGTGGATCGCGATCTGGTTGCTCTCGACCGTGACCATGACGACAACCTCGAGGAGATTGCCGGCTCTGTCGGGGCCGATGAATAGCCAACGGTCGGGGTCCTCACCGGCGTCTTCAAATGCGAGCGCATGGTCGATCGCGTGAAGGATGTCTTCGTCGGCGACGCCGTGTCTGCGTGCCGAATCGTGAACCTCCACCAGCTTATTGTAATACGAAAGTCGTGCTGGATCCGCACGCGCGTCATCCGGCGCAACGATCACCCATGTCTCGTCAAACGTATCGAGAGGAAAGACATCATGGAGTCGATGTTGTCGGATGCCGCTGGTCACCTCAGGTCCCCGGCGACATTGCCCGGCTACCACCAGGGGCGACCACCTAGGAACAAGGGACTCACATATCCGGGCGACCCGCCGACGGTCGAGGAGATCGTCGCTGGTCTCCGAGCGGCTGGTGAGAGACCTGACGGCGCACGCCGGAGAGCATTGATCGTGATCCTCTGGCCAGCCGGCCTGCGGATTAGTGAAGCGCTCGCGCTGGCCGAGACCGACCTCAACCGGACCCACGGAGCCGTTCTCGTCTGGCGCGGGAAGGGTGGCAGGCGGCGAGAGGCCGGGATGGACTCCCGGGGCTGGAACCAGCTCGACCAATGGCTTCAGATTCGTGCCGAGCTTCCCGCTGGGCGCTTTTGTGCGTGATCCACGGCTCAAACACCGGACGGCACTGGGAAGTCGCGGCGGCCCGCAAGCAGCACTACCACGTAGCGACTGCAGCCGGCGTCCGCCGCGGGTCCGCGCCCACTGCGTAGCCAACCTGGACGCTAATCCCCTACCAACACAGTCCATGGCGAGGTCCCTGGCTGAGCTCCCATATCAGCCGCATATTCAAC
>JBMFHK010000108.1:0-6122 GCA_049976865.1 Solirubrobacteraceae bacterium | reverse complement strand
CCTCGGCATAACCTCGATCCACCTTTAAGGCGTCGACAGTTCAGAGATCATCGACACCGTCCGCTCACGCCCAGCACCGGTTATCTCTGCTACCCCTGGACTGCGCACCGGAAGGTGATCATCGGCGGTCTGGGGCGCGCCCAGCGGGGCGCGCGAACTGCGACTCCTTCTGAGCACAGCAGCGTGCTGGTCACGTGTTGAAACTTGGATTGAAGCTCGATCACGGCGTAGATCCGGCTGCGCTGCGGGTCGCGCGTTACCGGTCGACGCGCACGGCGTCGGCCGGAAGTTGCGTCCGTCCGTTCGGTGCGGCGGTCAGGGAGATCCCGTAGGCCGCGACGACCGCGTCCGCATCACTTGGGAACCGGCCTCGCCGGTTGCTGTCCAGCGGCGCTTGGCCGAGCGGTCGGCAGCCTAGATCTCATTCTGCTGACCGCTGTTCCGTGAGGGCGAATGCGACGTGGCCGGCAGGGGCGACGAGATGTCTGTCACAGCCGAAGAGCAGGTGTTGACGGCTTGATCCGTCCCGGGGCGATCCACTCGCCGGACCTGCGGGCCGGTGACGCGTGCCTCTGCGCGAAGCCACAGTACGGAGTGACCGATGAACGGTCTGTTTGATCATGTGCTGCTCGGATGTGGGCGTGTCTGATGCGTGATACACCTCGGGACAGCACGGTCCCCAACGACTATCAGTTCGAACAGAAAGCTGCGCGATATGCCGAGCTTCATCCCGACGGACCCGCGGCGAAGCCTCATCGCCTGATCCATCTGCTACGGCGTGTGCAACGCCGACTTCGCTCGACTGCGCGTTGAGGCGCGGCGGGCTCAGGCGGTCAGAGCAAAGCTGGTCAGGTACTGGTGGTGATCGGCTTTGGGTTAGTGGGATCGAATCGCCGCCAGGTTGGCGAGATGAGCTGGATGGTGACGGCGGTTGCGATGGTGGCAGCATCGAGCGGGAAGTAGGTTCGTAGCCCGGTGAGGTGGATTACGAGGCCGGCGACCAGGGTTGAGAGAGGCATCATGCCGACGCTGGCGAGCATCAGCACACCGGTGAGGCGGCCGAGGAGTTCGGGTGGTGCCCACCTTTGAAGGCCGGTGATCAGTTGCAGGTTCCCGATCGCGATAAGGACGAATGCGGCCGCAAGGATGGTGGCCGTTGGGATCAATTCCCCACCGTCCGGGAGCGCAGCGATGAGTGGAGCGGCCGGCAGTAGTACGAGGCTTGCGAGCAGGAACGGTCTGCGGGCTGATGGTGTGCTCGCGGCGATGACCGTCCCGAGCAATAGGCCGGCTCCCATGGCGGCGCTGAGTGCTCCGTAGCCGGTGGCGTGCAGGTGCATCGGCCCTTTTGCGAGCGCGGGGAGCGCGACCCTGCCCATGCCGGTTGACCCGAGGTTGATCAGTGCGTCTGTGATGAGCATGAGGCGCACGATCGGCTGGGCCAGCACCTCGCGCAGGGTCGCGGTCTCGCTCGCCGGGTCTGTGGGGCTCGGTGCGGGTGTTGTGGGCGCGTCGCGACGGACGCCGATGAGCGTGAGCGCGGAGATCGCGAATGTGGCGGCGTCGATCGCGAAGCCCTCCGCCGGGCCGAGCAGCGCTACGAGCACACCGCCGATCGCCGGGCCGGCGAGCTGGCTCAGTTGCGTGGTGCCGGAGATCAGCGCGTTTCCGGCCTGCAGCTCACCTCTCGCAACCAGCGCGGGCACGATCGCCTCCGATGCTGGGATGAACATGCCCTCGCCAGCTCCAAGCACGACCGCAATCACGCTCAAAACCAAGCCACTAGCTGTTCCGGTCGCGGCTGTCGCCGCGAAGGCGGCCACGGCAACCCCACGTGCGAAGTTGGCGGCCAGCATCACCGTCCATGGCCGATAGCGGTCGCTTGCATGACCGCCGAGGACCAAAAGCGCGGTACGCGGCACCCCGTAGGCGGCCAGCACCGTGCCGAGGCGTAGCGCTCCGCCGTGGTGTGCGAGCACGAACAAGGGCAGAGCGACCAGGAAAATCCCGTCACCGAAGTTTGAGATCAGCTCACCGGCCAACAACAACCGGAAGCTGACGTGACGAAGAGGCGCCATCAGCCTGTCGGACCGGGCCTACTCGGCGGCCGGTGCTGTGGGGTATCCGATCGACAGCAGCTCGACCGGCAGCGCGTCTGCCGGACGTAGAGCAGCGTCATCGCGCCGCTCGGGAAACACGCCGGCAAGCAGCTCGGATATCCGCTCGGCGACCGTGTGCAGCTCCTCCGGGGTCAGCCAGGCAATGCTGTGGCTGTGATACGCCGCCTCGCGCCACTCGCGCGAGTACGCCGAGCGGCCCTCAAGCCACCCGCGGTAGCGATCGAGCTGGCGATCATTCAGCAGCCGCTCAAGCCCCGCCCAAGCGATAGCCGCCTTCGGGTCATCCTGCACGTTTGCAACCCGCATACCCCCTCGCGAAAGCCGCCAAGGCCGCGCCCGCCCGCGCACCCCCTCAACCTCCTCCACGAACCCGAACTTCGCCAACTGACGCAGATGAAACGAACAGCTCGCCTGCGACTCGCCCAGCTCAGACGCGGCCTGCGTCGCGTTGATCGCACCCTCGCGCCACAAAAGCTCGATCAACGCCAGACGCAGCGGGTGTGTCAGCGCCCGCATCTGGCGCGGGTCCGTCAACTCACGGGGATCGACCTGTGAACTGTCAGCCGAAGTAGTATCCAAAGACATCTTTGGATACTATCGCTACCAATCTTACAGGCGCTAATGCTCACGTCGGCAGTCGCCCGATCCGACAATTGTGCGCATCTCATCAGGCATGCGGATGGTCGCCAAAGACGTAGGAGCATCCCGCAGTCTCCGACGCGACCTATTCCTTTTGCCCGGACGGGACGTCTCCGGCGTCGGCGCCGGTCGTGACGCTGCGGCAGCGACCGGTGTTGTGTGGTGCAGCGATTGGATTGGTGGTGACCGCCTGCGCGGCGGTATACTCAGAGTATGACTACGACGATAAAGGTGTCCAACGACGTACGTGACCGGCTGAAAGGCCAAGCCGCGCTGGCGCACCGCACGCTGGGCCAGCACCTGGAGTATCTGGCGAGCCTTGGAGAGCGCGAAGCACGCATGGCCAGCCTCCGTCAAGCAGTCAAGGCAACGGCTCCCGAGGACCTTGCGTCCTACCGCGAGGAGGCACGTGCCTGGGATCGCATCGAGAATGACTGAAGCCGAAGCGCCGGCTGAAACGCTGGCGCCCGGTGACGTGGTCTGGGTGCAGCCGGAGATCGTCGTCGGACGAGAGCAAGCAGGACGGCGACCAGCCCTGGTCGTTGCCGGTGCTGGCTATCTGCAGACGGTTGACACGCTCGCGCTGGTGGTGCCTATCACGACAGTGGATCGCGGCTGGCCGAACCACATAGAGGTTCTCGGGACCGAACTACAGCAGCGCTCGTGGGCGATGTCCGAGCAGATCAGAACGATCTCCCGCGAGCGACTGGTGGGCCGCGCCGGACGCGTCAATGATGCGACGCTAGCTACGGTGCGCAGCTGGCTGGCTGACTTCCTCGATCTCTAAGCCGACGAGCGCTTTTTCCCCCGAAACGGACACCCCTGATGTCGGCGTCGGCAGCGGGCCGCATGCTCGAGCGCTCAGAAACCGGGTGTTGACGGCGGAGAGCGTACGTGCTCAGGCGGCGGCCAGTGCGTGGGCGCGTGCTGTCTCGTCGAGCGGCTCCGGCGCCCAGTCCAGCTTGTCCGCCGGCCAGTACAGGGTTCCGTCGAGCACGGTCACGTTTGCGAACCTGGCTGGATCCCTGAGCGGCGCGAACACGCCGTCCCAGGGATCGTCTTGGAACGACACGTCCCCGACAGTACCGTCCTCGAACAACAAACGCAGCTTGTGCTCTCCGACCACGGCTACACCCTTGATCAACCATGCGGGACGTGGTTTGGACATGTTCTCAATGCTCTAGGACAAGGGGTCGATCTCATCCAACGGCTGGCGATCACGCGCCAGTTCCCAGTTACGTTCCAGTTTGGCTTGATGAACCAGCGCTCACTCACGAACGAACCGTGCCGACCGAGCGGGCAGCGAACCCTCGATCAGCGTGCCGTCGAACGCAACCGACGCCTCATCGTCGCCGTATCGGGTGTGAAAGTGCGGCACCTGCTAACCGGCGAGGGCCCGGCCCGTGTATCGCGATTCGTGAGAGCCGCTCCCCTTCGGCAGAGATGCGAAATCGTGGCAAACGACTCGTCACGCTCGATCGGACGCGACTATTGCTTGCGCCCCTACCCGGCGTAGCCCTTGAACACGATGTTTGTCGTGTAATGTGCGCGAACTGTCATACGCCGCTTCAAGGCAACCTTTGGTCGGTGCTGCTTTGCGGTCCAGAGCAGTGAGACGACGTATGGCCCGGGCCTGATCCGAACGACAAAGCGTCCCCGTCGAACCCGAAGTTCGGCGACGGTTCTGCCAGTTGGCGTTTTAACGACGACCTCGTCGAGGCTGCTGCAGACATGGTCGATGCAGCCGGTCTACCTGCCGGTCATCACGTGGCAGTGTCCGCCGCCGTTCGGGCCACCGCAGAGTTCAAGCTCGCCGCGCAGGATCCCGTTCGACTGCTGGCTCCGCGTCTGCATAGAGAGCGCTGCCCCGGCCCAGAAAGCCGCGACACCAGCGACAACGAGTACGGAGACCGCGAGCCTGACTAGATGACGACGCATCGCGCTCAAACTACTGCGTTCAGCGACCGACGTCGCAGGTCTCATGTGAGCGGCTCCCTCGCCACGCGCCACAAAAGCAATATCCATCGAACGAGCGACCTCGCCAGTGGATTATCACGCCTGCGCAACCGTCGGCGCAGGTACCCGCGCGATCGCTTCGATCAGCGGGCGAGCCGGGCGGGACCGAGTCCAAGCTATTGCGTTGTTGAAGTCACCGCCCAGCCGGGCTCTGGGATGAGTTCGCCGCGGGCGCGACGCTCGTCGAGAACGAAGTTGATCGCGTCGAGCACCATCGCACGCGCCTGCTCGAGATTCTCGCCTTGGGTCTGAACCTCTGGAAGCTCGGGCACGTGCGCATACACCCAACCCTCACCAGCATCCTCGTAGACGACGTTGAATCGCAGCGCGCTCACGACATCAACGGCACCGCAGCATTCGCCGCAAGCGCTATGGCTTTTGCGGTGCGACGGGTCGCCGGGCCGCTATCGCAACGCGACGTAGAAGCACTCCGCAGTCTCCGACGCCAACGATCCCGTTGCCCGGGAACCACTCGCTCGCATCGGCCGCGACCTCATGATCGCATCGCCAAGGCGCTGGCCCGACGCTACTTTGATGCGATGAGCGGCTGCTCCGTGCTGGCCGAGGAAGATGGTCGTGGGTTGGGCTCGGCCGCAGGGCAGCTGCTAGGCAGCTGGGGTCCTGTCCGCATCCAGTGATGCTGCGGACTGCATCGAGCACGTCGGAGGAACCCTGGCGTCGCTTCCGTGAATCACTGTCCGCGCTGGTTTGGTACCCACGAGTGGTACCAAACCGCCCGTCTCCCGCTGAAGGACAACCACGCCCGGGCGGAAAAGACGCGCGTTCCCAGGCCGTTGGTTCGTGGAGCCAGGCGGGATCGTACCGCCGCGTCCCGCGCGCAAAGCCCTGGGTTCAAGCCGACGTGGGTGTGCGCGCCGCCGCCGCGGTGCTTTGACAAAGTGCCCCCGATGTGGAACCCACGGCTGGTACCCACGGGTACATGCGTGGCGACGGCACTGCTCCGAAAACGACGAAAGGCCCGCATTTGTGGGCCTTTCGGTGACGCGCCCGGAGAGATTCGAACCCCCGACCTTCGGTTCCGTAGACCGACGCTCTATCCAGCTGAGCTACGGGCGCGTGTGCAGGAAAACCCTACCTATGGATACTTCTGAGGCTGGAAGATCGCGCCAAACCCCCACTGTGAAGCACGCAACGCCCTCAGTTTGAGGCCCAACTTGAGTCCAGCCAGAGGCTGATGGTAGCGCGCCTCTTGCTGGGGGGGATGACGTGTGTGACCGGACGCCTGCGTCTGACTGTGTTTGCGACGCACTGATCATGCCGCATGCCTCCAGCTCAAGTTTCGCGCTTTTCGGCGGTTTTGCAGGAGATTGCGCGTTGATGTCGTAG
>JBMFHK010000107.1:0-8108 GCA_049976865.1 Solirubrobacteraceae bacterium | reverse complement strand
GCCGCTATCGCGGCCTGAAAAGATGACAGTCCCGTCAAGGTTTCAACGACCTAGCTGAGCTAGGGCGTCAAGTGGCCGGGGGCTGCAATACCCCCGGCCACTCGACGATCTAGGGCACTGAGCGCTTTCAGTCATCCGTCAGCCTGTACGGCAGGTTGTCGACGGCTGTTGGCTTTATCCCCTCTGCTTCAGGCAGGGTGAAACCGAAGACCTGCGCATAGAAGCTGAGCTCCGCGTCCATCGCTTGGCGGATGTTCTCTGCGCGTCGGAAACCGTGTTGTTCACCATCGAACGTGAGGTAGGCCACTGGCACGCCCTTGCCTCTGAGCGCGTCGACGATCATCTCGGACTGGTTTGGTGGGACAACTTCGTCCTGCAGCCCCTGGAGCACGATCAGCGGACGCGAAAACGTGCTTACGTGGTGTATCGGCGAACGCTCCTGGTAGATCTGTCGCGCTGCGGGATACGGCCCGATCATGCCATCCAGATAGCGGCTCTCGAACTTGTGCGTCTCGCGGGCGAGGGCTTCCAGATCGGCGACGCCGTAATAGTCGGCCCCTGCAGCGAACGGCGTGTCCTCGCGCGCCAACGCCGCGAGCGTGGTGAAGCCGCCTGCCGAACCGCCACGGATACAGAGGCGTGCCGGATCGGCCAGCCGCTGTTCGGCCAGCCAGCGTGCGGCGGCTATACAGTCCTCGACGTCGACCACGCCCCACGCCCCACGCAGCAGCTGACGGTAGCTGCGACCGTAGCCCGTCGAGCCGCCATAGTTGACGTCGACGACCGCGAACCCCCTCGTGGTCCAGTACTGGATCCCGAGCTGCAGCTGCACACGGGCGGCACTGGTAGGGCCGCCGTGGATAAAGACAAGCAACGGCGGCAACTCGTCGGCCGGGCCGGCGTAGGCAGGATTTGTAGGCGAGTACAACATCGCAAACGCCGTTCGGCCATGCTCGGACGGAAACTCGATCGGGACTGGCACCGACATATAGCTCGCATCGACACCCATCTCGCCGAGATCCCGTGCGGGCCGTAGCGAGGCAAGCGACTCAACCCCGGCTCCATCATCCAGTGCCACGCGTGCGACGGACAACTCAGCCGTCGGCGTGCCGGCAACAACGACAACCTCGGAGTCCGCCGCGGCGCACACGCTGGACACGAACGAATACGGCAGCTCCAAGTTGGTTACGGTGCCATCCTGCAGGCGGACCGCGAGCGCGTCAGATCCGTCTCGCGAGCGGGCGAACACCACTCGACCGTCCGGCAACAGCGCATAGCGCGACTGGCCCAGCTGCCATTTCGGCACGCCAATATCGGCTGCGACCTGTACCAGCGGCTCCACGACCTCGTCGTCCGGCGACCACCGGTAAAGGCTCCACCACCCGTCGCGGTCGCTGCTGAACACAAGCGATCCGTCTGCCTGCCAGCACGGTTCAGACACGGACTCATCCGAACCGCCAGCCACAACAATCTCGCCGCCGGTAACCAGTTCGCGCACGCACAGGCGGGTCCCATCCCACGGCATGTTGGGGTGATTCCACTCAACCCAGCACAGCCGGTCCCCAGTGGGATTCCATCGAGGGCTCATCACAAAATCCGGGCCGCTCACGAGAACCTCAGGAGTGGACGGTCGGTGCGCCGCAAGCCGGACGATCTCGTTTTGTACGCCGAGTGCGCCGTCATCGGGCGAGTGACGCTCACGGACACAGGCGATCCACGCCCCGTCCGGCGTGAGGTCACCGTCTGCATACCGGTCACCCCGGGGCACAGCCGGTTCCGGCACCAGCGGATCAGCCGCGCCCGTCGCCGGATCGAGCCGATAAAGCCGCTGATCGTCCCAAGCCACGAACCACACGATCCCGTCTTTGACCCACCACGCGCCGCCGCCGTATTCATGAACGGCGGTGCGAGCGTCCTGGCTTTTATGGAGGAGATCAGTTGTCTTCCCGTCGCGCGACCGACGGACCAGTTGTGTCCGGCCGCCCTCGGCCGGACGACCCTCCGACCAGATCACGTCGTCGCCATCAACGCGAACGTCACTGAGCACAACTGCTGCCGCCACCACGACCGCCGAAGTGACCGGAGTCTTCCACGATCCATATGGCAGCACCTCCGGCCGGTCAGTATCTGGGTCTCCAGGTCTCATGGCAACCATTATCAACCTCTCAGCCGAAGGCCCGTGTTTGTCGCCGGTGGGGGAGCCGGCACGCCTGGCCAGACATGCAACTCAGCATCTCCGCTGCAGGCGCACAGCGCCCTCGGCGACAGTGGCTTGTGATTGCGCGCAGGCTGCCTGCGTCATTGCACCGGCGCCGGTGCGCCGGCCTCGGCGAACTGGCTGTGGTACAGCGAGTAGTAAAGGCCGTGCGCGGAGAGCAGTTCGGCGTGCTTGCCATGTTCGATGATATGTCCCGCATCCATCACGACGATCGTGTCTGCGTCGCGGATCGTTGAGAGCCGGTGGGCGATCACGAAGCTTGTGCGTCCCCGTCGCAGGCCAGCCATGGCCCGCTGGATGAGGGCCTCCGTACGGGTGTCGACGTTGCTGGTCGCCTCATCGAGGATCAGGATGCTGGGATCGGCGAGGAAGGCCCGGGCGATCGTCATCAGCTGCCTCTGCCCTGAGGAGAGGTTGGAGGCGTCCTGGTCGAGGACGGTGGAGTAGCCCTCAGGCAGCGTGCGGACGAAGTGGTCGACGTAGGCGGCCTGTGCGGCGGCCACGATCTCCTGGTCGGTGGCGTCCGGCTTGGCGTAGGCGATGTTGGTCCGGATCGTGTCGGAGAACAGCCACGTGTCCTGCAGGACCATGCCGAACGCGCTGCGAACCTCGTCACGCGTGAGGTCGTTGTAGTCGACACCGTCGAGGCGGATGTGTCCGGAGTCGATCTCATAGAAGCGCACCAGCAGGTTCACCAACGTTGTCTTCCCAGCGCCGGTGGCACCGACGATTGCGACCGTCTGGCCGGGAGCGACGTCAAGGTTGAAGTCCTCGATCAGCGGCTCGTCCGGTTCGTAGCGGAATGAGACGCGCTCGAGCGTGACCCGCCCTGCGACCGGGCCACGCACCGGTCGCGGTGTGTGGCCGCCGGGTTGGCGATCCGGGGCTTCCTCTGTGGCATCGAGAAACTCAAACACGCGTTCAGCCGAGGCCAGGCCGGACTGGAGCAGGTTCATCTGGCTGGCAATCTGGGTCAGCGGCATCGTGAACTGGCGCGAGTACTGGATGAACGCCTGAACGTCGCCGAGCGACAGCGAGCCGGACGCCACCATGTAGCCACCCAGCCCGGCTACGACCACGTAGTTGATGTTGGCCAGGAACTGCATTGTCGGCTGGATGACGCCGGAAAGGAACTGGGCGCGGAAGCTTGCCTCGTAAAGCCGTTTGTTCTGGCGGTCGAACTCGTCGATCGTCGCCGTGCGGCGGCCGAAGAGCGAGACCAGGGTGTGCCCGGTGTGGGTCTCCTCGACCAGTCCGTTGAGCGCGCCTGTCCGGTCCCACTGCGCTGTGAACTGCACCTGCGAGCGCCGTGCGATCAGGAACGTGAAAAAGATCGCCAGTGGGATCGTGACCGCTGAGATTGCGGCGAGCACGGGTGAAATCCAGAACATCATGCCGAGCACGCCGACGATCGTCAGCACCGACGTGAGCAGCTGACTGAGGCCCTGCTGCACGGTCGTGGAGAGGTTGTCGATGTCATTGGTGACACGGCTGAGAATGTCGCCGTGCGGGTGACTGTCGAAATAGCGCAGGGGCAGCCGTGCGAGCTTCTCTTCAACCTCGCGGCGCAGCCCGAACATCGTGCGCTGGGTAGCGCCCGCCATCAGGTACCCCTGGGCGAAGTTCAGCGCGGCGCCGAGGCTATAGACGACCGCGGCCAGTCCCAGTGCTCGGCCGAGCTGGGCCAGATCGACGCCGTGGCCGGGAGTCACGTTCATCCCGGAGACCATCGAGGCGATCTGACTGTGCCCCCTGGCACGAAGCATCGTGAGCGCCTGCGCCTTGCTCGTGCCCGTCGGAAGCAGCTTGCCGACGACACCGTCGAACAGCACGTTCGTCGCGTTCCCGAGCAGCCGTGGGCCGCTGACCATGAATGCCACGGAGCCGACCCCAAAGATCAGAGCTGTGATCAGCTTGAGACGCTCCGGTCGTAGCCTTTTCAGCAGCCGCCTGAGCGTTCCGCGGACGTCCTTGGCGTGCTCTACCCGTTGTGCGCCGCCGCCTCGCATCGCTCCGCGTGGCCCTCCGAAGCTCATGCCGCGGCCTCCTCGCCGAGCTGCGAGATGACGATCTCACGGTAGGATGCGCAGCCGGTCAACAGCTCGCGGTGGGTGCCGGTCCCGACGATCTGACCATCGTCAAGCACGATAATCCGGTCCGCATGCATGATCGTTGAGACCCTCTGGGCGACGATCACCACCGCAGCGTCGCTTGTCGCGAGCCGCATCGCTGCACGCAAACGGGCGTCGGTGGAAGCGTCCAGGGCCGAGAAGCAGTCGTCGAGCAGGTACAGGCTGGGTCGCCTGACCAGTGCTCGGGCGATCGAGAGCCGCTGCCGCTGCCCGCCCGACACGTTCGTCCCACCCTGGTCGATCGGCGCGTCGAGCCCGCCTGGCATCGCCGCCACGAAGTCTTGTGCCTGCGCGATCTCAAGCGCGTTCCACAGCTCCGCGTCGGAAGCGTCGGGTCTGCCGAACCGCAGGTTGGTGGCGACGGTGCCGCTGAACAGGAACGCAGTCTGCGGGACCAGTCCGATCGTGTCCCAGAGATCCTCCAGCGACTGCGAGCGGACATCAATGCCGTTGACCAGCACGATGCCATCGGTCGGGTCGAAGAATCGCGGGATCAGGCTCAGCAGCGTCGTCTTGCCGCTGCCTGTGCCGCCGATGATCGCACTTGTCTGGCCAGGCTCAAAAGCGAAGGTCAGGTTTTGCAGCACGGGGCTCTCGCCGCCCGGGTAGCCGAACGTGACGTTCTGGAAGCTGACCAGGCCGGTCGGCTGCCGCGGCCGGACGGGCGCCGGCGGGTCACTGATCGCTGCCACGGTGTCCAGCACCTGCTTCACGCGCTCCGCGCTGGCGACCGCGCGGGGCAGCAGGACGGCCATCATCACGGCCATCATCACCGCCATCAGGATCTGCAGGATGTAGGCCAAAAACGCGGTGAGGTTGCCGATCGGCATGGTGCCGTCCCTAACGAGGTGGCCGCCGAACCACAGCACCGCCACGCTGGACAGGTTCATGATCGCCATCACCGCCGGCATCGTCATTGCGAAGATCCGGTTCACCCGTAGAGCGGTCGCGGTCAGCTGCGAGTTTGCGTCGCTGAAGCGTTCGGCCTCGGAGGGGCCGCGAACGAACGCGCGGATCACGCGGACGCCGGTGATCTGCTCGCGCAGCACCTCGTTGATTCGGTCGAGCCTGACCTGCATCGAGCGAAACTGCGGGATCACTGCGACCAACACGACGCCGATCACGCCCAGCATCACCGGCACGGCGACCGCCAGCAGCGGTGACAGCGCGGCACCCTCCCGGATCGCAAGAATCACGCCGCCGACACTCATGATCGGCGCGATCACCATCATTGTCAACGCCATCTGCAGAAACAGCTGGATCTGCTGGATGTCGTTGGTGTTGCGGGTGATCAGTGACGCTGTCCCAAAATGGTTCAGCTCCGTCGCTGAGAACTGCTGCACACGACGGAAGACGGCGGCGCGGATGTCAGCCCCTGTCCCCATCGACACGCGTGAGGCCCAGTACACCGCGATGATCGCGACCACGCCGAGCGCCAGTGCGATCCCCAGCATCAACGCGCCGGTTCGCAGGATGTAGCCGGTATTCCCCTTCAGGACGCCGTCGTTGATGATGTCCGCGTTGAGGTTCGGGAGGTACAGGTTCCCAACCGTCTGCAGTACCAACAGGACCACGACGCCGCCGACCTGCCAGCGGTACGGACGCAGGTGAGTGCGTAACAGGCGGCTGAGCATCAGTCCGTGTCAGTTCCCTTTGTCCCTGCTGGCGCGATGTGAGCGATGATATAGCTCAAGGCCCGCTGCCCTGCTGCTCGCCTTGCTGGTCGGTTCTGTGCGCATGCTGGCACCATTGCCGTGAGAGCATGGCTGGCACGGGAACGCGCTTGCCGGGCGGACGAACATTGAAAGGAAGCGCGATGGGTTTCGGAGACAAGCTCAAAGAGCTGCGCGACCAGGCGCAGCAGGCGGTTACTGAGAACAGGGAGAAGATCCAGGGAGCCGTGCAGAACCTTGGCGCGGTGGTCAACGACCGCACCGAGGGCAAGTACGCCGAGACGATCGCCAAGGCTGGCCAGCGGGTCAGTGAGGCGGTCGAGAAGATCGCCAAGCCAGACGCCGAGGGGACGGCCGGAGCTGGCTTTGCCGACGCCGGGTCCGAGCTTGCTGGTGCCGCGGCCGATGAGCCAGAGCCCGCGGCCGATGAGCCGACGGGAGCACCCGGGCCGCCCAGCGCGCCGCCTGAGTTCGAGTGACTGCGCACGCGTCCGCACCGGATCAGGTCACGATCGCCGAGCGCGACGCGGCGCTTGCGGCGACCTTCTGCCCGAAGCTCGGGATGGTCGGCTGCTCGTTGCGTCACGAGGGGGAGGAGCTGCTTTATCAGGGTACAGGCTTGGCCGCCTACGTCGCCAGGGGATCCACCTTCGCGCTGCCGTTCCTGTATCCATGGGCCAACCGTCTGAGCGCCTGGACGTTTGCCCTCGGCGCGTCACGGGTGACGCTCGATGAGGGCTCACCGATCATCCATCGCGACGCGGCGACTGCCACGGCGATCCACGGCCTGCTGGCCGCAAGCCCACACTGGCAGGTGACCGAAGCGGGCGCTGACAGCCTCACAGCCGAGCTCGACTTCGGCGCTGTGCCGCAGTACGCGGCCGCCTTCCCGTTTCCGCATAGGGTGCGCTACACGGCCACGCTCGCCGGCGCGAGGCTGTCCGTCACGATCACCGTCCAGGCGACCAGTGATGTCGCGGTCCCGGTCTCATTCGGGTTTCACCCCTACCTCACGCTCCCGGGCTCAGACCGCCGCGACTGGCGGATCGAGCTGCCGGTCGCAAGCCGCGCGCCGCTTGACGAGCGCATGCTGCCGACCGGTGAACTGGTCGGTCTGCATCCGGGCGAGCTGGATGGCCCGCTAGCAGACCGCACCTTCGACACGAGTTTCCCGGAGCTCTACGGCGAGCAGCCCGCGTTTGTGCTCGCCGATGAGCGCCGCCGCGTCACGCTCACTCACGCAGGCGGCTACCCGGTCTGTCAGGTCTACGCTCCCGAGCGCTCGCAGTTCATCTGCTTTGAGCCGATGACCGCCCCGGTCAACGCCCTGATCTCAGGCGACGGCCTGCGCTGGGTGCAGCCGGGCGCGCACTTTGATGCGGTCTTCACGATCGACGTGGCCAACGTCTGAACGGGATAACCCCGCGCGGTCCGGCCGCGGGAACAGCTGGCGCCCGCTTTGCCGGCGCAGGGTGGCGCTCACACCTTGCGCCAGCGCCGCTGCGCTCCGCCGGCCATCGGCGCGTCGGCGCCGGCGTCGAGGGCGACCGCGTGCAGGTGACGGAACGGCCGGCCATCTCGCAACTCCCGCACAACCCCGTCGATCAGCCCGCCGTCAGGCAGCTCGCGTCCGTCAGTGACCGCGTCTATCACCTGCCGCTTGCGGGCGATCAGACGCGCCATCGTCTCGTCGATCGTCTCCGCCGCCAGCAGATACCACGCGCACACCGCGGCGCGCTGGTCGATCCGGTGGCAGCGGTCCTCTGCCTGGTCGTGGATCGCAGGCGTCCACTCAAGCTCCAGAAAGCACACGTTCGACGCGCGTGTCAGCGTGATCCCCTGCGCCGCAGCCCGGGTCGCGCAGACGATCAGCGCCGGCCCGTCCGGTCGCTGGAAGGCGTCCACCGCGGCCTGGCGGGCGCCCACTGAATCGTCGCCAAACAGGTGCAGCGCCCATGGGAAGCGCTCGATCACCGCTTGCTGCACCTCGCGATGGCGGCAGAAGACGACCAGGGGCTCGCCGGAGGCGAGGAAGTCGTGGATCCAGGCGAGCGCCGCCGCCAGTTTGCCGCGCGCCGCCAGACG
>JBMFHK010000106.1:0-8311 GCA_049976865.1 Solirubrobacteraceae bacterium | reverse complement strand
TCAGCACTACGACACGACTGCGCTGGACGCCGCCACGCTACTGCTGCCGTTGCTGCGCTTTCTCCCCGCGGACGACCCGCGCATCCGAGCAACGGTGCTGGCGGTCGCCAACGAGCTGACGGAGAACGGACTGGTGCTCCGGTACCGCACAGCCGACACTGACGACGGGCTGCGCGGAGAAGAGGGAACGTTTTTGATCTGCTCGTTCTGGCTGGTGTCCGCGCTGGTGGAGATCGGTGAGACCAAACAGGCCCGCGACCTGTGTGAGCGGTTGCTCGGTTACGCTTCGCCGCTCGGTCTCTTCGCAGAGGAGATCGACCCGCGCACTGGACGTCACATGGGTAACTTCCCGCAGGCTTTCACCCACCTGGCCTTGATCAACGCAGTCATGCACGTGATCCGAGCCGATGAAGCGGCGGGCTGATCAGCGGCGCCGTCAAGCAAGCAGCCCAAGCCGCTGCGCTCGCTGCACCGCCTCGGTGCGATTGCGAACCTCGAGCTTGCGATACAGCGAGCTTGTGTGCTCCTTGATCGTGTGGGGGCTCAGGTGCAGCGCGCGGGCAATCTCCGGGTTGGTTGAGCCAACAGCCATGAGGTTGAGCACTTCGCGCTCACGCTCGGAGAGACCAAGCACGCCTGAACGGTCCTGGCGTTCAAAGACCGTCCCGCCGAGACCGACCAACCGCACGGCGCCGGCGATCTTTGCGGCGGGCCAATCCTTATAGGCGAAACCCGACGCGCCCGCCGCCCGAGCGGCAGCGGCGGAAATCTCCCCCGCGCCCGAGAACAGCAGGACCCGTGTGCGCGGCTCCGCTTCACGCAGCCGCTCGCATACCTGCGCACCGGATTCCTCACCGATGAACAGGTCCACAACCGCCACGTGGGGACGGTAGCGACGTGCCAGCTCAAGCGCATCCTCACCGTTGGAGGCGGTCAGGCAGCGCTCGACCCACGGCTGCTGGGTCAGCATCAACCGGAATCCCCAGTGGACCACGTCGTGGTCATCCACCACAAGGACCCGTAGGCGCTGGGGGCTTCTGGTAGGAGGTTCGACAATGCTCACGTCAGCCATCGTAGGGAACTACCAGCCTGACCTGCCAGACACCGCCGTCACGCGCACCGAACTCCAGGAACCCGCCCGCCTGCAGAGCCTCAAAGGCTGCCAGCCGCAGACCCATGCCTTGCGCTGAGGGGCCCCGTCCGGCAAGCCCGTCGTTGACGATCTCAAACACAAACGCGCCGTCCGCTTGGCGCACGTCAACCGTCACCCAGGTGGCTGCTGAGTGCTTGCGCACGTTGAGCATCGCCTCAGCCAGCACGCTCTGTGCCAGCGACTGGAGCTTGCGCGGCACCCCGGCGGCAGCCTCCCGGTCAAAGCTGACCTGCACACCAGCGCTCAGCTGCGCCTGTCGCTCAAGCTCCGCCACCAGGGTGGTGCGAGTCTTGCGGGAAGCCCGACCGAGCGGACGCTGGATCGCCTCCCGGAGATCGCTGAGTGCTGCCTGGATCTCAGTTGCGCAACGGACCCGTACCTCCTGCGGCAAATCACCGGCGCCGTCAAGCACCATTGAGATCCCGAACAGACGCTGGATCACACCCTCGTGGATCTCCCGTGCCAGTTCGAGCCGCTGACGCAGCTGCCTGGCCGCCAGCGCCTGGGTGGCGACGTTCTGCGCAACCGACGCCAGCGCCGCCGCCTTGCCAAGCGTCCACAGCAGGTCTCGTTCCGCGTCCCCCAGTGGCGGCGCGTCAAGGCTCCGCTCGGCGACGATCACACCTCGTGGCAGGCCGGCAGCCACCATCGGCGCACACACCACACGCATCGGCTCGGGAACCAAAAACGCGTACTGCTCGGGGATCTCACCGCTGATGTCGCCGGCCGTCTCAACAACACGGTCCTCACGCAGCGCGCGCTCGGCAATGGCGGCGGTGTCAACCGAGAAGTTCGCCCCCGCGAAGCTCTCGATCCGGACACCGTGTGATCCGGCCGCACGGACCTGCCGCCGGGCTTGGTCGTAGCGGAAGATGATCGCTCGCCTCAGGTTCGCAAGCCGGCAGATGGCATCGCACAGCCGGTCATAGAAGTCATCGCCGACGGTTGAATCCGGTTCTGATTGGGAGAGCACAGCCGCGAACAGCTCAAGGGCCTCCACGGGAACCGCGCCGGCAGTCACCGAAAGAGCCGCGCCAGCCGGGTTCGCTTGAGCTTCTGACCCTGACCCCGGTCCGGTTAAAGGCTCCCAGCCCAGCCCGGACTGAAGCTCATCAGAGTCGCCCGGCGCCGGACGTTTTGCTGTGCCCATGCGATTATTCTCGCGCCCCAACACGACACACGCAGAATGGACCTTCTGACAGCAGCCCTTGCAGCGTCGATGCTAGGACGCGGCGAGCCCGAACTGGCAGGCTAGGGCAGGGGCCCGGTAGCCGCTTGCTCAGCGTGCGCGTTCCAGCGACCGTAGCGCCCAGGCTACCCGGGGCCTTGTCTGCGCCGGGTCGATCAGCTCGTCAATGTGCCCGGTTGCCGCCGCGACCTGCGGCCGCAGATGCGTCTCGGCATAATGCTCGGCAAGCAGGTCCCGTGCAGCCTCAGGATCGTCAGCGGCAGCCAGTTCACGACGGTGGATGATGCCCACCGCGGGCTTGGCGCCCATCACCCCGATCTCAGCCTGCGGCCACGCGAAAACGTAATCAGCCCCCAGGTCCTTGGAGTTCATGGTTATGAATGCGCCTCCGAAAGACTTGCGCAAAATGACTGTTAGGCGCGGCACGGTGGCTTTGGCAAAGGCGTGCACAAACCCGGCACCGTGTCTGATCACACCGGCCGCCTCCTGCTTGGTTCCCGGCATGAAGCCGGGCGTGTCGACCAGCACGAGCATCGGCAAGCCAAACGCGTCGCACTGGTTCACAAACCGTGCCCCTTTCTCGGAGCTGGCAACGTCAAGCACCCCGCCCAGATAGCGCGGCTGGTTGGCGATCACGCCAACCGGACGGCCCTCAATCCTGATGAACGCGGTGCACAGGTTCCTCGCCCAGGGGGGTGCGACCTCCAGCATCTCGCCGCCATCCGCGATCCCTGAGATCACGGTACGAACGTCATAAACCTTGCGCGGTGAGTCCGGCACGTGGATCGAGGGGTCAGCCAGGCCCGGTGGCCGCGGATCGGCGATCGGCAGCGGCAGATCACGGTGGCTGGGCAGGTAGCCGAGCAGATCTCTTGCCAGAAACGCCGCGTCAGCGTCGGAGTCGGCGACAAAGTGCGCCACCCCGTTGCTTTCGTGCACGCGGTGTCCGCCAAGCTCCTCCGCGCTGACATCCTCCCCCAGCACCTCACGGACCACGCTGGGGCCGGTCAGAAACATGCTGGCGCCCGCCGTCATCACGATCCAGTCGGTCAGCGCGGGTGAGTAAGCGCCACCACCAGCCGACAGTCCGCTTACCACCGAGATCTGTGGAACTCGCCCCGAGAGACGCACCGCCTGGCGAAAGATCCTGCCGTACCCGCCGAGTGCGCGCACGCCCTCCTGCATGCGAGCGCCGCCCGAGCCTACAAACCCGACCACGGGCGCGCGTGCACGGTCGGCGAGTTCCATGACTCTTACGATCGTGTTGGCGTGCGCTTCGCCCAGCGAGCCGCCCACATATGAGTTGTCCTGCGCGTAACAGAACACCGGCCGGCCGTCAACCATGCCGGCGCCGCCGACCACCCCGTCTCCGGCACGGGCCTTCTCGCCCATGTGCCCCGAGAGCACCTCTGAGCGGATCACATCGAGCGTGCCGCGGTCGCAGAGCGCCTCAAGCCGCTCCGTCGGGCTCAGTGTCTCGGTTTGCGTCCGCGAAAGCACCGCGCTCATTGGCTCTGCCCCCACTCGATCACGGTCGCACCCCAGACAAGTCCCGCGCCAAAGGCGCTGACCAGCACCCTGTCACCGTCACGCAGCTGGCCGCTCTCCACACTGTAGGCGAGCGCCAAAGGGATCGTCGCGGCAGACGTGTTGCCCATCTCGCCGATGCAGTCAACGACGCGCTCGCTGCGCAAGCCGAGCCGTTCGCCAACGGCGGTGAGGATACGAGAGTTGGCCTGGTGATATACGAACAGGTCGATTTCATCGAGCTCCAATCCGGCTGCGGAAGCTGCGGCTTCGGTGGACTCCGACAGTCGTGCCACCGCAGCTTTAAAGGTTTCGTGTCCGGCCATGCGAATCAGCTGGTCATCACGCGGGATCAGGATGATGCCGTCAACGTCGCCCTCGCTGTGCATCACCACGGGCCCGATGCGGGTCTGGCCGGTGGCGACCATGACGATCGCGCCGGCCCCGTCAGCAAAGACCGCCGAGGTGCCACGGTCGGCAGGGTCCACATGACGTGACATGAAGTCCGCGCCGACCACGACCACGCACGAGGCGCGGCCGGAGTCGATCATCGCCGCACCGGTCGCCAGCGCCGTCACAAAGCCCGAGCAGGCAGCTCCGATGTCAAAGCCAACCGCCCGCCGCGCGCCGAGCGCGTGCGCCACCATCGGGCCGCAGTTCGGCATGATCTCGTCTGGGGTGCTGGTTGCGACCAGCACGACATCCACGTCCATCGGGTCAACGCCGGCGCGCTGGAGTGCGATCCGTGACGCTGCGGCGGCGTGCTGGTCGACGCGCTCGTCAGCGCCGGCCACCCGCCTGGAACGGATCCCCGTGCGGCGTTCGATCCAGTCAGGCGCAAGCCCCAGCCGTTGTTCGATCACAGAGGACTCAAGCACACCCTCTGGCAGGCTCGCGCCGACCGAAACGACAGCGGCCCCCCCGATGCCGCGCTCAACGCGAAGTCTGGTTGGGGTGGCACTCGGGCTCACGGTAATGCTCACGTCATCGAAGCCTGCCGCTTTTGTCGCGTCGCTTCCAGCCACAGGGTCGCTGAACCACCCAGTCGGGGGAGATAGCCGCAAGGCGGCGGCGCGAACGTCAGGCGGCCGCCACCAAGCTCAGACGGCCGCTATAGCCGCCTGCAAAAAGCCGTTGGCGACCTCCCGGGCAATCGGGTCGATCGGCAGGAAAATGGGTACGTCAAGGTAGGCGACCATCTCAACCGTCACCTCGGTTTCAGCAGCGTTCAACTGGCGCAAAAGCCAGATGATCGTGAGCGCTTCGTGGTCACCCCGGTCATCGGCCACACGCACCAGACCGATCTTGGTAGGCCGGATGCGCTCGACGTCCAGACGGACTTCAAACTGCCGGCGCAGCGGACCGGCGATCGCGTTGAGCACCGCGTCCACGCGCATGGCCGTGCCGTCGCCATCCCGTTCCAGCACCTCGACTCGCCTGACGCCGTCGGGATACCACTGCGGGTAGTGCTCAACGTCGCTTAGCAGCATGTAGCAGGTATCGATCGAAGTTGCCGCCGTCCCGGTGGCTGTTGCGCTGACGGCTTTCATAACCCAGTGGAGATTACCCTCTCCCGCCGGCAGCGGTTCCGGAAACCCGGAAGGTCCGCCCGATCCCCAGCGCTTGCGTGCCAGCGCGAGCACGACCAGCGTCAAGCGCCGATCGGCCGGTCAGGGGCGGTTGGCTGGTTGCCGGCGCCAAGCTCGTCGGCAACCGTCAAATCAGAAATTCAGGACGGCCGCACCCTCAAGCGCCCAGCGGATGTATGCATCGCGTGCGTACTGCGTGCCGATGCCACGCGCGGACAACATTTCCTCGCTGCCCGCCGCATGCGCCGCGTTGAGGCACACGTTGACCGGCACGCCCGCCGCGACGAGCTCGTCGATCTGGTGGTTGTACTCGACGCGCACCGGATTCTCCGTGGCGTCGCCCAGGGCGCCCTGAGCCGGCCCGAAGCAGTACACCTCAAGCTCAACGCCGCTGTCGCCAGCCGCCTCGCGAACACGCTCGGCGATGTGGGAGCCGGCGGCGAGCGAGTCATCGTCGGCGTGGAAAAGGTGGATCACAACTTTGGCCATCACTTGCCTCCTAAAATCATCGTCCATCGTCCATCGTCGATCGTCGATCGTCGATGGCGCTATTACGTGGGGAGGTTAGCTCAACGAACCGCCGACCGTGAGCCGCCAAGCCGCAGCGCGGTCAGAGCGAGGCGAGGGCCGCTTGCAGAGCTGCCAGCCCGGCACGGTCAAGACAGTAGGAGGTGCGCGGCCCCTCAATCTCGCCGCGGATCAGTCCCGCCTCACGCAGGACCCGAAGATGCTCCGAGATGGTCGATTGGGCCAGCGGCAGCTCGGCCACCAGCTCACCGGTCACACACGCGTGGCGCTCAGCCAACAGGCGGATGATCCGCAGGCG
Source organism: Solirubrobacteraceae bacterium (assembly GCA_049976865.1). Lineage (GTDB taxonomy): Bacteria > Actinomycetota > Thermoleophilia > Solirubrobacterales > Solirubrobacteraceae > Palsa-465. The sequence continues at coordinate 2,027 of JBMFHK010000106.1, read as the reverse complement.
GACCGGATGGCCGAGCGCCTTTGCCATCCGCGCCAGCGTCTCGTCGTCGACCGCCGTTGCTGCCAGCACCGGTCCGTCATCTGGGTCAGCGCAGGTGACGACGGGGCCTACAGCCTGCGCCTGGGCCGTCGCCGTGGTGGTGGTTGAACCCATCTTGATCCTCATCCTACCGGCTCATCCACGACGAACCGGCCTGCCATCAGCACAGGCTGCCATTGACCTTTTTGCGCAGTCCGATGATGACGAACTCACCCCTGGCGGATCGTTGAGGAAACGTTCCCGCACAGACCACCAGCCCCAGCCGCAAGCTGTGCGCTGCCGGCAGGTTCTCAGCCGCCAAGCCCGCCGAACACGGCAAACGGGCTCACCGGCATCTCCGCGCTGACCGCGGCGGCACTGGCCTCCACCGTGACGGTGCCGCCGGCCGGCACCTCCTGGCTGATCCGCTGCGCCAGCACGCCGGCAGCGTCCTCATCGGCGGCGCCGACCAGCAGGTAGCGCCAACGGCGCACGCTCGGTATCCCCTCGTCTCGCAGCATGGCGGCCAGCGCCACGACGTCATGATGAGACGGGCACTGCACCCGCACCTCCCACTCCGCGACCTTCAGCTCCCTGGTCTCCTCACGCTCCCGTGCGATCAGCGCAGCATGTTCAGCGGCAGCAGCCTCCCCCCCGGCGGGCAGCGGAGCGTCAGGATCGACCCACGCTTCCGCGACCGGATGCCAGCGTCGCAACACCATGGAGGTGGTCACGATCTCAGCGCCCTGTGCGACGCGACCGATCAGCTCCATGGCCTGAAGCGCGCGCTCACGCTCGCCGACGTACACGAACATCTCGGTACCGTCGGCTGAGACGATCATCCGCTCCCCCGCACCGTCACCAAGCTCGTGCTGAAAATCACCCTCGCCAAGGAGGTTGGCCAACCGGCGAGCGCCCGCCCAATCAGCACACGTGACCTGTATGCGCCAGTCGTCGTTCATCGTGAGCTCCTCTCAGTCAGTTTCTTTCAGGGGGTCTGATCGGCCTTTCACGCACGGTCAGATCTAACTCCAGCTGTTTCACCAGCGGCTTGAGCGGCTCGCTGCTCTGACGCGGCCTGCCCCGTTTTGCCCAATGCGCCACCACCTCGCGCGCACGGCAGAAACGGTAGGTGACCCTGCGGTCAAGTGGTTGAATTGACAGCCCTTCCGCCGTACCGGCGAGCACCAAAGCATGAAAGCGGCGACCCATCCTGTCGACCTCGACTATGTCACCAGCCCCGATTCCTTCCAGTCGCATAGCCTCCGAGAGCTTAACCGTACAGGCGGCGCATCAGGTTCCGGCCCCCGACCGCAATTGAATTAGCTGACGATGCTGACAATCCACCGTGCCGAGCGGGCAGACATCCTCGCGGCGGCGCTGGCCGAGATCCTTCGCGGGGGCGGCCCGCTGGCCGCCCCCGCCGCCCATTCGTCCGCAGCTACCCGGTCGGCAGTGGCCGTCCCCGCCGCCCATTCGTCCACAGCCCCCCGGCCAGCGCCGGCCGACCCGCTCGCGCCGCATCTGGTGTCGGTCCCGACCCGCGGTATTGAACGCTGGCTCTGCCAGCAGCTGTCAGCGAAGCTTGGCACACGGTCCGGGTTGCGTGACGGCGTCTGCGCAAACATCGCCTTTCCGCCGCCGGGCAGCCTGGTCGCCGAGACACTGGCCCTGGCCAGCGGCATCCCACCGGAGAGCGACCCTTGGCAGCCTGAGCGCCTGGTCTGGCCACTCATCCAGGTTGTTGACGATGCGCTTCAGGAAGCTTGGCTGGCGCCCCTGGCTCGGCATCTGCAGGATGACACTCACCAGCAACGCTACGCACGGCTGGCCCGCGTGGCAACACTGTTTTGTGACTACGCCATTTATCGCCCGGAGATGGTGCTTGCCTGGGCACGCGGTGAGTCAGCCGGCGTTGAAGACGGCGGCTCGGCGGCCTGGCAGCCAGAGCTGTGGCGGCGACTGCGCGCCACGGTTGCAGTTGCCAGCGTCGCTGAGCGACTCGCTCC
>JBMFHK010000105.1:0-8451 GCA_049976865.1 Solirubrobacteraceae bacterium | reverse complement strand
CCGTGCTTGGTCGCAGCGTCGGAGAGTGCGGCCTTCGCCGATCCGATCCGGGCGTCCGCAGCCGTTCGCGCCAAGCTCCGGTTCTTGAGCATGAACGCCACTGACAAGTCCTCCGCGGCGATCTGGTCGAACTCGCGCACGAGCCGAACAGCCCATTTGCGGGCCTGGTCCTGACGCTGGTCCGCGACCTTGCGTTTCGCGCGAGCGACCCGCCGCTTCGCCTGCCGGTAGCCGTTGGATGCGGCTTGTCCTTTTGGGCGGCGACGTCTCGCCATCTGCCGCTCGTACCTGAGCAACGCGCGCGCGGCCCGGTCGCCGTGATGATCATGCGGCAGATCAAACTCGGGTCCGGCCGAGGTTGTCGCAACGTCTTTGAGGCCGAAGTCAATCCCGATCGCCCGGCCGGTTTCGGGTAGCGGCTCAATCTCGCGTTCGACCACGAACGACACGAACCAACGCCCGAGCCGGTCCTGGCTGATCCTCACGCTCGACGGCTCGCTTGGCAGGTCACGACTCCACACGGGGCGTAGGACGATCCCGTGAGGCAGCAGAAGCTTCTCGTTGCGTAGCCGGAACGGGCCCGAGCGAGTCACGTTCAACGTCGGGGTGCTCAACCGGCGCGACCGGAAACGCGGGTCCCCACGCCGACCGCCACGCTTGCGGATCGCCCATGCATCCGACCGTGCATTGCAGAAGTCACGGACCGTCTGCTGCTGCACGTTCTGAGAACACGCCCGCAACCACTGATGCTCACCCCGCCACCGGGTCAGGAGCCGGTCAAGGTCACCGGCCTGCGGCCGGACAACCCCGGCACGGCGGCTCTTGCTGTCCAACTCAACGCAACGGTTCCACACCCAACGGGCAGCGTCCCACTCCGCGAGCAGCCGCTGCTCGTTAGCGGGGGTCACTCGCGCTCGATAGGTGTAACGAACCTTCACGCCGCTAGTTCTACCACCCCTCCCTGATAGAACTAGCAGGATGGGGAAGCCCGGCCGAAACAACAACATCGTCCACCGCTGCACCTACCACGTCCTCTGGTGCCCGAAATACCGCAGGCGGGTGCTCACAAGCCTCGACCCGGCCGTGAGCAACCCGCCACAGCCCGACGATCCGGGCCCCATCGACACCCGCCTACTGGAGCCTCCGGTAGTAACGGCGCAATTTTGTCCGGTTTACGTTAGACGCGGTTCGTCGTCTGGTTGGGCTGTTTCAAGGTTGGTCCAGTGGGTTCAGCCATCTCGACTGGCTTGCTGAGCGATCGGTGGCCTTCGGGTCGACTGTTGAGGTCGAATGGGTAGTGGCCGTAGAGGTGGATGTGTTGGTGCGCGAGCGGTGAGATGTGCTCGATCTCGCTGCTGCTGATCAGCTCGCCGCTGGCCTTGAGTTGGTCGAGCGCGAGGCCGGTGTAGACGGTGTTCCAAACGGTGATCGCGTTGACGACGACGGCGAGGCAGAGCGCCTGCTCGCCCTGCTGGTCAGGGGCGCGCTGCCGGACCTGGCCTTCGTTGGCGTAGAAGATCGCTCTGCGCAGCGCGTGCAGCTGCTCGCCTTTGTTGAGCTGCCGACCGATCCTGGTGCGCAGCTCCTGGTCGGCAAGCCATTCCAGGATGAAGTTCGTCTTGACCAGGCGGCCGTACTCCTGCAGCGCTTGTGCGAGCGGGTTGCGTCGGGATCCGGCCTGCAGCCGGGCGAGCAGCAGGCTCGCGGGTGCCCAGCCGTGGCGAAGCGAAGCGGCGAGACGCAAGAGCTCGTCCCAATATGGGAGGATCAGCTCCGGTCGGATCCTGTGCTTGAGAAGCTCGATGGTCTCGGCGTTTGTGAGCAGGCCGTGGCGGTAGAGCCGTTGGCGGTCGAGATCCCGGATCCTTGGAGCGAACCGCAGGCCGAGCAGGTCGTAGGCGCCGAAGATCATCTCGGTGTAGCCGTGTGTGTCGGTGGTGTGCTCCTCGATCGGCAGCACAGTCTGGTTGTCCAAGATTCCGTCGAGCGTGTGGATCGCGTCGCGGACGGTGGCGGTCACGACCTTGCTGGCGTATTGGCTGTACTGATCAGATGTCCAGGAGTAGATCTGCAGCCCGCGGCGGCGATGCCCGAAGTACCGCGGCAGTGCCGCGACCCCAGGCCCGCGTGTGCGGGCAGCGAACCGCTGCCCGTCTGATGAGGACAACCTGCCGTCGCCCCATTGCCGGGAGAGCGGCAGGCTGTGGTGGTAGTCCACGAGCGTCGCGCTCGCGGTGGTGAGGGTGTCTTCGCGGCAGTACTGTTCCCAGGCCCATTCGAGCTGCTGGTAGCTGAACTGGCTGGCCCTGGCCATCCCGGACAGACCGAGGTTCGTCGCTTGCGCGAGGATCGCGGCATAGAGCACGCAGGGCATCTCCTCAGACCGGCGGCGGTTCCCCGACAGTGGCACCAGCTGGTCGGTGAAGCCGGTCCAGCCGTCGACCTCTATCAGCAGCTCGGCGAGGTCGACCTCCGGTAAGCGTGGCTCGATCAGCCGGCGCAACCGGCCCTCCTGGACGGCGTCACCGCTGGCCTGGATTGTGAGCTCTCCGTCGGCGAGTTGCGCCTCGGCGGTCCGGTCGCGCTCACGCGCGAGTCGCTCAAGCAGATCGGCTTGTTCGCGGGCGAGCGCGCGAAGCCGCTCAGCGCCTTCGGTCGGCTGATCGACCGTCTGGGTGAACTCGACCCGTACGTCGTCCCACTGCTCGTTGGGAAGCAGCAGGCTTGCCGGGTTGGTGTGGCGGCGGCTGCCGGGAACCCAAACCCTGCCGGACCGTAGCGCTGCTCGCAGCTCGTAGGCCGCGCACAGCTCATACGCACGGCGGTCCAGCCGTCCACGTGCGGCGTCGACGACATGGGGGCGCCACTGGTTGTCCACGAACCTGCTCGGCGAGAACCCAGGCAGCCACCGGCGTTTGTCCTCGCCGACCTGACCGATCAGCCGCAGGCCCGCGAGCAGCTGATCCTCGTCAACGCCAGCGGCACGAAGCTCGACGCTCGAAATCATCGCGATCATCAGCTTTCGCACCGTGGCGGCGCTGTCGGCGATAAGCAGGTCCAGGTGCCCCGTCGGCTGCGGTCGCGCGATTCCGCGGGCGCGGGCGAGATCCTCCCGCAGCCGCTCGATACCGATCCGCCGTTGCACCAGCAGTAGCGCGTCAGTGGCGCTGTCGTGCGCGTCGATCACTGCCTGTGAGAGATCGATGAACCTCCCCAGCGTCGTCTGCGTGTCCCGGCGATTGCGGCGCTCGAGCTCCTCACGTTTGCGCTCCGCTGCGCGCTCGGCGGCGCCGAGCGCGCGGTCGTAGATCTCGATCGCGTCATCCGTCGCGCGCTCCAACGCCTCCGCGCAGAAGGCCATCAACACCGGGTAACGGCGCTCTGGGCTCATCCTGGCCAGCGCCTGGTTGGTCTGCTGCCGGCCGGTTTGCGCCAACCAGGCCCGCCGGTTCGGCGGCAGCCCGGAGAGATCAAACCGGTCCGCAGCGAGCTCGTCGACCAGAAACGAGCGCTTCTCAAGCTCGCCGCGCAACGCCTTCAGGCTCACCGACGACGCCCGCGACCGCAGCACCGCGTGGCGTGTACGCCCAGCAAGCCCCGGATCCGGGACCAGCAGCCCGTCAAGCATCAGCCGAACGTCTGCTGTCAACTGTGGGTCGAGGATCTCGAATGTCTGCTCGTGCGCGCGCTCGCGGGCCGAGGCGACCATCCGCATCAACGGGTCCACAGCGGGACGGTCGATCCGGCGACGGCGAAGCTCGGCGATCAACTCGCCCAGCAGCAGCGACGGGCGATCATGTTCAAGGGCACGCTCGATCAACCACCCGCCGAGCGCTTCGAGCTCGACGCGGCTACCGGGCCGGAACCCAGCATGGTCGCGAACCAGCGGCCGGTGCTCACGGCGAGTCTGCGGCCGCACCGAGTAGTCAAAGATCGCGTGCGCTGGCACGTCCAACACAGCGCTGAGCGTCGTGATCGCCGCAGCAGGCGCGGCAGGCAGATCGTCGGGAACGAAACCAAGCCAACGCAGCGAGCAGAGCGCGACCGCTATCCCGAGCTGGCCAGCGGTGCTGTGCTGACGGCGCACGAACTCGAGGTCGTGCGTGTCGAGCGTGAAATACCGCGCCAGCTCGCGCTCGTCGATCTGGTCTGGGAAGCTCTCCAGACGCTCGACCTCGGTATCGGAAAGAAACCGGGTCGCCATCCCAGGGTCAGTAGTCGATCTGCAAGTTCTCGACCGCTAACAGACGGTCGAGATCGGACGGCAAGCTGTAACGGCGCGTAGTCTCTAAGCGCCGATGCCCGGCCAGCTCGGCGACGAGCACAAGGTCAGAGCCCTGCCTGACCATTCGCGTCAGGAACGTGTGCCGCAGAACATGCGCGGACAGGCTCACACCGGCATCCTTGCCGACGCCGCGGACGACATCATCCACGGACCGCTTCGACAACCGCCGGCCGGAGCGACCGACGAACAGCGCCCGCTCGCCGTCGGCCGCCTTGGGCTTTCGGTCAACCAGCCATTCCTCGAGCACCTGACGGACGAGCGCGTTGAGCGGCACCTCGCGGTAGGCATCGCCTTTCCCGGAGCGGACGACCACCAGCCCCTTGCGGGCCGAGACCCTGACATCGGCGACATTGAGCGCGGCGAGCTCCGCGAGCCGCAGGCCGGTGTAAAGAAGCAGCACGACGATCGCGCGATCGCGCGCCGATGCCCGCTCGGCCATCCGAAGCAGCCGGCGCTGCTGTTCTTCTGTGATCGCGCGCGGAGAGCTCTTCGGGAGATCCTCGCGCCGCACGATCGGGCGACCGAGCCCGATGTGCGTGTAGAACGAATCCAAGGCGGCGAGCGCGAGATTCACCGACGCCGGCTTCCAACCCTCCACAGCCTTCAAGTGGCGCTTGTAGTCCCGGACCGCCCAATCCCGCGCATCACCCTCCGCCAGCGGATCGCCGTCCACCGGGGAACGATCCCCCACCCACGCGAGATATCTGCGCACCTGATGGCCATAAGCCTCCCGGCTGCGCGCCGCCAACGGGCGCCCCTCAAGCCACGCCAGATAGCTCTCCAGCAGCGCCGCACGACGCCCGTCGAGGACCGCATCCTTGTTAGACGCGGTTGATTTCGCGGGTTTGCGTGCCGCCATTCGCGTATTAGTAGCGGATCACTCGGCGGAATGCCGCGTCTAAGCAGTATTAGAAGCGACGGTCAAGCCGGGTGCTGGAGCCTGAGCGGCTCGGCTTCGATGGTCCCGTGTCTTGAGTGTTCACGCACGATTCCTCTGGCTGTAAGCTGCCGGTCAAACCGTACCGATACGTCAGTTGGGAGCGTGACGATGGGCTCTAATCCCGCCGGTCAGGACAACGATCTTACGCGTCGAATGTTTGTACGGAAGCTCGGATTAGGAGCTGCCGTCGCGGGAGGCCTCGCGGCGTTCGTAGGCACGGATCGAGCGCGCGCGGGCACGATAACCGACTCGACGGCCACCTTGAAGCCGATGCCGGCGGCCCTAGCGCTCAGCCTCCCGAGTACACCGATCCCGGATTACAATGGCTGCCCCGGCTACGAGAACCCGGTGTATTGGTCGCTTGCCTACCGTCACTGCAACGGCGGCAAGGCTTGCCCCAACGGCGGGTGCTGTTATCAGGAGATTCTTGGCGACTGCGTCTTCTATCAGTGCCTCGACATGTGCTCGCCAAGTAGCTTCGAAACCTGCAGCTCCGAGACTTGCACCTGAGCCTCACGGAATTGGGTCGGCTCGGTAGCTCACGCGAGCGGCTCTAGGTTCGTCGGAATGCCGATCGTTGATCTAGTGCTCAGATGGGGCCTTGGTTTCCTGATGCTGGGTGCAGGTCTATCGAAGCTCCCCGACTTACCTTCTGTCCGTGCGAGTCTGAGGAACTACGGGCTTGTGCCTGAGCCTGCGATCGCGGCGGTCGCCAGGGCGCTGGTGGCGGGAGAGCTGCTACTCGGCGCGATGTTCATCACAGGAGTGCTGCCCCGGGAAGCGGGCGCGGCAGCGCTCGTGATGCTCATCGCGTTTGCCGGCGCAATTGTGTGGAACCTGGTACATGGGCGCGAGTTCGACTGTGGCTGCGGACTCGGCAGCGACACCCCGATCAGCTGGTGGCTGGTTGCCCGAAATCTGTGCCTCGCAGTTGCTTCAGGCGCTGTCGCTGTGGGATCTTCGGGTGCGCTGGCGGTACTGCCAGCTGGTGCGGCCACTGGCTCAGCTGGACTGGGTGTACTGGTTCCGGTCCCGATGATCGTCCTGCTGGCGGCCGTTGTGGTGCGCTTGATCGCCGTCGCTGGGGACGCGCGCCGCTCCCGTCCGCTCGCGAATCGCGATACGGCTGGGTAAATAGTCAATGCCGGTTTCGTGGATGGTTCTCGTCGCAGCATTGTGGCTCCTCGTGATCCTCATGGCGGTGATCTTGCTCGGGCTATTGCGACGCGTGGTCACACTGGAGTCGCTGCTCAAATCGGGAGGAGGCGCTACGCAGCGCATTGATCCCATGAGCGCTGTTCCGCCAGTCGGTGCCACGCTTCCGCTCAGCGACACTCTCTTGGCGCCGGCAAGCGAGCGGGGCAACACCGCCGTGCTCTTTCTGGGCTCAGGGCGCCAGCCATGTCGAAGCCTGGCCAAAGAACTCGCAGCGTCCCTGGCGGACCCCTCCGTCGAGCCCGTCGTGGCCGACGGAGACGAGTTGGTCGTTGTGACTGACCCCGCCGGTGCCGACATGTTCGCCGGCATCGGACGGCTGCTGATCGACGAAAATCGAGAGCTTCGACGTGCTCTCGGCGTGGTCGCCACGCCGATGGCCTTCGGTGTGGATCAGGCCGGTGTCGTGTGCGCAGCCGACTTCGTGCCCGACGTGGACTACGTGCGAGAGCTGCTTGCCAGCTGCGACCGACGTGCGGCCGCGGCCACCGCCGGTCCGCCGACAATCTCTGTGTGGCATAGCGCTGAGATCGGCGGCAATCGCGCAGCTGACCGACGCTAAAGCGCGTCCGTCAGCCCAGTCGAACGACCGTGCCCTCGCGCGAACTCGGAGCTAACCAGCCGACGTGGACGTGGGTGCTGTTGCCGACGGGTCCACGGGGACGAACTGGTAGATCGGCGTCCCGTCGTTGCTGGTGCCAGTGTTCTGGAGCGTATAGGCGGTCGTGGGGAAGCAGCTCGGGATGGGGGCCTTGATGGATTCGACCACCATTGCTACCTCGCCACTGGCTAGCTGCTCGGCAGCCACGACTTCCGTGTATCCGGGGTCAACGTTGGTGCCGAGCGTCACTGTCTCGGTGCCGCTCATGTGCGGGTAAACCATCATGGCACCAAGGTTGGGGTCCACGGTCGGACAATTGCCCTCGACGGGAACAACCCTGTCGTTGACGCCCATCGCCGCCAACTTTGCGTTGAGCGCAGGCACGGCGGTTTCTAGGTCATGAATCGTCACGGTGATGCTGCCGTTGCCATTGCTCGTGATCGCATACGCGGGCTGTGGCCCCGGGATCGCGAGCAAAACCGCCGCAACGCTCGCGGCCGCGAGAGACGCGCCAGATCCGATTAGGACCGTCGGACGTCGAGCGATCGATCGCCACGCGCCGCGGCGAGTTCCGTGTACTCGCCGCGGCCGCTTCGGTGCAGGCGTGCTGGCAACGCTCTCGTGCGCAGAGAACGCCTGGCTGAGTTCATCACGGATCTCCCCGAGGATCGGGAGATCGTCGTAAGGGGCCTGCTGTTCAGGCATGATGCATGGTCCTTTCGCCTGCTGGGATGTCATCGGCTAAAGCCAGCGCGGCACGGATGGCGCGCAGTCCGCGGCTGACGCGCGCTCGAGCGGCTTCTTGCTTGATCCCGAGCCTCGTGGCGATTTCTTCGTAGGTCTCCTCCTCCACGAACCTCAGCCAAAGAGCCTGCCTTTGGTCCTCCGGCAGTTGCCCGAGGTGCTCGGTCACAAGCACCCGTAGCTGCTCGATGCCAGCGAGCACCTCAACGCGCTCATACTCGACGTCGGTGAGCGCTCGCCGCTGCATGCCGAGCCGAGCGAGCGCTCGGCTTCGCGCTTGCTCATCACGGAAGTAATCGGCGAGCTGGTTGCGCGCGATCACATAGAGCCACGCCAGCGCCGACTTCTCGTTCGAGCCACGAAACGCTCGGCGATTCTCAAACGCGACGGCAAACGTCTCGGCGAGAATGTCAACCGCCGCCTCCGGGTCGCACGTGCGACTCACGAGGAACGCAAGGAGCTCGCGAGCATGTGCGTCATATAGCGCAGTGAGCTGCTCAGCGTCCAGCATCACGGAAGGGATGGTTCTGCCGCCATGTCGCGTTCATAGCCTATAGACGGACTCGGGCCAAAAACTGTGACCGGGCACCCATGAGGGCCCTGGGGCTGCGACTTAGACATCCGATACTCGCCAGCGGCCAGCCGAGGCCGTTACTACTGAAGCCC
>JBMFHK010000104.1:0-8658 GCA_049976865.1 Solirubrobacteraceae bacterium | reverse complement strand
ACGTTTCCGCGCCCCGGCCAGCCCGGGGCGCGGCGCGTTAATGACTAGTCCGGGTCAGCGACCGTGCTGTTAGCCTGCCTGCTGGCGGACATCGTCTACGTGATCGCCGATCCGCGTACACGCACGAGGGCGGCGTACTGATGGCTGTGACTGCCAGCCATCCCGCCGACAGCACGGCACTGGCGGTGCGGCGCGGCGAGTTCCTGCGGCGGATGCCGGGCAAGGCCAAGGCCGGCGGTGGCATCCTCGCGATCTTTGTGGTGCTCGCGATCCTCGGACCGACGCTCGCGCCGCTGAACCCGAACGCCACGATCAATCTCGCAAACCAGGCTCTTGGGCCAAACTTGCACCACCTGCTGGGCACCACCAACGATGGTGGGGATGTCCTCTCACAGCTGCTCTACGGGCTGCGGGGGACTGTTGAGCTGGGGATATTCACAGCAGTGATCGCAACGATCCTGTCGGTTGGCATTGGTGTCAGCGCAGGCTTTTTGGGCGGCACCGCCGATGAGCTGCTGGGCCTGTTGATGAACGTGTTCATGGTCCTGCCGGCGTTGCCGCTACTGATCATCGTGCTCGGCTTTTTGCCGCGCGGAGACGGCATTTTGCCGACGGCGATTGTCCTCAGCGCGCTCGGCTGGTCATGGGGAGCGCGGGTGATCCGGGCTCAGACGCTGACGCTCCGCGGCAGAGACTTTGTCGCGGCCGCACGCGAAACAGGTGAGCCCACATGGCGGCTGGTCGTGTTCGAGCTGCTACCGAATGAGGTCAGCCTGATCGCAGCGAACTTCGTTGGGACATTCCTCTACGCGATCTTGACATCGGTGGCGCTGGCTTTCATCGGGCTGGTCAACATCAACAGCTGGAGTCTCGGCGTGATGCTGTACTGGGCGCAATCGCAGGGCGGCTTCAGCAGCGGCGCGTGGTGGTGGTACGTGCCGCCCGGCCTCGTGGTCGCGCTGCTCGGGATGAGCCTCGTGTTGCTGAACTTCGGACTTGACGAGCTCGGCAACCCGAGGCTGCGTCAAGCTGTCAGCCACAAGAAGCGCCAGCTCGGCGGCGGGCGCAACAAACCATGGCGCCCCACCGACCCGACCCCGGTAGAGCGCCTGGAGCCCTCGCGATGAACTCACTCGGCACCGCCCAGAGCAACTCGACACTGAGCACGGCCGCCACCGTGCAAAGGCCGGTCCTCGAGGTCCGCGACCTCTCAGTCGCATACGACGTGGACACCAAAGCCGTGGATCACGTGGACATCGAGCTGGCCCGTGGCGAGACCCTGGGTCTGGCTGGTGAGAGCGGCTCGGGCAAGTCGACGCTGGCGCTCGGACTGTGCCGCCTGCTGCGCCCGCCCGCCGTCGTCACGAGCGGCAACGTCATCTATCGTGGCAGTCGCGTCCCGCCCGAAGGCGTGGACCTGCTGGAGCTGAACTCGCGTCAGTTGCGGAAGTTGCGCTGGCGCGAGATCTCGATCGTCTTTCAGAGCGCCATGAACGCGCTGAACCCGGTACTTCGCATCCGCGAGCAGCTCGGCGACGTGCTGGACGCGCACCTCCACCTCGGCCGCGGGGAGAAGCACCAGCGGCTCAACACGCTGGTGGATCTTGTCGGCATCCCGCGGGAGCGGCTGAGCAGCTACCCGCACGAACTCTCGGGCGGCATGCGCCAGCGGGTGATGATCGCGATGGCGCTGGCCGTCGATCCTGAGGTGGTGATCATGGACGAGCCGACGACAGCTTTGGATGTGGTCGTGCAGCGTGAGATCCTGGCGCAGATCGTGGAGCTGCAGAAGCAGCTGCACTTCGCGATCCTGTTCATCACACACGACCTCTCACTCCTGCTGGAGATCGCCGACCGCATCGCCGTCATGTACGCCGGCAAGATCGTGGAGGTCGGGGCAGCCGAGCGGATCCACAATCATCCTGGACACCCCTACACGCAGGGGCTGCTGGGTTCCTTCCCGAGTGTTCACGGTGCTCGCAGAGAGCTCGCCGGCATTCCTGGCACGCCGCCGGATCTCAGCGCGCTGCCACCCGGTTGCCCGTTCGTGCCACGTTGCCCTCACGCGACCGTCGAGTGTTCCGCGATCGATATGTGCCTCAAGCCTGTGCCGGGATCCGATGGAAGCCACCTCAGCGCGTGCCCGTTCGTGACGCCTGAGATGGCGCAAGCCAATCCGCCGAAGGTCAAGGCCGTGGCAGCGAAGGGAACGTCGTGAACGAACAGCTCACACCTGCCGAAGTGCTGCCCGCATCAGCCCAGCGCGGGCCGCTGGTGTTGGAGGCGCGTTCACTCTCCAAGGACTTCAGGTTGTCGCGCGGTTGGCACCGAGACACGCTGTCGGCGGTGCGTGGCGTGTCGCTCGGCCTTTATCAAAGCGCCGTGGTGGCGCTCGTCGGCGAGAGCGGCTCGGGCAAGTCGACGGTCGCACGGATGCTCGCCGGGCAGGAGCGCCCAACGGCCGGTGCGATCGTGCTCGACGGCGAGCCTGCCGAGCCATGGCGGCACGGTCAGTTCCGTTCTTACAAGAGCAGCGTGCAGATGATTTTCCAGGATCCGTTTGCCTCACTGAACCCCGTGCACAAGGTGCGCTACGCGCTCGCAAGGCCCGTACGCCTGCACCAGCATCCGGCCGATCAGGCAACGGTGGAGGCGGAGCTGGAGCGTCTCGTCCAGCGGGTCCGCTTGACACCGCCCCAGCAGTTTCTTGATAGGTACCCCCACGAGCTCTCCGGCGGACAGCGCCAGCGTGTTGCCATTGCGCGAGCACTCGCCGCCCAGCCGCGCGTGCTGCTCGCCGACGAGCCGGTTTCGATGCTCGACGTCTCGATCCGTCTTGAGGTGCTGGACCTCCTGGATCAGCTGCGCGCGCAGTTTGAACTGGCCGTTCTCTACGTCACCCATGACATCGCCTCGGCCCGCTACTTCGCTGACGACACGCTCGTCATGTACGCCGGCGAGGTGGTCGAGCGGGGACCGTCGGAGGACCTCACGCAGCGTCCGGCGCACCCATACACCCAGTTGCTGGTCGCGTCGGCACCCGATCCCGAGAAGCTTGGCAAGGCGATCAAGACTGAGACCGCAGCTGTTGTACGCCGCGCCGGAAGCGCTCTTTCGACCACCGTCGGCTGCCGGTTTGCGCCACGCTGCCCGCTCGCGGCGGACCGCTGCCGAGTCCAATCGCCGCCGATTTTTGCGATCAACGCGCAGCGCGCCGCAGCCTGCTGGCGACTCGACGTCGCTGCACCAGACCTGCTCGATCAAGAACTTCGGGGAGGAGGAACGGCCATCACAACCTGACCACACGACTCAGTCATTGAGGTTACGAGTCGCCCGACGCGACACTCGGCAAAGCTCATCGCGCCGGACGCTCGCATCACAAAGCGCATGCATGGCGTGCGCATATTGGAACCCGCACATCCTTGTGCTGCATGAAAGGTACATGAGAAGATGAGACCCGTATCTAATACTCGAAAGCGCTGGCTGGCAGCCGCCTCCTCGACGGTCGCGGTCGCTGCGGTCGCCGCAACCGCTGCTGGCCTGTTCGCGGGCCCGGCGCTCGCCGTGCGCGCTCACGCAGCGTCCTCTGGCCCGCTGATCATGGAGTCAAGCCAGGGCGTCACATTGTCGTCCAGCAACAACATGAACCCCTTCCTGCCAGGCTCGGCGGCCACACAGATCGGCGCCACCTCGCTGATCTATGAGCAGCTGATGCAGTTCGACATCGCCAAGCCAAGCCAGAAGCCCTACCCGTTCCTGGCCACCAGCTACAAGTGGGGAAAGGGCGGCAAGTCGATCACCTTCCAGATTCGCCGCGGCGTCAAGTGGAGCGACGGCTCGCTGTTCACGCCGGCTGACGTGGCCGGGACATACAACATGCTGGTGAAGTACCCCGACACCGCGTCGATCACCGGCATCGCCGACCTGACCGGCGCTACGGTGAGCGGCAACGCGGTGACGCTGAAGTTCAAGGCACCGGCCTACACCGAGCTGCAGCAGATCTGCGACGTCTACATCGTCCCGTCATCAATCTATGACATGAGCACCGACCCGGCGTCGGCCGACATCACCAACCCGATCGGCACCGGTCCCTACACCTACAACGCGTCAGCATCCAACGCCAGCGGCATCGTGCTGAACGCCAACCCGAACTACTGGGGCGGTCCATTCGGCGGTCACGGGGCACCTGCAGTCAAGGAGGTTGAGTTCCCGAACATCGACACCGCCGCAGACGCTCTGACAGCGCTTGAGAACAACTCTCTCGACTGGGCCGGAAACGCGCTCGCCGGACTGAGTGCCTTCACAAGCACCGCTGGCCACAAAATCTGGTTTGCGGCCGTGAACACGGTCACCCTGTACCCCGACCTGAGGACGTTCCCGTTCAACAATCTGGCCGTTCGCAAGGCGGTCAGCCTTGCCATGAACCGCAAGGACATCAGTGTGACGGGCGAGTACGGCACCGAGCCAGTGGCAGTCAACGCCAGCGGTCTCACGTTGCCGGGCTTCGCAGCATACGAAGCGCCGGCGCTGAAGGCCAAGGCCTACAAGCTGTCCCCCAAGAGCAACCCGAAGGCGGCCGACGCTGTGCTGAAGGCGGCCGGCGCAAAGCTCAAGGGCGGCTGGTATTACATCAACGGCAAGAAGATCGTGATCTCGATCAGCGATCCGACGACCTACACCGACTACGCCGAGGACGCAAAGCTGATCTCAGCCGAGCTGAGGGCAGCCCACGTCGACGCGTACTTCAACGGCATGACGGCCGACCAGTGGAACGCCGATGTCGCTGACGGTCACTACGGTTCGGCGATCATCCACTGGGGTGACTCGGTTATCTCTCCCTACGGCGTCTACAACTACTGGCTCAACAGCACCCTCAACAACGGCAAGACCAACGACGGTGACTTCGAAGGGTTGAAGAACAAGGCGCTGGATAAGGATCTGTCGAAGCTCGCAGGTGTCGGAACCCGGAAGGCCGAGGTGACCAACCTGACGCCGCTGGAGGAGTACGTAGCCAAGCAGCTGCCGGTCATCGCGATGGTGTACGGCGCTTCGTTTGACGAATACAACTCCGGTGCCTTCACCGGCTGGCCCACTGCCAGCAACCAGTACGAGTCAGGCAGCCCGAACACCCCGACCAACGAGGTGATCGTGCTGCACCTGAAGCCGACCAGCTAGGCATCTGCGCTCAGACCCGCGACACAGGGACAGGAGTCCTGCTCCGCCATGCACTGCGGAGCAGGACTCGTCCCTGCCGAAACTTGCGAAAGGACAGTGATCGTAATGATTAGGACTGGGAGCGCGGAAGCCAGTGCGCGTGCGCGCACGCTTCCTGCGCCGGTCATACGGGGCGCTGCAGGGTCCGCCTGCCGGACCGGGACAGCGGCCAAGCCCACCCCTGACAGGCCGGCAGGCTCAACAGACCCAACCCGAGTTAACGCCGAGAAGATCGGTGCCAGAGGTTCGAGACTGATGGCCGGCAGAGCATGAGGGCGGCAGACCACAGCCAGTCAACCGAGTTGCGCAGCTTCCCGGACGGCTTTGTCTGGGGCGTGGGCACATCCTCCTATCAGATCGAGGGCGCCATCGATGCTGACGGACGCAGCCGGTCCATCTGGGACACCTTCACGCGCATGCCGGGCACCATCAACCGCGGGGACACCGGTGATATCGCGTGCAACTCCTATAACCGCATGGATGACGACCTCGCGCTGCTGGCCGCGCTGGGCGTGGGCGCCTACCGTTTCTCAGTCTCTTGGCCGCGGGTGCTGCCCGACGGTAGCGGGGCGATCAACCAGCCGGGCTTGGACTACTACCGCCGCCTCGTTGAGCGGCTGCATCAAAATGGCATCAGGCCGGTAGTCACCGTCTACCACTGGGATCTGCCACAAGTGCTTGAAGACCGCGGCGGCTGGGCCCGTCGCGACACCGCCAAGCACCTGGGCGAGCTTGCTGCCGTGCTCGCGGCCGCGCTGGGCGACCAGGCTGACATGTGGATCACGATCAACGAGCCGCTGCAGACTGTCGCGCAAGGCTACCGCACCGGCAGCCACGCCCCCGGACGGCGCGATCCCGAGGCCGCTGCGGCCGCAACACATCACATCCTGCTCGCACATGGCTACGCACTGCAGGCGCTGCGCTCGCTGCTGCCCGCCGCGCGTATCGGCCCCGCGCTGGACCCCCAGCTCTTCCACGCCTTAGACGACGAGGCCCAGACGGCCGCCGACGCGCTCGACACCGAGTACAACCGGGCCTACCTCGATCCAGTGCTGCGCGGCGGTTACCCGGATGACCTGCAGCCGGCTCTGCGCCCTGCGGAGAGCCTCATTTTCGATGGCGACATGGAGCTGATCTCGGCTCCCGTCGACTTCCTGGGGCTCAACTACTACCGTCCCCACTACCTGCGCAGCGGCGACTGGGCGGACCTGCGCCTCGGTGAAGCGCCGCTGGCCGGCCATCCAGGCTTCGTGGAATACATGCCGCCTGACCTGGAGCGGACCGTGATGGGCTGGGCCGTCGTCCCCGAGGGGCTGCGGGACATGCTGATCCGCCTGCACGGAGAGACCTCCGGCCTACCCATCTACGTCACCGAGAACGGATGCGCCGCTGACGACTACCTGACCCCAGAAGGGTCCATCGAGGATCAGGAGCGGATCGCCTACATCCATGGCCACCTCGACGCGACGCTGCAGGCGATCAACGCCGGCGTCAATGTTGCCGGCTACTTCCACTGGTCGCTGATGGACAACTTCGAGTGGGCAGAGGGTTACCGGCGACGCTTCGGGCTCTTCTACGTCGAGTTCGGTTCCGGCCGACGGATCGCCAAGCGCAGCGCAGAGTTCTACCGCCAGGTGGTGGCCGACAATGCACTTACCCAGAGCATCGCCGCGGCCCCCGCCACAGCCGGCACGCTGCCTGCGGGATCCGGCAACATCGACCGTCCGGAAACTCCGGCGGCCGTGTGAACATGGCCGCCTGCCGGAGTAAGGCTGTCTGTTGTCTTTCAAGCTCCAGGCCGCGCCGGCCGATGAGAGCGGGTCCATAAGTCCCCGGTGAGCAGCCTGCGCCGGCCTCTGCGCGGCGGACCATAAGTTAAAGGGCCACCTGGCGGCTTCGGGGCCTCCCTGCTTCACCCTTGTTTGAGGATCTGCCAGTCCCGCCCTTGGTTGGTGGTCTGTTCAAGCTCACTGACGCTGTTGCCCGTCCGCCCGTAAAAGATCTGGACGGTGGCGGACGCTTGAGTGGCGCTGACCGCGGTCAGCTGGCTGCCGTCGGCTGGCAGGTTGGACGTGGTTTGCGTCCAGGACCGTCCCGCGTTGGTGCTCACGCGCGGCTCATCCCCGGTCTTTGCCCCGGGGCCTGGCGGGTATGCGACCCACCAGGTGTTTGAGTTCACAATCGACACGAGCGGCTCAAGCGGCGTGGTCACGGAACTGTGCGGCGGCCTGAACGTAGCGGTGTTTACGGCAACGCCGGTCTTGAACTTCCAGCTGACGCCCCCGTTGGTGGTGCCATAGAAGCGGACAGTGGCGCCGTGCTTTCCGGTCGCTGGCAGCAGCACGGCCAGCACGCCGTCACGCGCGTTGCTGAACACCGGCAGCAGATACGAGATGCTGTAGCCGGGGTAGGTGTCTGCTGCGGCGGCACGGGCCGCCCATCCGGGCAGGCTCACGGTTTGGGCTCGCCAGATCCACCCGCCATCACTCGTGCGCGCAAGCTCATGGGTGAACACGCCTTCCGGCTGGGGCTCAGCAGCGTAGCCGACCTGTTTGCTGATGAACTCATACGGCATCGGCACCCAACCCTGATTGTGGCCGGAGCGCGTGAGCGTCCGGTTGTCCGGGACCGGTGTCCATCTCGCCCCGCCGTCATGTGTGCGCCACGCGCGTGCGGCTGGGCCGGTGGGCTCAAGCACAGCAGCCCAGCCGTCCCGAGCGCTGATAAACCAGACCGCCAGCTGCGCGCCGGCGTTTTCGGAGTGCCCGGTTCGCAGCTGAAACTGCCAGGAGCGCCCCCCGTCCGTGGTGCCGTACAGGTCATCCTGACCGCTGAGAAGGTTGTAGGCCGTCACCCACCCGACCGATCGGCTCAGGAAAAACGCAGTCTGGAATTCCACCCAGCAGCCATGCGCGCACTCGGCACGCACCTGGGCGGGTGTGACATCGCGCCAGCCATGCCGGCCGGTGTTCAGCTCAAGCAGCGGATCCGCATCGGGACGGTTGGAGAGGCCGAACAGCGACCGGGTCAGACCAACCACCTGAAGCCCGGCCCGGCGGTAAGACAACGTCACCTGCCGGGCGGGCAGAACACCAACCACCGGGACCGGTAGCGACCCCGCCGCAGCGGCCGGCTGACCCTTCGCTGCACCCGCACCGTCCCGGTTGCTGCCTGCACCACCACCGAACACGAGCCAGCCGATCACGGCGATGACCAGCACAACCATGGCGGCCACGCCGCGGTGGCGCCGCTGCCGGGCGCGCGCGTCGAAGATCACCCCGTCGTCAGCCTCACGTGCCGGCCGAGGCCCCTGCGGTTTTTGCGGGAGTTGCACAACCATTTCAATGCGCTATCATAAATAGCACATTGTTTGATGTCAAGCTCGACCGGACCGACCCGGCCCGCCTCTACGAACAGGTCGCGGCTGAGATACGTCGCGCGATC
>JBMFHK010000103.1:0-8707 GCA_049976865.1 Solirubrobacteraceae bacterium | reverse complement strand
GTTTCCGCGCCCCGGCCAGCCCGGGGCGCGGCGCGTTAATGACTAGTCCGGGTTGATCCGCAGCGCCGCTGCCGCTGCGGATCTTGGCTATCACTTGCGATCAGTAAAACGTGTAGCCGGTACGGCTGAGAATCAGTCCGTAGCGACCGTGGGTGGTGAAGCAGTTGACCCCGAAGCTGCGGACCTCACAGGTGAACGAGCCGATGCTGTCATCCCAGTTGTTCGGTACCTGTGCAACATCATGGGCCAGCGTGGTGTCAGCTGTGCATGTGAAGGCCGGCGGCGCTGAGGCCGGCACGGTGATCACGCTGCCCCAACCAGCCGCGTTACAACTGCTGGGCATGGTTGGAGCCGTCCAGTGCCGTCGGGCGATGACGCAGCGCAGCGAGCCAGAGCTCAGCGCACAGGTGATGTTCTGGTCAGGCACGGTGAAGCTATCCAGAGTCAGATGCGGGTGCCCGGATGGAAGGAACGCCCCGGAGGGGATAGCGGGAGACTCACGCTTGATCACGTAGCGGATCGTCACCTTCTGCACGCCGTGACCGGTCGTGGTGGGCTCGGGAGTGGTCGGTGTCGTGACGGTTGATGAGCGCCCGCCCGCTTTCGGTGCCGTCGCGGAAGTGGTTGATCTGACAGGAGCGGTTGTGCCCGGAGTGCTCTGAACGCTAGAGGTTGTTGTGGGGCTGGTGGTCGTCTGGCGCTTGTTGGTATTACCGTGATTGACGCTACGCGTCGGCTTTGCTGGTTGGTTGACGGCTCCACCGCCGTTTGAGCCTTGCGAGAAGCTTGTCTGCTGTCGCGTCCTTACGACGCTCTGGCTCCCGGCAACCACCGTGCTGCCGCTGACCGCGGCCAGCGCCGAATCAGAGCTGGCCTTGGTGCTGGCGCTGGCCGCCTTTTGACGTCCGCCTACCAGAGCGCCCTGGCCACTGACCTTAGCCAGTGCGCTGGCGCTACCGGAAATTGATGACGATGCGGAGCGACCGTTACCTGCCTTGGGCGAACCAGACGAGGCGTTTTGCGGTGGGACGCTCCCGCTGTTGGCAGCGACGGTAGTGGTGGCACCCGAGCCGATCTGAGACGCCGTTGTCCCCGCCCCCGACGCGCCGCAACCGGCGATCAGCGCGGCTGAGGCGCAGACTGCGAGCGCACTCGCAGCCGGCCGATGCTTAAACAGATAGGTTCTTGTCATGAGCACAATTAGCGTCAACGATGAACAGCGGGTTGTCAACTCGGTCCCGCATCAACTCTTTATCGGCGGGAAGTGGCGAGATGGAGAGCGCGGCACCACAAATGTTGAAGATCCGTCAACCGGAGAGGTCCTGGCGCAGGTGGCTGACGCGTCAGCCACCGATGCGATCGCGGCACTGGACGCGGCCGCTGCGGCCGGTCCGGCGTGGGCGGCCTATCCTCCACGCGAGCGAGGCGAGATCCTGCGTCGCGCGTTTGACACGATCGTCGCCAGAGCTGACGACCTGGCGCTGCTGATGACTCTTGAGATGGGCAAGCCGCTGTCAGAGGCGCGCACAGAAGTAATTTACGCTGCCGAGTTTTTGCGCTGGTTCTCTGAAGAGGCGGTGCGCATCAACGGCCGTTATGCGGCCGCACCCAACGGCTCGGGCAGACTGCTGACCATGAAAATGCCGGTCGGACCCAGTCTGTTGATCACGCCCTGGAACTTTCCGCTGGCGATGGGAACCCGAAAGGTCGGTCCCGCGTTGGCCGCCGGCTGCACCGTGATTGTCAAGCCTGCCCACCAGACACCGCTGTCGATGCTGCAGTTCGCCCGGATCCTTGAAGAGTCCGGGCTGCCGGCCGGAGTGCTGAACGTCATCAACGCCAGTGCGGCAGCTGAGACGGTCGCGCCGCTGCTCAAGGATCAGCGGCTGCGCAAGATGTCATTCACCGGCTCGACGGGCGTCGGACGCCAGCTTATGTCCCAGGCTTCAGAGACGCTTCTGCGCCTGTCAATGGAACTCGGCGGCAACGCGCCGTTTTTGGTTTTCCAGGACGCCGACCTGGACGCAGCCGTAGAGGGCGCGGTGCTTGCCAAGATGCGCAACGGCGGGGAGGCATGCACCGCTGCCAACCGGTTCCACGTACACGAGTCCGTCGCCGATGAGTTCGCCGCCAAGCTTGCCGCCCGCCTTGGCGCCATGAAAGTCGGGCGCGGCACTGAGCCCGGCGTTGAGTTGGGCCCCCTGATCGACCCCGCCCAGCGTGACAAGGTCGCTGAACTGGTGAATGACGCGCTTGACCGCGGCGCCAAGCCACTGACCGGCGGACATGCCGTTGACCGGCCTGGTTACTTCTTTGAGCCGACCGTCATCGGCGGGATCAGTCCTGACGCGCGGCTGCTGAAGGAGGAGGTCTTCGGCCCTGTGGCACCAGTTGTGAGCTTCTCAACCGAGGAGGAAGCGATCAACGCGGCCAACGCCTCAGAGTACGGGTTGGCTTCATACATGTTCACCCGGGACCTGAAGCGAGCGATCCGTGTCGCGGAGGCGCTGGAAACCGGCATGGTTGGCCTT
This sequence comes from Solirubrobacteraceae bacterium, assembly GCA_049976865.1. GTDB lineage: Bacteria > Actinomycetota > Thermoleophilia > Solirubrobacterales > Solirubrobacteraceae > Palsa-465. The sequence goes on along the minus strand of JBMFHK010000103.1, from coordinate 6,176 downwards.
AACCAGGGGATCGTCTCCAACGCCGCAGCGCCGTTCGGCGGGGTCAAGCAGTCAGGTTTCGGCCGTGAAGGCGGTCCAGAAGGAATCGCGGAATACCTGGAAACCAAGTACGTCGCCATCAACCTCGACTGAACGGCTGAGCGCACGGTGCGTCAGCGGCGATAAACGGCCTGTCAGCCGACCTTGATCAGAACGACCGTGTTGACCACAAACAGCACAGCGAACAGGATCGTCCACCGGTTCAGGTTCTTCTCGACCAGCGAGCCTCCTCCGAACGGACTGCCGCCGCCACTGGAACCCGTGCCGAAGCCGGACAGGCCCGAATCCTTGCCCGAGTGCATCAGCACGAGGAACACCAGAATGATGCTGATAAAGACCTGGGTCACGTCAAGGATGAAGGTCATTGCGCCAACAGATGGTAGCTACTGTGCCGGCGCGCCGAGGTTCTGTGGCCTCAGCGCAGCTTGAGATTGGTCCGCACTGGACCGGTGCGCTCGCCATCGTCAAACGCATCCAGCTTCCGCAGGATCTCAATGGCCTGCGCCCTCAACGTCGCGTCGATCGCACTGAAGTCCGCGTCTGCGGCTTGTCTGTTCCTTGGCTACGCCGCCTCACCTGCAGCGCTCGGTTGAGCGAGCCGCCACCCGCTGACCGTCGCGGCTGACGCCAGTCACAGCGCCGCCAAAGACACGCTCCTCGGTCGCTGTCGCTGTCGCTCTCGCAATCGGATGGAGATCCCCCAAGTGATAGCCGTCGTTTGTGAGACTCTGGCCAGGCCTCAGCATCACTCAGCGTCAAATTCAGGCAATGATGGAAGGGTGAGAGCCCTGAAAGGCATGGTCGCAGGGCGGGCAACCCCGCCCACACCAAACTTTCTATACCTTCCCAGGCGATGTTTGAGATCCGCAGACGCGCCACTGACAGTCAGGCCCGCACCGGGACGTTGAAGCTCGCCCACGGTGAGGTCCGCACTCCCGCCTTTGTTCCGCTGGCCACACGTGGCGCCGTGAAAACGCTGGAACCGCGTGACGTTGTGGCGCTCGGCTACGACATGATCCTCGGCAACACCTTCCACCTCATGCTCTCCCCCGGCCCGGAGCTGATCGCCTCGGCCGGCGGCATCGGTGAGTTCATGCGCTGGCCACGGCCGGTCATCACTGACTCCGGCGGCTTTCAGGTCTTCTCGATGGGGCACGGCAGCGTCGCGGACGAGATCAAGGGTCGCGGCCACCGCGCGGCCGGGCAGCCGCGCACCAGTGGGGCGATCCTCTCAATTGATGAGGACGGGGTACGTTTCCGGTCCTATCTTGACGGCTCGGAGCGTTTCATCGGACCGGAAACGTCCATGGCCGTGCAGGCGGCGCTGGGCTCAGACATCGCACTGGCCTTTGATGAATGCACTCCGTTCCACGTATCCCGTGATTACACGGCACGTTCAACGGAGCGCACGCACCGCTGGCTGGATCGCTGCCTCGCTTGGCACGACCGGTTCGGGCCAGCTGATCAAGCCGTGTACGGCATCGTACAGGGCGGCGTTGAATCTGACCTGCGCGAGGAGTCTGCGCAGGTGGTGGCCTCAAGCCGCTGCGACGGCATCGCGATCGGTGGGTCGCTGGGGCAGGATAAGGCCCAGATGCACGAAGTGGTGAGCTGGAGCACTGCGGCCTTGGACCGGCTTGCCCCGGACCGGCCCCGCCACCTGCTGGGGATCGGCGACATCGATGATCTGCTGGTCGGGGTCAGGCTGGGAATCGACACGTTTGACTGCGCGATGCCAACCCGGCTGGCACGACACGGAGTCGCGGTCGTGCCCGACCCCGGACACCGCTGGCGTGTGGACCTTGCCAAGTCACGCTGGCGTGGTTCCAAGGAGCCGATCCTCGACGGCTGCCCATGCCCAGCCTGCTCAGCAGGCTTCACGCGCGGCTACATCCACTATGCGGCCAAGGCCGGTGAGATGACCGGTCCACGGCTGCTGACGTTGCACAATCTGAGCTTCATCCAGCGCCTGATGGCCGATCTGCGCGACGCGATTGACGACGGGCGCCTGACCGACGTGATACCCGCGTTTATGGCAGGCGCCTCCCCATCCGCGCGCTGAGCCTTCAGCAGACCGCTGAGCGCGGCAGTCTGCAGTGGCCCCGGCCTTCTCAACCTCGTCCGGCAGCACAACGACAGCTACTTACAGAGCCCTCAGCGCGCAGCACACCCCGCCCGCCTCTGCGGCGGGGCTCACAATACCCAACCGCCTACCTCTTGGTGTAGCGAGCGATGAGATGGTTGAACTGGCTGATCGCCGAACTGACGGTGTGGGCGACGATCTTCTGCTCCTGCACGACAGTCTGGCTGCTCTGCTCAAGCGCCACGACCACCACGACGGCAAGCACCGCGATAAGCACCAGCACAAGCAGCGACCACATGACCCGTGCACGACGGCCTCGGCGTCGCCGCGAGCCGTCCGCATCGACGCGTGACCGGCTCGCTACCGGCTCGGAGGCCGGCGGCCGGCGCGCCGGTACGACGCGCGGTGTGCGAGCGGGCGACCGCAGGGCGACACCGTCCATCACAGGCGCAGCGTTGCGACCCTGTCGCCCCAGGACCCGAGTGGCCGCCTGATCAGCACCGACCGACCGCGTCGGTGCGTCATCAGAGTACGGTGAGATCCCCTCGGCCCCATCGGCGATCAGCTCAGCAAGCCTGCGTGCTGTCCTCGGGCGCTCCTCAGCCACCACTGAGATCGAAAGAGCAACCGCATCAGCCAGAGCCTCTGGGATCGCCGGGTTCAGACGCTGAAGCGGAATCGGCGCCTCGCGCTGCTGTTTGAGCGCCAGTTCAGAGAGACTGTTTGCCTCGTAAGGCAGCCTCGCTGAAAGTAACTGGTAGGCAACCACGCCAAGTGAGTACAGATCCGTTGCCGGGCTCGCGTCCTCCCCACGCGCCTGTTCGGGTGCCAGATAGGCAGCAGTCCCCAACACTGAGCCGACCTGCGTGATACTCGACTGGCCGGTGGCACGGGCGATCCCAAAGTCCGCGAGCTTTACCACGCCGGATTCAGAAACCAAGAGGTTGCCGGGTTTGACGTCACGGTGGACAACGCCGTGGCGATGCGCGTATTCAAGGCCACGACACGACTGTTCAACGATGTCCACAACCTCGCCGACGTCCAGCGGGCCGCGGTCACGCAGCATCTCGGCACAGGACTTTCCTGGCACATACTCCATAACAATGAAGTGCTGGCGGGCGACCTCGTCAAAACCTGAATCAAAAACCTGAACAATGTTCGGGTGAACAAGCCGGGCGGCGGCCAGCGCCTCGCGCCGGAACCGTGACACAAAGCTCGGATCGTCGGCCAGATGCTCGGCCAGCAGCTTGACCGCAACATGACGCTGCAGCCGATCGTCGACCGCAAGAAGCACCGTCGACATGCCGCCCACGCCCAGGCGGCCCTCCACCCTGTAACGCCCCGCTATCACGCTTGTGGCGCCCATCAGAACCCTGTCTGACCGCCGCCCGGCGCGGTGCTCGTCGTGGAACTCGTGCCGGTCGTGCTGGTGGTTGTTGTGCCGGGACCGGTGATCTGACCCGTCGTTGACGTTGGGCCGGCGCCCGAGCCACCGGTGGTGCCTGTTTGGGTGCCGGTGCCGCCCACACCCTGACCGCCATTGGTGCTGGTCACCGAGGAGGTCGTGTCGTTGGTGCTGGTAGTGCCGGTCGGCGAGGCGCCCGTGCGCGTCGTGGTCGCCCCGCTGGTCCGTGTCCTGGTTGGCGTTGTATGTGTGACGGTCCGGGTGCTGACGTTGCCACAGCTGGTCTGGGTCAGCCGCTGGATCGTGCTTGCGCCCTGGCGGAGGTTGCTGACGAGCGTGCCGTCGACGGCGTTAAGCGAAGAGATCTCTAACTGAAGCTGATTGACCTGGGCCTCAGCCGTGTAGCACTGACCATCCGCAAGAGCCACGGATATGCTGCTGATCTTCCCTCTGAGCCGAGCTGCCTGTGAGCGCGACAGCAGGCCCCCGCTGCTGCCGCAGCCGGTGATAACCAGGGCGGCTAAAGCAGCCGACACCGGGAGTGTTGCTTTGTAGAGCGAGCGCATCCGCATCTTGACTTTAGTCGGCCCAGCCGAGTTCGACGATAGTGTCCTACTGACCGTAGCTCAGCCGCTCGGCGAGCGACTCAGACAGCCCCGCCATGCGGATCGCCGCCTGAGCGCGCTCAATGTCGTAGGGTGTGCGCCTGAACCGGATCGTCCAGCTGTCGGTGTCGAGTTCCAACCACGCGGCCCTCGAGTCGCCGTCCCGCGGCTGGCCGACACTGCCCGGATTCACCAGCCAGTCACCGGAGCCGAGCTTCAGACGATCGTCACAATGGTTGGTCTCCCCGCGCGTGGAACCGCCGTCCAGGCGGTGAAAGTGCAACGCAACGTGCGTGTGGCCTACCACACACACGCGGTGGCGTTGAACGCTAAACCCACGCTCGGCCTGTTGTGGCGCAAGCACGTACTCCCAGACCGGATCGCGCGGGCTGCCGTGAAACAAGCTCACACCGTGATCCTGGTTGGCGGGAACAAGGGTCTCAAGAAACGCGAGGTGTTCGGGCTTGATCGTGCCGCGTGTCCACTCGGCGGCGAGACGGGCGGCATCGGAGAAGCTCTCGGTTGACAGCGACCCTGTGACCGCAAGGTCGTGATTGCCAGCCAGACACACCTCCGCGTGTTCACGCACCAGCTCAACACACGCATCCGGATCCGCCCCGTAGCCAACGGTGTCGCCCAGGCACCAGAGCGACTCCAGCCCGGCGTCCCGTACGTCAGCAAGGACCGCCTCAAGCGCCTGGAGGTTGCCGTGGACGTCACTTATGACGGCTACCCGCACGATGCGTTGACCGGCCGGGCCGGCCCCGTGCTCATGGTCAATCCTCCTGATCCTCCTGCGGGCCACCGTCCAGCGGGTACTCACCGCCATACTCGGGCAGACCTTTGATGTGCTCTCGGGTCTGCCACTTGGCATAGTTGTCCTGCATAGCGTCAATTAGCTCGCGCATGAACTTGGCCGAAAGGTTCACGCGCGCAACAACCACGCCGGGAACCTCGGCCTCCTCGATCTCATGGTCGACACGCGCGAAAGTGATGGTGAACTCGTAATCCGAGTGGCTGACGTTGGCGAAGTTTGAGTAGTGGCCAGCCATCAACTCCGGTGAGAAATGGATGTTGATCTGGCGCTCAGGCTGATGCGATGGGCACATATGCACTTAGTATCCCATCAGTGCGCATAACCGTCGTTGCCGTCGGTCGTCTGCGGCCACCCTACGTTGACGACCTCGCCCATTACACCCGGATGATCGGCCGCTACGCGCAGATTGAGATCGTCGAGGTGCGCTCGGACGCACAACTCGGCGCACGGATCCCAGACAGAGCGTTTGTCTGCCTGCTTGAGGTCGGTGGCGTCACGCTCGACTCGGTTGCGTTCAGCCATTTCATCCAGCAGCGCCGGGACAGCGGCGTCAGCTTGTGCTTTGCGCTTGGCGGACCGTTTGGAGAACTGGACCTGCCGCGCGTGGACCAGCGGCTGTCCTTGGGTGCGATGACACTGCCCCACCAGCTTGCCCGGGTGGTGCTGCTGGAGCAGCTTTACCGTGCCCACAAGATCATCGCCGGAGAGCCCTACCACCACTAAAAGACCGCGGAGCAACCCAGCTTCAACACCTATCTCCCCGCACGACTGGCCATCTGCTTGATCAGACACGCCTGACTGCGCGCACGCCAAGTCGTCCTCACCGTTCCCGCACCGGCCGCAAAAGGTACCCTCTGCCCAGGAGGGCAACCAACCCACTCAAAAACATGAACACACCGCTTTTGTCCGACCCGGTCAGCCGCCTGCGCACAACCGTGCTGGAGGTGGTCGCTGAGATCGCTGGTGGGCACCAGGACGCAGTCAGCTCTACGCCGAAGCTCATGCGCCCCAAGCGTGCCGGCCAGGGCGACTACGCCACCAACGCTGCGATGCTGTTGGCACCGGTTCTGGGCCAACCTCCACGCGAGATGGCCGCACAGCTCGGACAGGCGTTGGCCGGCGCGCTCGGCCACGCGCTGGTTGGCCATGAGATCGCAGGACCCGGCTTTCTGAACCTGGTGCTCTCCGACAGTTGGCACATCGCCGCCCTGCGCCACGTGCTTGACG
>JBMFHK010000102.1:0-8822 GCA_049976865.1 Solirubrobacteraceae bacterium | reverse complement strand
CCAGACCGTAAACAGGGAAAACGGTTTCCCGTGCCGTTCCGCATCGGGAATTACATCGATCGAGTGAACCTCGACCTGCATGGTGTCTGCCATGTGGCTTCTCGCCCCCTCCTAGTTAGTGGTATTTCAGTTGCCGTAAGTCCGCGCGTGCGGTCCTTTGCACCGCTTCGTGACGCAGCGCAGCGTCCAGAAGCTCCATTCCGGCGCGACTGGGCACGCTGATGCGGACCGTGCCCGGCGCGCCGAGCGTACTACCGGGCCGCACTGATATGCCGCAGGCGGCGAGCGCGTCAACGAAACCACGCTCGTCAGCCAGCGCAATCAGGACGAAGTTCGCCTGCGAGGCCACCGTCTCAAAGCCTGCTTCGCGTAGCAGCACGGTGAGCTTGGCACGTGCATCACGTATGTAGGCGACCAGCGCATCGTGGTGAGCCGTGTCCTCAAGCGCAGCCGCAGCGGCGGCCTGCGCCAGAGCGTTCACTGAGAACGGCGCCCGCACTGTACGCAGCCGCGCGATCAGCTCGGGGTCTGCGATCAGGTAGCCGATCCTAAGGGCCGCCAGTCCGTACGCCTTGGAGAACGTGCGCAGCACGGCCAGCCGCGGGTTTTCCCGCGTCAGCGGGATGGCGGTCATGCGTTTAGGGTCGTCGGTGAAGTCGATATAGGCCTCGTCAACCACCACCAGGCCAACCGGCGCACGGCTGGCAAAGCGCTCAATCTGCTCGCGTGTACAGACTGTGCCGGTGGGGTTGTGGGGGTTGACCACATAGGCGATGTCAGCCTGCACGCCGGCCATCGCCTCAAGGTCGTGGCTCCAGGCGCTGAGCGGCACCGCAACCACGTTTGCGTTGACCACCCGGGCGCTGAGCGCGTCGATCGAATAGGCGGGATCGGCACAGACGATCGTGCCAGAACCGGCGAGATAGGCAGCCGCCAAGAGGAAGATCGCCTCGTCTGAACCGTTGGTGATCAGGATGCAATCCGGGTCTACGCCGTGTAGAGCCGCAAGCGAGTCACGCAGGCGGCTGGCAAGCGGGTCCGGGTAGCGGTTGGCTGCGTGCGCACCGTCGACAAGCGCGCGATGCACGTGCACGCTGGTTGCAAACGGCGCTTCGTTGGAGGCCATCGATCCATCGTCACCGGAAGCCTTGCGACCCGGGGTATAGGTGGGCAGACCCGCCAGCCAGGGCCGCAACTTCAGGGCCCGTTCAGCCATGGTGCGCCTCAATACCGGCATCGCCCGTGACACGGCGCTGTTGCGCCGCGCTGGTTCCACCCAGTGCACGGTTCAGCTGCTCCGCGGCGGCACGCACTCGCTTGGTGACAGCGTCCAGATCCGCAGCCCCGGTTAGGAAGCTCACGCCGATCGCTCCGCGCGGGCCGCCGAGGTCAAAGACCGGCGCGGCTACGCAGGTTATCCCGGCAGCCGTCTCCTCAGCGTCAAGCGCATACCCGAACTCTCGTACGTCCCCAAGCTCCGTGACGAGGTCCCGCCCGCCAGCTTCGAGGTGAGAAGCAAGCTGGTCGGGCGGTAACCAAGCCAAACAGCATTTCCCAACGGCAGTGGTGGCCGCTGGGAGCCGCGCGCCGATGGCGCTCGCCAAACGGATGCCTTGGCCAGGCGGGTCCTCCTTGCAGAGATACACGACCTCATCTCTATCCAGGATCGCCCAATGGGCGGTCATCGCAAGCTCCCGCATGAGCCGCACAAGCTCCGGCATGACCACGGGTGCCGCGCCGCTGCGTCGCAGGTACGCTGTACCCACCTCAAGCGCACCCAAGCCGATGGAGTAGCGGACGGTCTCATCGACCTCGACGAGACGCTCCTGCACGAGCGTGGTGACGATGCCGTGGGCCGTACTCTTCGGGATTCCGAGCTGGTGGCTGATCGCCGAGAGGCCCAGCGGCTTCTCCTGAACCGACAGCAATTTCAAAATGCGCGATGCACGCTGCACCGATCCCATGTGTTCCAGCACTCCACCATCAGTGTTCGTATATATGAATACCGTTCCCTTATCCGGAAGTTTACTGTCGTCTTAGGCTGGCCACAAGAGGGTCGACCAAAGAACGTTTCGGCGCCACAGGCGGCCCGCTTTTGGAGACCCGTGCACGTCTGCAAAACTGGGGGCATGAACGACTCAATGATCGACGTCCAGACCCCTGACGGGACCGCTGACTGCTATCTGACCCGCCCTGACGACAACGACGCGCACCCCGGCGTCCTTTTCATGATCGACGCCATTGGGCTCAGAGCGCGCACCAAGGAGATGGCGGACCGTATCGCCGCGCAGGGATACGTCGTGCTTGTGCCCAACCTCTTTTACCGCGCTGGCCGCGCACCGGTGTGGGAGGACGTGAACCTGGCGGATCCCGATGCACGTGGAGCGTTCATGGCAAGCCTCAGGCCTCTGATGGAGGCGCTGACAGCTGAGGCGATGACCGCTGACGGCGGCGCCTACCTTGCCAAGCTGGGCGAACTGACGGATGGCAAGGTGGCCATCACCGGTTATTGCATGGGTGGCCGTCACGGCTGGCAGATCGCCGCTTCCTATCCGGACCGGGTGGCTGCGCTGGCCGGCTTCCACACCGGCCAGATGGTCACCGGCGAGGAGAACAGCCCGCACCTACGCGCACCCGACGTCAGGGCAACGGTTTACTGGGGATTTGCCGACAACGACCCAAGCATGACCGCTGAGAACATCGCCACGCTCAACGCGGCGATGGACGCGGCGGGCATCTCCTACACAAGCGAGGTCTATCCGGGCGCGATGCATGGGTACACGATGTCCGGCCAGGGCGCCTACAACGAGGCCGCCGCGGAACGGCATTTCGAAGCGCTCTTTGATCTGCTGGCGCGAACTTTCTGAGGTCGAAGACGGGCGTTGCCCTAACACGGATGGAGGCCGCCACAGAAAAGATCAACCGGCGCCGAGCAGGGCGGCAGCAGACGCGTGAACCGGCTCAGTCGTCGTTAGTGATGGTCGGCGCCACGGACGGTGTGCCACGACTCCCACGTGATCCGGAGAATCGCCAGCGTGATGACCAACCCGATCAGCGGGTCGGCGATGGGCACGCCGAACGCCACCACGATCGCCGAGGCCACCACGCTCAGTGAGACGATCGCGTCGGCACGGGCGTGCTGGCCATCCGCGATCAGGGCTGGACTGTCAAGCCGACGTCCAGCCCTGATACGCACGCGTCCCGCGGCCGCGTTTGCCAGGTAGCCGGCCGCACCGGCCGCCGCCAGCGCCCATAGATGGGTGGGTGGGCTTGGCGCGAGCAGACGGGCGACCGCAAACACGCCCGCCACGCAGGCGGAGATGAAGATCGTTGCAACCACGAACAGTCCGGCGACCCGCTCCGCACGCTGCGAGCGCATCAAAAAGGCAATGCCCAGCGGCACGGCCGTGAGCGCGTCGCCGAAGTTATGGATCAGATCCGCGAGCAGCGCCACGCTCCCCGTGATCAGAAAGATCACGGTCTGAAACAGCGCCCCGGCGCCAAGCACGCCCAACGCGACAAGGACCGCGCGCACCCCTTCCCGTGAGCGCATGACCGAACGGTCAACCACACCGTGGGAGTGCCCGCCGACGTTAGCGCGCGGTTGAGACCCAGCGGCGCAGACGGCGGCTACGCAAGCCTGGTCCGTAGAGATGTCGTCAGCCGGCTTGAGTTGGCTGCCGCAGTCCCCACGCGGGCGACCAGCAACGCTCGCCCGCCAGGGCAACAACAGATGCCGGTGGCGCGGCGTGAACTCGTGGGCGTGCCTGTAGAAGCCGTGGCGATGGGCAAGAGTGGCCACGAACAAAATGATAAGGGGAGCGCGGCCTGGCCCAATAAGAAGGCTTTCAGACCGGTGCAAGATGCGCCAGCGGTGGCGGCTGGCGCCCATCTGACCGCGTGTGCGCACCTTCTACACTGAGGCGCCTAATGAGCTACACCATCACGAACCTCAACGACGTTCCGGATGCCGCGCCAGGCTTTGGCATTGGCGACATCCAAGAGGCGCGCTTTGCGCGCGAGCCTCTGCAGGCAGTCGACACGGGCGTTGCCTATTACCGCATCCATCCCGGACGCCGCCAGAGCTTCGGTCATAGACACCAGAAGGCCGAGGAAATCTACGTTGTGCTGGCCGGCTCCGGTTCGGTAGCCCTGGACAGTGAGGTGCGCTCGCTGGGCACGCACGATGCCCTGCGCGTGGCACCTGAAGTACTGCGTGCCTTTGAGGCCGGGCCGGAGGGCATGGAGTTGCTTGTCTTTGGCCCCCACCACGAGGGTGATGGCGAGATGGTGCACGAGGGGTTCTGGCCCGCGGCAGGCTGACCGTCACCTCACGCCCCCGGCTCACAACATTGCCGGATGGTCGCTTGCTCTGCGACGCCATCGCAGAGCAAGCGACCCGCGCATGACTAACCCGCCAGCGCCGCGAGCACCTGCACGTCGTGCTCCTTGGGCTTGACCTTGCGGAACACGTGCGTAATAACCCCATCGGCGCCGATCACAAACGTCGTGCGCTCGATACCCCAATAGGTCCGTCCGTACATCGACTTCTGCACCCAGACGCCGTATGCCTCTGCGGTGGTGTGGGCCTCATCGGCCAGCAACGGAAAGTCAAGCTCATACTTTTCTGCGAACTTAGCGATCGCCTTGACCGGATCCGGCGAGACTCCAAGGACGGTCGCGTTCTGGGCCGCGTAGTCGGTGTGATGGTCCCGCACTCCGCACGCCTGAGTGGTACAGCCGGGCGTGTTGGCCTTGGGATAAAAGTAGACGACCACGGTCTGGCCGCGCAGCGAAGAGAGAGTGACGGGATTGCCGTGCTGGTCTGAGAGCGTGAAGTCTGGTGCGGTGTCGCCAATTTGGAGTGTCATACTGCGCATGCTAGCCGCCACAGACGCCACGCCAGCCAGCCGCAGGCGCAAGCAGAGTCGGCCTTACCCGTGCCGAGTCATCGTCGATTGCTAGCCGCCGTTAATACTGGTTTAACGCTGCCGAGCGATTCTCACTGTCATGAGTGATCTGCTCGCCATCATTGAGGATTCCGCCAGCGATGAACACCTGGTGGAGGAGATTCAGCGGCGTCATCCAGATCGTGTCACCCTGCTGCTGCAGGACGGTGACAGCGACCCTGAGATGCTGGACAGCACACCCCAGACCCTTGCCCGCCGAGCACGGATCGGTGCGCTGCTGGCGGCCATCGAGCGCACCGGCGCCGTGGTGGTCGGGCTGGTAGCCAGCCGCGACCAGCTTCGCGGGTGGCGGTTTGACCGTATCGTCGGCGGCTCAGGCTCCCTGCCCGCCTTCTGAGCGCTCACGCGCTGACCGTGGGTGGCTTGAGCACGCGCTGAGCCGCCGGCCGGGGGACCCGACCACAACCCGTACGGGTCCGCACAAGCTCAGCCGACCCGTCCGCGGCCGTAGAGCAGGCGCAGAATCCATAGCAGCAGGCGGCTTGTCCAAGCCCGGTAGGGGAACATGAACAACTCCCGGCGCGGCCCCCACACACTCACACACACCGCTTGGGTACGGCAGTATTTGCGTATCCCCGCTGCCCCGTGGCGCGTACCGACCCCCGAAGACTTCCAGCCGCCCATCGGCAGTCTCAGCGCAAAGTAGTTCAGCTGCGCTGTGTTAACACAGACGGTGCCCGCTTCAAGCCGGCGGGCGATCTGCGCAGCTCGTGCCAGATCCCTGGTAAACACAGTCGCCTGCAGGCCGTAGGGCGAGTCGTTGGCGAGCTTGATCGCCTGCTCGACGTCATCTACCCGCATGATCGGCATTACCGGCCCGAAGGTCTCCTCACGCATAACATCCATGCGGTGGTCAACATCCACCAGCACGGTGGGGTCATAGAAGCGCCCGCGCTCAGTGTGAGCGAAACCACCGGTCAAAACACGCGCGCCCTTTGAGAGCGCATCGCGCACGTGACGGCTGACGGTGTCAAGCTGCGGTGCGAAGGTCACGGCGCCCACGTCAACACTGCCGGGGCCGCCCGGTGGGCCCTGCCGCAGCGCACCGACCAGCGCGGTCACCCGTGCCACGAAGCGATCGTAGACCGCAGCCTCGACATAGACGCGCTCCACGGATGTGCACACCTGACCGGCATTGTTCATCGAGTAATAGGTCGCGGCCCGAGCGGCCTTTTCAACGTCGGCGTCAGCGCAGACGATCATCGGATCGTTGCCGCCCAGCTCCAGGTAACAGGGAGTCAGGGCCTCGGCAGCTGCCGTGGCAACCAGCCGACCGGTCCTGGTTGACCCCGTGAACACCACGCAGTCAACGTTTGCGACAACCGCTGCACCGATGCTGCCGTCCCCAACCAGCACCTGAAAGACATCAGGCGCCAACCCGCATTCAGAGAACATCTCGGCCATCAGTAGCGAGCTGGTCGGAGTCACCTCACTTGGCTTGAGGACCACACTGTTGCCGGCCATGAGCGCCGGGATACAGTCACCAAAGCCGTTGACCAGCGGAAAGTTCCACGGCCCGATCACACCAACCACCCCCACCGGCACGTGACGCAAAGTCAGGCGCTTACCGATCAGAACCGGACTGTGCCAGGCTGACACCCGCTCATCGGCAAGGTAGCGGCGGGCATGCGAGGCCCAGAACGAAAGCGCCTGGACCGTGTAGCCGAAGTCAGTGGACTGGGCGTCCTCATAGGTCTTGCCAGTTTCTGAAACCACTGCGCCTATCACCCGCTGCGCGTTGTCAAACATCCAGCGCGCGGCGCGGCGCATCACGGCAGATCTGCCCTCAAACCCAAGCGCTTGCCAGGCAGGCTGGGCGTCACGTGCGCGCGCTACGGCAGCCACAACATCATCGGCGCGGGCGAGCGGGACGGTGGTGATCAGCGCCCCGCTCGCCGGGTTCTCAACCTTGATCGCGTCAGCCTGATCAGCAGGCGCACTCATCTGCTTGGGGTGCTCGTGGCCATTCAACGCTGCAGTCGCACACTGACAACGCCCGCTTTCAGTCGCTCAGCTCGACCGACTCAATAACGGCCGGCTCCTGAGGCCGGTCGCGCGCATCGGTGGGCAGCGCCTCGATGGCGTCAACAGCGTCCATCCCTTCCGACACGCGCCCAAACACGGTGTGCTTACCGTCCAGCCAGGGGGCAGTGGCAGCAGTGACAATGAAGAACTGGGATCCGTTGGTGTTGGGACCGGCGTTGGCCATGGCAAGCGCACCACGCACAACCTTGTGACTGTTGAATTCGTCCGCAAACGTGTAGCCCGGACCGCCTGTGCCGTTGCCCAGCGGACAGCCACCCTGGATCATGAAATCTGGGATCACACGGTGGAACGTGAGCCCGTCATAAAAGTGTTCGCGGACGAGTTTGCGGAAGTTCTCAACCGTGTTGGGGGCGTCAGTGTCGAAGAACTCGACCTCGATCGTGCCGTGGTTGGTGTGGAGTTTGGCAGTGCTCATAACTACAGACCCTATCCGCTGCCAGACGCGGAGGCATCCCTGCCCACAAGAGCGTTGGCGTGTCCGCCCGCCAACCAACGCCGCAACGGCAGCATGACCCCCGTCCTCGGCGGCGTGCCGCCGACCAACGCCGCAACGGCGGCACAGCCCCACAACCTTGGGGTGCGCCGCCGTTGCAGAATCCGCGCTTTACGGATTAGGAGTAGTGGTTGTACCGGTCGTGGTCGTACCGGTCGTGGTCGTACCGGTCGTGGTCGTACCGGTCGTGGTCGTACCGGTCGTCGTCGTACCGGTCGTGGTCGTCGTGGGCGTGGTGGCGGTGGTGGCTGACGCCAACTGCGTGGCGTAGATCTGGCCCTGGCCGGTGACGGTCGCAGGATCGGCAGACGCCTTACCCGCATCGCTGCCGGTAGTGTCGGTGACGCTGGCCACACAGGAGACCTGCATGCTCGGCGCAACCGCACTGTTCGGCACGATCACAACAAGCGGGATGGACGCGGTCTGAACCTGCGGCGCCGGCGTAGAGTCAAACGCGGGCAGATCAAAGCTCGCCTCTCGCTGGGCCGCCACGGTCGTGCTTGTTCCGTCCTGCAGGGTGCAGGTCACCGCGACGTGCTGAGCTTGCGCGCTGGTGTTCGTGCTGGGCGTGACCGTGATGTAGGGGTTGGCCTGCACCGCGTACGCGGAGCCGCCGTTGAGCGTCAACGCGGAGACCTTGGCCGCCACGGTCGGACTGCTCACCATCACGGCGGGAGCAGCGGCGCTGTTGGTTTCTGCTGAAGCCAGCGGCGCGCACATGACGTTACCGGTGATGCCAACCGCGGTTATCGCCTGACCGACCGGGCAGGCGTCCTTGATGCGCAACTGTACTTCGTTGCGGTCAATTCTCACCGTTCCCACCGCTCCCGGCATGATCTTGCGGAAGCCAACCGAGGAAGCGGCCAGTTTGGAGTTGGTTACGGCAAACGTCTTCAGCTGCGCCGACCCGACGCTATGAGCCGGAATTGCGATTGCGGCATAACCCGCACCGCCCAGAGACAGAAACAGCGCCGCCGCAGCAACCGCCATCGCTGGCGACGGTCGGTGCATATGCGGTCTGTGGCGCCACACATCTTCAATGGGTTTGAGCATGAGCCCTCCTTTGTTGGTTTGCTCCGGCCTCACCTTCTCCAACACGGCTTCCGCCCGTAAGTCGCGGTCGCGCCCTGTTCAATCCAGTGACTGGCTCACACAGGCTCAGCGGTCCCGGCCTGCCCAGCCGCACACCGCGACAACAGGCACTTGAGACACACACCGCTCAGCGGCTGACGAGTTCAAGCTCAAGCGGCCGGCCGAACAGCTCGATCCCAGCACAAGCCGCCAGCACCGTGTCGACGCCGGCCTCAGGAACG
>JBMFHK010000101.1:0-8945 GCA_049976865.1 Solirubrobacteraceae bacterium | reverse complement strand
GACCGGGTTCCCGGAAGCGATCGAGGCGATCTTCCCCAAGACGACCGTCCAAACATGCATCGTTCACCTGATTCGCGCAAGCCTGAAATACGTGCCACGCCGCGAACGCGAACAGGTCGCACGGGACCTCAAACCGATCTACACCGCCATCAACGCGGACGCCGCCCAGGCCGAGCTTGAGAGCTTCGACGAGAAATGGGGCAAACGCTTCCCCGTCATCACCCAGCAGTGGCTGGGCGCCTGGGAGCAAGTCATCCCGTTCCTCGCGTTCCCCGACGAGGTCCGTCGCGTGATCTACACCACCAACGCGATCGAGGCGCTCAACCGCCAGCTACGCAAAGCAATCAAAACCAAGGGCAGCTTCCCCAACGAGGACGCCGCCCGCAAACTCGTGTACCTCGCCCTGCAAAACGCCGTCCCGCAATGGACGAGAACCCGCAACTGGACCACAGCACTGCTGGCGTTCAAGATCCACTTCGGCGACCGCGTCCCCGACACTACAAACTGACTGTCACCCGTTGACACGCCCGGAGTACCCGTTAACCTACAAAAACACCGCTTACACAGTTAACCTGACGCCCTCTCCGAACTCGGACGCGGGTAGTACCAGGCAGCCGCCGCGTTGCGCTGGCCACCGACGACGACGTCGTAGTAGCTTGCCCGCCCCTTCCACGGACAGACGGTGTGCTGGACGCTCTGGTCAAGGAACTCGTGGTTGATCGCTTCGGGCGGAAAGTAGTGGTTGCCCTCGAGAACAACCGTGTTGGCGCTACGGGCGATGACCGCGCCGTTCCACACGGCTTCGACCGGCCCGTCAGGGACCGCTGAGCCAATGCGGATGCGCCGCAGCCGATCACTTATCATGCTCATCTTGATCTCCGATTGTTGTCTTCTGAAAGTTCGGAAGTTCTGCGCTGGTTGAAGGATTCACCGGGGTCGTCAAGACCGATGTCAGCCGTTTCCGGCGATGTCTGGGATGGGCGCAGGCTGTGCCGCGGCCGGGCGGCACAGCCGGAAACCCTTGACAGTCATCGCATCGACGGCTGCGCAGTGGCCAGAGCCAGGCCACCGTGGTCGACGAGTGCCCCCTCCCGCGAAGCGACGATCGTGACCCCGAGACCGACCACCACTCCGAACAGGAGATGGCTGACCAAGAACCAACCCTCGGGAACAAGTCGCATCATCGGATCGATTGCCGACAGGATCACCCACCGATTCACGACGTACACAGCCGCTGCGCCAACGGTCGTCGCAATGATGATCCCCGCCGGGGTGCGCAACGGCGCCAGATCAAGCCGCCCGATCCCGATCCCGATCCCGATCCCGATCCCGATCCCGATCCCGATGATCATCATCGCGAACGCCATGCCAAGCACCGCCGCGAGCACAAAGTGTGTGATCGCGCCGATCGCCACGTGTCCAGCACTGACCGGCATCGCATGCATCACGGCGCTGCGCGCCGCTGGGCTCAGCCCAGACAGCAGGTTCGCCATCATCGTATTGGTCGCATGTCCCGTCATCAGCGCGCTCATCACGCTCAGCTTCGCGGCGGGAACATGCATCGCCATCAGCATCGTCGAGAGCATCTTCATCGTCGCCGGAGAGATGTGGCCGCTGGCGAAGGCCGGCGCGACCTTCGCCAGCGCCGATGCGGGAAGATGGATCCCCATCATCCCCATCAGCGCCGGGAGCATCGAGATTGGCGGGGTGATCGTCTTCACAAAGGCCGGGATCCCAAGGTTCAGGGGGCTAGCGTAGCCGCTCCCCTGTGCGCCCATGACCACGATCATCAGACCGATCATCGCCACGCCGCCAACCAGCCCGGCGGCCATCCCGCCGATCCCAACTCGTCTCGCCATCGCTGCCATCCCCCCCGAAGCCACACTTCGGTCTGCGTTCTGTGCCATCTTGCGTCCTCTCGTTGCGGATTGCCATTTGCATAGCGCCTGAGTGGACCGCCAGCCCAAAGGATTCAGCATGCGCACTCGCCAAGGTTTGACCTAACGAGCTGACCTTCAAGCTGAATCCTTCACTCCCGACCGAACGTCGAACAACCGATGACCCGGATCACCGAGCCCGGTGGCCCCTGCGCCAACCCCTACGCACCAGCCGCAACGCGTACTGCCACGCGCAAACATGGTTGCCAGCAAACCTTCCGCCTGGGTGATCTTGGCGAGTCCGGCGGCACGCCAAGCCGCCACATCCCCTCTGCCGCGCAGATGCATGTCCGACCTTCATACGCTGCGCAGCCCCGCGTACGACACGAGGAACAGCGCCGGCCAGGTTGCACGGTTCGGTCGTGCCGGCTTCTGGGAGAATCCTCCGCAGGCCCACCAGGAACACCTGGTAGCTGGAGCAGCCATCGAGACGGAGAAGCTCAATGCTGACGGTGAGTTGGACTCCGTTCCACAGAGCAAAGGATCCCTCCTGACCATGACACTGACAGAGGCAGACGAGTCCCGGCTCGTGGCGCGAGCGCAGGATGGAGACCAGAGCGCATTCAGGCGGCTCACCGATCAGTGCCTAGCAAGACTCCGTGGCGTTCTGCAGCGGATCATCCGGGATCGCGAAACCACTGATGACGCGATGCAGGAGGCTATGACCCGCGCATGGCTCAACCTCGGCCGTTTTGAAGGCCGGTCACGCTTCTGCACTTGGCTCACCCGGATCGGGATCAACGAGGCCTACAGCGCGTTGAGACCATCAGGACCACAGACGCTCGAGCTTGACGATCAGATCGGCGAACGGATCCCCGCCTGGGGCAACCGGCCCGAGCAGGTGTTCGAGTCCCGCGAGTTTCTCGCTGCCGTGGACGCCGCGTTGGCGGCACTGCCGCTGGACTACCGCACGGCGGTCACGCTACGGGATGTCGAAGGGCTGTCGACCACTGAGGCTGCCGGGATCCTCGGGATCGGGGAGCGGGCCTTAAAGAGTCGCGTGCGCCGCGGGCGGATGGCATTGCGTGCGGCGCTCGACAGCTGGTTCCAAAGCGGCTACGTGAACTAGTGCGAATCGTCGGGCGGCAGATCTCGCAACGCCTGCAAGCCGTCTACGGTGCGGCGCAGGTTCTTCAGCATGTGGGCACAGTTCGGGCACCAAGCCGTATGTCTCTCGAGTCGCCTAGCGGCAGCGGCAGACAAGTCACCGTCGAGGTAGTCCGACATCTGAGCGCGGGTTTCGCGACAGCGAGCGCGGTGACGCGCGAGCGGGTTAAGCATCATGGTCGTTGGACGCAACAGCGCATTGAAAGGATCCAGGCCGCGGATTTTCTCGGATTGTCGCAGCAACCAGCCAGATTCATCACACGCTGGATACCACACTGTTCCCTCACAGTCGCGAGCATAGCTACGCCAGGCGGCAGCAGGCGCGACGCCGGACGCAAAACAGCCCTCCTGCCACGGCGCCCTCCTGGAAAACCGATGCCGCTTGCTTGGAGATCTCACTGGCGATCTGACCCATTCTTGGCGGCTGTCAGCGGTCCCACGAGGGCCCGGTTGGTCACTGCGGGTCCGTTTGACCGTGACAGACGGTCAAACGGTTCACGCTAACCGGATCATCCGCTCAGGCGGCGACCGGGATCCGCCGCTGAACAGCGTGCACGCTCGTCTGCCTTGCGGCTTCATAGGCCTCAAGAAACTTAAGCCACAGTTCGCTTCTGGTCGGGAACGGCGCCACCGCGTGCGCCAGCGTTGACAGCGGCACCTCAGCGACGATCGCGATTGTCGCTGCCTGGAGGAAGTCGGCAACCTCGACGCCAACGAACGTTGCACCGATCAACACCTCACGCTTGACATCTATCACGAACCGTGTGGCCCCTGGGGCATTGCGGCCATAGAAGCTGGCGCCCGCAGTCCCACCGGTCGGCAGATCAAACGCCTCCGCGACGATTCCCGCGTGTTTCGCGGCATCGAGCGTGAGTCCGACGGCGGCAATCTGCGGGTCGGTGAACACAACCCGCGGCGCACCAAGACCGTCCATCCGTGCCACGGCCGGCAACCCAAGGATGTGATCGGCGGCGATCCGCGCCTGATACTTGCCCGAGTGTGTCAGCAGCGAGCGGCCGTTGACATCGCCGACCGCGTAGTGGCCCGGCGCACCAATCACACACAAATGATCGTCAACTTCGATGTAGCCATGTGGGTCCAGCCCGATCGTCTCAAGCCCGAGATCACCGGTCAGCGGCCGACGTCCGATCGCCACCAGCAACCGGTCGCCTGTCACGGTTTCACCGGTCTGCAGCGTGACCGAGACTTCCTCGCCGCTCCCGCTCGCCGCGCTCGCTCGTACGCCGGTCAGGACACGAACCCCCAGATCTTCCAGGGAG
The DNA here is from genome assembly GCA_049976865.1 of Solirubrobacteraceae bacterium. Taxonomy (GTDB): domain Bacteria; phylum Actinomycetota; class Thermoleophilia; order Solirubrobacterales; family Solirubrobacteraceae; genus Palsa-465. Next base: position 4,621 of record JBMFHK010000101.1, on the reverse strand, counting down.
CCGCGTAAAAGCTCGCCGGCGAGCGGCTCCTCGCGTGCGACCAACCGATCAAGCGCCTCGATCACCGTGACCTGTGATCCAAGCGACGCCCAGGCCTGCGCCATCTCGACACCGACCACTCCGCCGCCGAGCACGATCAGCCGACCGGGGACCTCCTTGGCGGTGGTGACCTCACGGCTGGACCACGCTCCCACGTCAGCGAGACCCGGGATCGGTGGGATCAGCGCGTCGGTACCGACGGCGATCACAACCGCATCCCGGGCGATCAGCAGATCGTCACCGACACGCACGCGACGCTCACCGTCGAGCCGAGCATGGCCGCGCACGAGTTCGATGTCGCGAGACGTGAGCCACGGAACCTGGTTTGAATCGTCCAAGTTGTTGACGACCTCATCACGCCGGGCGAGCGCCGCCTTGACGTCCAGCGATCCGGTCACCGCCTCGGCAGCACCCGGGACCCGCGCCACTTCGCGCAGCAGCTCCGCAGGGCGCAACAGCGCCTTCGACGGCATACACGCGTAGAACGAGCAAGCCCCGCCAACCAACTCCTGCTCGACGATCGCAACCCGCTTACTGCCTCGCTCCGCAAGCCGTCCGGCGAGCACCTCACCGGCCGGCCCGGCGCCGAGCACCACCACGTCAAATTCACGTTCCATCTCGTTGTCCTTTGCCGAAAGTCCTCGCCTGCCACCCTGTCGGGAGCACGCACCACCCGTCTGACTGGCCGCAGGTGCCTGAGGATTCAGCCAAGTGTCGGAAAATCAGCCACCAAAGCCCACCGCCCACCGATTCTCAGTGAGGCGACCAAGCTCAGCGGGCAAACCTCAGGCAGGCTCTTCGACCAGCTCCGGTTCACTGGGCGTGAGCACTGACTCCGCGCCCGCGGTCCGGTCCAGTCCGAGCTTGGAGGGCCACCAGTTCCACCGGCCAAGCAGCATCACGGTCGAAGGGACCAGCAGGGTCCGGACAAAGAAGGTGTCCATCAGAATGCCGAGCGCCATACCAAAGCCGATCGGCTCCATTGAGCTGGCGCCTCCGCGTCCGCCACCGCCGCCGCCACCACCGACGATCGCGAAGACCGCGAACGTGCCACCCAGGATGATGCCCGCCGTGGTAACCGTCGAACCGGTCCGGGCGACCGCTTTGATAACGGCGTCCTTGAGAGGCAGATGGCGGGCTTCCTCGCGTATCCGGGTCATCACCAGGATGTTGTAATCCTCCCCCAGCGCCAGCAGGAAGATGAACAACAAAAACGGAAGCACAAAGGTGATTCCGCCAAAGTTGCCGAAGTCCAAAAAGACGATGGTGGCTGCGCCCAGCGCAGCCAGGAAGGACATCCCGACACTGAGGATGAGATACAACGGCGCGACCGCGGAGCGCAACACCAGGGCTAGCAGCAGTCCGATTGCGACGATGGCGATCGGCACGATCAGCTCCAGGTCGTTGTTGGCGGCGTTGTTGATGTCGTACACAGCCGCCGCCTGGCCAGCGACACCGACCTCTCGGGCGCCGCTGCTGCGGCCGGCAGCGCTCACCACGGCGCGGATGTGCGGAGTGACGTTCATCGCCGCCGTGGAATCCTGCGACCCCGCCCGCAGGGTCGCCTCAAACTGCATCACCGTACCGCTGGCTGAGATGAAGCTGGCGTCGGCGTGGTAGGCGTTGTAGATCGCGGTCGACACCTTCAGACCAGCTGGCGGGCGCAGCGGCAGCGCCTGTGGCGCGCCGAGCTTGGCGTGAAGTGCCGTCAGCTGAGAGGGGCTGAGAGCAGTGCCGTTTGGATCCAGCGGTCCAGTCAGTTCATTGAAGGCCCGCGAACCGCTTAGCGATCGCTCCGCCGCCGCGATCAGCTGCGGATTTTTCCAGAGCGAGCCATGGTAGGCAAATACAAGGTTCGCGGGGTTGTACGCGGATACCGGGAAATGCTTGGCGAGGGCAGCGTTCCCGGCAGCCGCGCTCGAGCCAGACGGCGCACTGGTTGTACCGCCAAAGCCACCGGCCTTGTACCCCAAGGCACCGAGCGCAAGCGCGCCGAACAGCACCAGACCGGTCATCAACGTCACCACCGGATGCACGACCAGCCGTTTCGCGACACGGCCCCAGATGCCCTCCCGCTGCTGGCCGGCGCGCGGCGACACAGGCCAGAAAGCCGCCCGTCCGAAGACCGCCAACAGGGCCGGCTGGAGCGTCAGGCCGAGCAGTAGCATCACCGCTACGCCGATCGCCAGCGGCAGTCCCAAATCGTGGTAAAGACCGAAGGTCGCAAACAGCAGTGTCAGCAGCGCCAGGATCACAGTCCCCGCTGAACCGGTGATTGACTCCCCGACGCTAACCACCGACCGGGCCACAGCGTTCCTTGGTTCATGACCGTCACGTAAGTTCTCCCTGACCCGGAAAACCAGGAATAAGCCATAGTCCGTACCAGCGCCGATCATCAGCACGATCAGCAGAATCTCTGTAATTGAGGAGACCTGCAGGCCACCTCCGGAGGCGATCGCTGCGATCAGTCGCATGGAGATCAGCAGCGCAAACACGGCCGGGATCAGTGTGACCAGCGCCGCCAGCGGGGAGCGGAAGACGATGAGCAGCAAAACGATCACAAACAGGATCGAGAAGAGCTGGGTCTGGCTGCTCTGCTTGTTGGAGTTGGACTGGCTGGCAACGACCGTCGCGATCTCCCCGGCAACGTTCAGATGCAGGCCGGCCGGCGGGCCGGCCTTGTGAAAGGTCGCAACGATGTCATTGACAAGCGTGCGGTCCTTGCTGATCTCGGACTGACTGATGTCCGCCCTGACAAGCAGAAGCGCCGCCTCTCCGTCTTTTGAGAGGCCCTGCAGACGTACGGATGAAACTCCGTTGACGCCCTTGAGAAGGAGCGCCAGACGCTGCAATGAGGCTGCGTCGTGCGATGTCAAAGGGGTCGAGCTTGACGCCACAACCTGGACGTTGCCAACCTTCGTTCCAGCGCCCGCGCCCAGCAACGGTGCCGCCAGCGATGCGGCCTTGATGCTCGGCTCTGAGGACTTCAGGAAAGCGGAGTTGTTGCCGTTGATCTCGTTGGCGAGGCTTGGCATCACGGCGCCGGTCACCGCCACAGCGAGAACCCAGAAGACGAGGATCGCCCAGCGGAAGCGAACAACGAGGTGGCCCAGTGCCGTGTAGGCCGCGTTGACCGGTCCGTGAGGAGCGGGCAGATTGGACGGGTAGCTCGACATGGCGGTCAGCTTAGCTGACCTGCCCCGGGTTCCAGAAAGCCGCACGCTCACACCGAACATGTAGCTTTTGCGACTATGCGCGTTCCTATCACACTCAGTCTCCACATCCCCGGTTTCAACCAGCCGGACACCGGTGCCGAGGCGATCTTCGCCAGGCTTGTGGCGTTAGCCACAACCGCTGAGAACTCCGGCTTCAGCTCCATCACGGTGATGGACCACCTCCACCAGATCCCGCTACAGGGACCGCCGGAGAACTGGATGTTCGAGGGCTCGACGATGCTGGCCGCGCTTGCGGCGCGGACCTCCAAGCTGACGATGGGGCTGATGGTCGGCAGCGTCACCTACCGCAATCCGGCGCTGGCGGCCAAGATCACAACGACGCTTGACATCATCTCCGGCGGGCGCGTCTGGCATGGGCTTGGCGCTGGCTGATTTGAGGGCGAGCATCGCGCATACGGCTATGGGTTCCCGACGCTGGGGAAGCGGCTGGATCGACTTGAGGAGGCGCTGCAGGTCGCTCGCGCGATGTTCACCCCGGGCCCAGCCACTTTCCAAGGCAGCTACTTCCACGTGCGCGACGCTTACAACAATCCCAAACCGTTGCGCGGCGACATTCCGATCCTGATCGGTGGCAGCGGCGAACGCAGGACGCTGCGACTGGTGGCCAAATACGGCGACGGCTGCAACGTGTTTGGCGACCCCGTGCACGTTCGCCACCTGCTTGGCGTTCTGGAGAACCACTGCGTCGATGTTGGCCGTGACTACACCACGATCACCAAGACCGGCACCGGGTCTGTGCTGATCGGACGCACCCATGAGGAAGCGCAACGCAAGCTCGACGCGCTCCGCCAGAGCGGCTTGCCACCGGAGCGCGTGGACGCCATCCACGCCGGTGATCCTGACAGCGTCGGCGAACGGATTCAGGCGTACAGAGACGCTGGCCTTGAGGGTTACTGCAGCTCCATGCCTGAGGTTCACGACCTTGAAATGGTTGAGCTCGCAGGTCACACGCTTGCGAAGATCTTCCCGCTGACGACGGCATGAACGTCCGGCGCATGCAGGGGCGGACGGTGCCCCTGCATGCGCCGAGACTGAACCGGCAGCACCGGCGCAACACCGCAGGTACGGCGTGCATCAGAGCCCGACCCGAGAGCCAGCAACCATCCTGCTCGATCGGACCACACCTGACCAGACCACGCCCGATCGGACCACGCCCGACCAGACCACGCCCGACCAGACCACGCCCGATACGCGCGGCCGCTACGCTTGCACCGACCCACTCGGAGAGGTGCCGGAGTGGCTGAACGGGCACGACTGGAAATCGTGTGACGGCTTAAACCCGTCCGGGGGTTCGAATCCCCCTCTCTCCGCTCCCCGTCCACGCTCTCAAGCACCGGCCCGCATGT
>JBMFHK010000100.1:0-9392 GCA_049976865.1 Solirubrobacteraceae bacterium | reverse complement strand
AGCCCCCAAACACCCCTCACAAACCCCTGCAAAACACCAAACGTGAAGACCTCATCATTAGGTCTTCACGTTTGCGGCGACGGCACGTTGAGTGTGGCCAGCGGTTGTGCCCACGGCGTGCCACCGCGAATATAAATCGGCGTGTCGTTCTCAAAGGTGCCGTCGGCCCCGTTTGCCGGCAGGCGCACTGTTGGGAGAAAAGGTTTTGAGAGCGGTGCGGCAGCGCGGTGCGCAGACGCCCGTGCTGGTCAGCTGGTCTGTTGAATCTGGGGTGGTCTAATTCAGCTCGGTGGCTGCAGGATCGCCTCAAGATCCAGCAGTTGTCGTCTGACACCGCCACACACCCGGTCGCAGAGATCAAGGACCGTCGGGTCTGCAATCGAGTACACGACGCTCGTGCCGTGCTTGGTGCGGCTCACCATCCCCGCGGAATGGAGGATGCCAAGATGCTTTGAAACGTTCTGCTGTGACGCCCCCAGTGCCTCCTGGAGTTCTCCTACGGTGGCGTCATGCTCGCGCAGTTCGTCAAGCAACCGGATCCGCATCGGCTCACCCAGCACACGGAAGCGCTGCGCGACCAGCTCGATCAGCGGTTCGGGTAACGGATGTACTACTTCAGGAGCGAAATCCACAACAAGCACGCTATCACAAGTATGTGGTTGTGGAGTATGGCTTTCAGGCGGGGTCTGCTATAGCCCTCTGATGAGTCTGCTGCAGTCTGTCAAGGGCGTCAGCTAGCTGGTCTGCGCGGATGACTCCGATTTGCGCCGCGACAGGCTGGCCGTCAACGAATACGATTAACGTCGGAACCGAATGGATCCCGAACCGGGCCGCGACCGCTGGCTGCTCGTCGACATTGACTTTGGCGAAGCGATAGCCGGGCCGGGACGCGGCCGCGCGCTCAAGCTGCGGCGCCATTGCCCGGCAGGGGGCGCACCAAGACGCCCAGAAGTCTACGACGCTCAGGCCTGTGGATACCGCTGTATCAAAGCTCTCAGTGGTTAGATCGATGGTGTTGGTGGTCATGAAAATCTCCTTGGCTGCCCACCGGTGGGGCTGGCGTGGAGCCGTTTTGTGAAGTCATGCGGTGCGTGGCTGACTTTCGGCTGTGGGCGTTCTGGGGCGGGTTTTCGCGCAAACGGTCCGGTTCGCAAACCGGATGATCCTCCGATGTTGGTGGCCTGAGCTGCGAGTACGCGCATATTTAGGTAGTGATTATACACAACCAGACCGTCCCACAAAAGTAGAGTTGTAAAACTAGCCGATGATATGCTTGTATTCCTGTCAACCCCGAGCGAACCCCTTATAAGGAGCAGCAGATATGTGTCATGCGGTCAAATGCAGGCAGTGCGGCAAGACGACGTGGGCGGGCTGCGGGCGTCACGTAGAGCAGATCCGGAGAGCAGTGCCCGCCTCCAATTGGTGCCCCGGCCATCCCAAGCAGGCCAGACAGGCCGGTGAAGGCGGCCTCTTTTCTAGGCTTTTCGGCGGCGGTCGCTAGCGTGGGTCGGCCGGGATTTCCATCCCGGCCTCTGCCGGCGCTCTGCGCGCTGCGCCGATCAGGAACGGATTGACCGGTGTCCACGGGCGGATGAAGTTGAGTTCGTGGACCTGTTCGACGGTGAAACGGTCCCCAATGTCAGATAGGGTGTCGCGGGCGCAGTGACACCCACCCGCCACCGCGGGCCATAGATGAGAGCGGTCCATCACTTCCTGGAGCGTTGCCAGGACCCGTGAGTGCGATCTAACGTGCTCGAAGAAACGCAGCTCGCCTCCCGGTCGGATTACACGCTGCAACTCCGCCAGCGCCAAGCTGGGGCTTTGGACCGAGCAGAGCACCAAACTCGTCACAGCGACATCAAACGACGCGTCATCAAAAGGCAGCGCTTCCGCGAAGCCCGCGTGGACGCTGACTGCGACGGGCGCTCGGGCAGCGGCGTGTGTAGCAAGCTTGCGCAGATGCGGTTCAGGCTCGACAGCGACCACCTCGGTGACGGTGAGCGGATAGTGCTCGAAGTTGTCGCCGATACCGGCACCGACCTCAATCACTCGACCGCTGAGCCCAGCCAGCAGCGCCGCCCGACGGCGCCCCAACCCCTCACGGCCGAAGCGGCTCATGAACGCATATGTGTGTGCGAAGATTGGGTGGCTGTGGTCGGGCGCAGCGGTCATCGACTCAACCAGGTTAGCTGCGCCGTCTAGTTGCGCCTTTGAGCGTCGCACCGATCAGCGGTGCAATCAGGCAGAAGCCGAACAAACCTGCCGCCAGTGGCACCAGCCCGACAATCAGAATGATGATCCCGCCAGCACCGCCGATAGCGATACCCAGCACGACCAGTGCGATTCCGACGATGGCTCGGGCGGCTCGTCCGAACGCACTCTGCATAAAGTTGACAAACACCATGTTGACCTCCGTTTGTATTGCGTGGTGTCCTTAAGACGTGGGCGAGGCGGTTGACTGGACATCAAGAGTGGAAGCTGAGTTCAAACTTCGGCTGGGAGCGGAGCTGCCACGCCTACTGAGTTTTGCCCGACGGCTGATGCAAGACGATGACGATGCCCGTGACCTTGTCCAGGACGCCTTGGAGCGGGCTTGGCGTTCGCGTCGGCAACTACAGGATCCAGCGGCCGCCGGCGCATGGCTGCGCAGCATCGTCGCTCACCGAGCCGTGGATCTGCAGAGGCGTGGCCGTGATCGTCTGGTGGACTTTGACGAGGCGCTTGAAGCGCCGTTGCTGCCCGATGTTCACGATCCAGCTGCCGTGATCGCTGCCGCAGAGGACCATGCGGCCGTGCGAGCGGCACTGCGGTCGCTGTCCAACGCGGACCGTCTGGCGGTGGTGCTGCATGATGGCGAGGGCTGGTCGGCCATGGAAATCGCACAACTCATGCAGACCAGTGTGGAGGCCGCTCACAAGCGGATTCAGCGCGCGCGTGTCCGGCTTGTGACGTCCCTTGCGCAGGGCCACACGGCGACGAGCGTCCCGGCGGAATCCTGTCGGGCTGCTCGCGCCGGTGCGCATGAACTACTCGACGGCGACTCTGACAACGTGCGGTTAGCGGCCGTCAGACGGCACCTTGACACATGTCTCGCGTGTCCAGCGTCGCTACAGGCTGCGGCTGCCGTGTTGGCTCAGCTTGGTGTTGGGGCTGATGATCCCGGCACCCTGGACGAGGGTCTGCGCCAGCGGCTGCTCGAGTTGGTTTCCCAGACGGAGCCTGGCGTGAGCACGCAGTCTGACTAAAGTCGGTTCAGATCCCGGTGGAGGACGGTTCGGGGTCACGCGTGTAACCCGGGGGGAAGGTCTCCCTGGCGAGCTTGAGGAACTCTGCGACAGCGGGTGGCAGACGCCTGCCCGCCCGCCAGGCGATCGTGATGTCGCGTGCAAGTGACGGTCGCACAAGCCTGACTGTCGCGATCTTGTCCCGTGTACCGACAGCGTGTGAGCGGGGAAGGATAGCCACGCCGAGTCCTTGTGCGACCAACCGCCTGATGCGACGGCTTTCATTGGATTCCAGAATGATGCGCGGCTGGAAGTTTGCGCTGCTGGCGGCACTGTCTTGGAGCTCCCGCAGGCGTGCGCCCTCTCGGTAGGAGATGAAATGATCCGGCGCGAGGTCAGCCATTTGCACCTCCTGCCTGGAGGCCAGAGGGTGATCGGCGGGCAGAACCGCCACAAGCTCCTCCATCAGGATCTGGTGAAGTGCCAGGCCGTGGCTCTCCACTCGCTCGGTGACCGACAGGAACGCCAGATCCAGAGCGTCGACGCGCAGCATCTCCGCAAGCTCGTCACTGCTGTTCTCCCGGACCACCAGATCCACATACGGGTGCTGCGCGTGAAACTGGCTGAGTACCACCGTGATATCCACTGGTCCCATCGTGCTCATCGCTCCGACAACGACTCGACCCGTCTGCACACCGCGCACACGATCCAGCTCCTGTCGTGCCGACTCAAGCTCTGTCAATACGCGCTGAGCCCGTACGACGAGCAGGTCTCCGGCGTCGGTCATTGACACGCGCCGCGTGGTGCGTTCAACCAGCGCCAGGCCCAGCTCCTGCTCCAGCTTCTGGATCTGCTGGGAGAGCGCCGGTTGGGCGATGTGCTCTCGCGCTGCTGCGCGCGTAAAGCTGCCTTCGGCGGCCAGAGCAACCAGATAACGGAGCTGACGAAGTTCCATAATCACAGCTTATATGTCTTTGTCGATTCACGTCTTGGACTTCTCTGGCTAAGTGAGCGACTATCTGTAGCGCAGCACCCTCTCCTCCCTCAGAGTGCGCTCCGTACCGGCCTCATATCCCGCCGAACGGAGCGCTCTCTCTTTAAGCCCACAAACTGGCGATCAGGCGTCGGCGCGCCAACGATCGCGTGATTCCCAAGCGCCACATGGCAGGATGTGGAGAATGTCACACAGCGAAGAAGTGCTGCCCAGGCGGGTCAGCAAACCATGGGGATACGAGATTTGGTGGGCGGTGACCGAGCACTATGCGGGCAAGATCCTTCATGTCGACCGAGGCCAGCGCCTCTCCCTCCAATACCATGCGCAGAAGGACGAGAGTTCCTACCTGCTTTCCGGTCGCGTGCTGTTGGTGCGCGGCGGCTCTGCGGATAGCCTGACCGAACGTGTTGTCGAGGCCGGCGCCACGTGGCGCAACCGGCCCGGTGAAATACATACGATCGAGGCGCTTGAGGATGCCGATGTCCTGGAGGTGTCGACTCCGCAACTTGATGATGTTGTCCGTCTGAGCGATAACTACGGTCGCGCTGGGACAAGCGTCCCCTGACGCCGATGGCGTGCAGGCTGCGCCAGAATCATCACCTAGCTGATCTCGCCCCCGTAGCTCAGTTGGATAGAGCGGCGGACTTCTAATCCGTAGGTCGCAGGTTCGAATCCTGCCGGGGGCGCTGAGAAAGACCCTGCTCAAGCGGGGTTTTTCTATCTCCGTAGCCGTGCTGATTAGTGCTCTGGGGCCATAGTTGGGGCCAATAGCGCCGGAAAGCGCCGGATCGCGGAGCTGGTGCGCGAGGGGCAACGCGAGGGGACCGTGACCACTCGCACTGACAATCGCTACACGCTTCTACGTGGACATCACGGTGCTTTGGTAAAGCCGTACGAAGCGGCTGGCATCCCAGAGGCTTCGCGTTCAACCCTGCGGGACTACTACGCGATGGCTGATATCCCGGCCGAGCGGCTCGACGAAGTTCTCGCCGAGGCCAAGGCCGAGGGTAGCTAGGGCCGCTGGGCGCGCAGGCGCTCGAGGCGGCGTATCGCTGGCTTGAGCGCCTCGCGGTAGACGCTGGCGTCGGGCAGCCGGTCTGCGGCGGTCGGCCAGCGCTTGAGGCGCTGGTAGATGCCTCGGTCGGTGAGCTGGTGCCAGGCGCTCGGATCGGATAGCGCCGACTCGATCAGCGCGGCGACATCGGCCTCGCTGTAGCTGAGCAGCACCGCAAGGTCGGCGTCCGCGGTGATCCGGTGCTCGGCACCGAGGATGACCTCGAGCGGCGGCAGCGGCCAGGACGCTCCGCTTGGCTGCTCGCGCAGCCACAGCGCGCGACCGTAGGGCGCGACGTTGCAGGCCGGCGCGGACTCGGGCTCACGGCCCGAGGTAGCGAGGTAGACGGCGCCACGCGGCAGCGGGTGGCGTGGCACCAAGCGCGGTTGCAGGAGGTCGGTCTGCTGGAGCCGCAGCCCGACGTAGATCACTTAGGGCGCGGCGGCTGAGCTTGCGCCCGTCGAGCGTCCGGGCGCTCTCGGCGTCCGCGGCGAAGGTGCGCAGCGCCCGGTCGAGTTCGCTAACGCCGCGGAGCGGCCGTCGCTGACCGTTTTGGATTCTTGACGCATCTGGGGGCGGCTCGGTGGTTGACGCTTGACCCATGAACAGCACTGACGGTATCCGGGGGGCCAGACAGTCACTCGGAATGACACAGGAGGCGCTTGCTGAGTCCGTGGGGTGCTCGGTGGATTACGTCCGGCTGCTGGAGCGCGGCTACGTCCCGCGGTTCTCAGATGTGCTGCCGCGACTGCTCGACCGGCTCGGCCTTGCCGACTCCGAGGGCGGCGAGTAATGGCCGCGCTGCCCGCACACGTCGCGGCGGAGGTCCAGCGCATCCTCGACGCTGCCGCTCGCCGCATCGCTCTCGAAAGTAAAGGCCCCGCCGCGCGCCAACGCGACGAGGCCAAAAACACGATCTCCGTGAAGGATCGCCATGAATCGTAACGCAAATAGCAGCGCCCTTCGCCTTGCGCGCGTGGCTCGCGAGCTGGTGACGCTCGCCGAGAGTGCCGACGCAGCTCCGGCTGGCGCCTACGCGCTCGCACGAGCGACGATGGTGCTTGAGGCTGACGTCGCTCAGGTCCGCGCTGCGCTGACTGGCGGTGCTCGATGACTGCTACAGCGTTCGGACCGATCCGGCCTTGCCCGAGTTGCGGCGCCGTGTCGTCGGAAAATTACGACGGCGCTGGCTGCTGCTGGACTTGCTACTGCAAGGATCATCCCGCGGCAGCGGTCGCGCCCGTGCGCGAGGTCCGCCTGCCGGACTGGGTGCAGTTCCGCAAGGCGATTCAGCAGGCGTTGAAGCGCGGCGGGTCGTGGAACTACATAAGCGCAGACCGCCAGACCGGGCGCTGCCCGATCTGCGCTGACGTGTTGGTCGTTGACTTCGTAGGTCATACGCCTACGGCCCGGCTCACCTGCCGCGGCGGCTGCCGCAGGGCAGCCATCGCTGAAGCACTCAAGAAGGTGGTTCACCATGGCGCTCGCTGACTTCGCGCCCGAGCTGTGCGAAGGGTGCGGGCGACCACTAACCGACAACGATCCGGCGGGCGACTGGTGTGCGACATGCCTGCGCCTACTGGACTGGGGCGCAGAGGAGCCCGACGACGCTGAGCCCGAGTTGGTGCCCGTGCCGCGCGACGATCCATCGGAGGTCATCACAGCAGCGGATCTCGGGCTCGCTATCGGTCCACCGGCGCCCGCTGCAACCTCCTGGGACCCGGTGGACCTCGGCGAGATCCTCGCCGGCGACTACGTGGCACCGGCGCCGACGATGCTGGCCCGCGATGATGGGCGTTGCCTGCTGTATCCGGGCCGTAATCACTGGGTGAGCGCCGAGCCGGAAGCGTTGAAAACGTGGTTCGCGTTACTCGCCTGCGCCGAGCAGATCGCGGTGGCCCACTCAGCGCTGTATATGGACTTCGAGAGCAACGCGGCCGAGATCGTCGGGCGGTTGCGGGCGCTCGGCGTCGAGCCCGACGCCATCCGTGAGCGCTTTATCTACGTGCGGCCCGATGAGCCGCTTGTCGGCGGTGCGGTAGCGGCGCTCGATGCGGCTCTGGCACGCAAGCCGACGCTGACCGTGATCGACGGTGTAACCGAGGCGTTCGCGGTTCAGGGACTCTCTCCACTCGACAACGCCGAGGTTGCGAGCTGGCTGGAGATCCTGCCGCGGCGCATCCTGCGGGCAGGCAGCACGTCCCTCGCGCTCGACCACGTGGTCAAGGACAAAGAGCAGCGCGGGCGCTACGCGATCGGCGCGCAACACAAGCTGGCCGGCGTCGATGTCGCGTACACGCTCGAGGTAGTCGAGCCGTTCGGACGTGGCCGCGACGGGGTGGTCACTGTGAAGGTGCAGAAAGACCGACCCGGCGGCGTGCGCGAGTTCGCGCAGGACGCGGTGGTCGCGACGCTGCGCGCCACCAGCCTCGCGGGCGGTCGCGTGAGCCTCGCCTTGGAGCTGCCGGACGCGCAGACCGCCAGCGCGACGTTCCGACCGACGCTAGTGATGGAGCGCGTGAGCAGGTATGTCGAGGGTGCCCCCGGAGCGAGTCAGGCCGACATCGAGACCAACGTCTCGGGAAGAAGCGCGGTGATCCGCAAGGCCATCCAGGTACTCATCGAAGAGGGCCACCTATTGCGCGAGCGCGAGGGCGTAGCCTGGCGGCACACGGTCAGCCGACCGTTCCGGCAGGACGCCGAAGCGGCGATCTCGTCCACTCGTCCGATCTCGTCCCAACTCGTCCCGGACGAGCCTACGGGAGTACTCGTCCACTCGTCCCGCCCTTTTAAGGGCGAGGACGAGGACGGGACGAGGACGACCGCCCAGGACTCGGCCACTCGTCCCGCCGAGACTGCGACCACACACGAGCGTGGCCGTGCTCCGTCTGACGACGACCTCAAGCCGCGCCCAGGTGAGAGCTTTGAGGATTGGGAAGCTCGCGCCGAAGCGATGTTCGGGGGTGAGGTTCGATGAGCGCGCTCCGACTCGCCGACGACCAGCTCGAGGCGCTGGCCGAACTGGTCGCCGCCAAGCTCGCAGCGCGGTCACACCACGACCAGCCGCGCGACGGGCTGCTCGAGGCGCTCGGGGGTGATGAGCGATGAGCGCCGCACTCGCAGACGCACTTATCGACGCACTCGAAGGCGCAGGCGCCGATCAGCGCCGCAGGCTCGCCGAGCTGATCGCGCCGTATCTGCCGGGCCAGCCCGAGGCCGGCGAGGGCGCAAGGTGGCTCAGAGGTGCAGATCAGATCGCGGCTCACATTGGGTGCCCGCGGTCGCGCGTTTACGCGCTCGCATCCGCCGGGCGCATCCCGGTGCAGCACGACGGCTCCGCGCTGATCGCCAGGACTACCGACCTCGACGACTGGCTTAGGGCCGGGGGAGGTCGGCGGCCATGACGACGCGCGACGAGTTCAGGGAGCGCAGGTTCCTAGCCGAGGCGGCGTGCGGCCATGCGCCGTTCGTCACGCAAGCGCTCGAGCGCCTCGAGGCCGGCGAGGCTGAGTACGGCTCAAGTTGGGCGTGGATCGGTGTCCGGCGCCACCTGGCCGAGTTGCTCGAGGAGGCCGCGGACTTGGGCGCCTGGGCGGTGTTGGCAGACCAGGCGTTGGACGGCGAGCTTGCGCTCAGCGCTGCGCAGCGCGAGCAGCTACGGCAAGCGCTCAGGCGGGTGGCGGCGCTCGGCGCAGCGGCGCACCGGCTGTTGAGCGAAGCGGCCGAGGCCCTGGCGGTGCCACGGTGAGCGCGTCAGAACGGAACAAGGGCGCTCGTGGCGAGCTGGAAGTCTTGGAGCTTATCCGGGTCCGCTGGCCGCGTGCAACGCGCAACTTTGCAAGCGGCGCCGCCGGCAATGGCGACATCGCGCACGGTCCCGAGGGTGTCGTGATCGAGTGCAAGAGGACCGAGCGCTTGAGGCTGCGCGATGCCTGGGCGCAAGCCGTCGAGGCTGCCGAGCCTGCCGGAGCACTGCCCGTCGTGGCTACGCGATGGAACCGTGGCCCCTGGCTCGCGGTGCTGGAGCTAGACGAGCCGCTCGAGCTGCTGGCCGCGCGGGAGCAACGATGAGCACACAGACCGACCCGGACCTGCTGCCGGACTTCGAGCCAGGCGCCGC
>JBMFHK010000099.1:0-9404 GCA_049976865.1 Solirubrobacteraceae bacterium | reverse complement strand
CGCCCCACGCCCGGTGAAAACTTGGGGCTATCCCGGCGTAGAGCAGGTTGGTCAGCGTCTGGCCAGCCACCTGCAGGCTGAGCCCCGGCACCCAGAACAGCTGACCGGACCCGCGCTCCAGTGCCAGCACGGCGAGCGGCGTGCTCAGGACCGCCACGAGCACCAGGCTGGCGAGGATGACACGCGTGCGCTCCGGAAACAGCCAGAGCATCAGCAGCTGAGCGGGGATCACCAGCGCCACGTCATACCCGATGTAGAAGGCGGCCAGCAGCGAGATAACGTAGACGGCCACCCAACGACGCGGCGCCCGGTAGCGTGCCGGGGTCTGCAGGATCGCAATCAGCGCCAGAAACGACGCGCAGGTGAAGGTGACCATCAGCGAGTAGCCGCGCGCCTGCTGGCCCCAGTAGATCAGCACGGGCGCAGCCACGGTCAGCAGCCCTGCGGCCAGGGCCGCCCGGCGGCGGCCAAGCAGCCGTAGTCCGATCGCCGCCACCAGCGCCCCGGTGGCGGCGTTGGCGATCACTGACGGCAGGCGCAAAAGCCAGCTCGCGTCACCCAGCCAGCCGATCAGCACGTGAATCAGCAAGTAGTACGCGAGCATGTTGCCGCCGTCGCGGCCGATCCCGCGCCAGAGCGCCTCACCGTGCTGGGAGGCGATGGCGAACGTCGAGCCCTCATCCAGCCAGAGGCTCCGAGAGCCCAGGTCGATGGCGCACAACAGCGCTCCGACCGCAGCCGGCAGCAATATGACGAGCACATCGGCAGGTGGGTGTCGGCGTCGGCTGCGACTCTCGATCAGAATCATCAGCAAAGACGCTACCGACGTGCGGCGCGAAGCGCCACAAGCCCTGGTGGTCCGGTTGCGGCGGCTACTTCGCCGCGCGGATCATCCCGGCTCCGACGGTGTCATTGGTGGACTCGTCGATCAGGATGAAGCTGCCGGTCGTGCGATTGCTGGCGTAGGGGTCCACCACCAGCGCCGTTGAAGTCCGCAGGTGCACCCGGCCGATCTCATTGAGCCCGAGCTCAGTGGCCTGCGGGTGGTGGTCTAAGGTGTTGACGTCAACGCGGTACTCGAGCCGCTCAATCACCGCCCTGGCGGCCCGTGTGGTGTGGTGCAGCACGTATCGGCCGCGTTCCCGCATCGGCTCCTCACCCATCCAGCAGATGGTTGCCTCAATCTCCCGTGAAACGGTGGGTGTCGTCTCGGTGTCGACGATCATGTCACCGCGGGAGATGTCGATCTCATCCTCCAGCCGCAAGGTGACCGACATGCTCGGGAAGGCGCGGTCAACCTGACCGTCATAGGTGTCGATCGCGGCGATCCGGCTGCGCCTGCCGTTTGGCAGCACCTTGATCTCATCACCGGGACGCAGCAGGCCGGAGGCCACCTGCCCGGCGTAACCACGGTAGTCATGGTGCTGATCACTCATTGGTCTGACCACCCACTGCACCGGGAAGCGCACCTCATCCATTGAGCGGTCGGGCGCGATCACCACATGCTCCAGGTGGTAGAGCAGCGACGGCCCCTCATACCAGCGCATGTTTGGGGAGCGCTCAACGACGTTGTCGCCGCGCAGTGCGGAGATCGGGATGAACACCACGTCGGGCAGGTGCAGGCGCGTGGCCCAATCTGTGAACTCGGCCACAACGTCCTCATAGACGCTCTGCCGGTAGTCGACCAGATCCATCTTGTTGATCGCCACAACCATGTGCGGGATCCGCAAAAGTGACGAGATGAACGCGTGCCGGCGGGTCTGTTCGCTCACGCCGCGACGTGCGTCAACCAGCACGACGGACAGATCAGCGGTGGAGGCGCCCGTGACCATGTTACGGGTGTACTGCTCATGCCCTGGCGTGTCAGCGATGATGAACTTGCGCCCGCCCCTGAACATACCCTCACGCTCGCCAGCACCGCTCAGGCCGGGCAGCACGGCCGCGCCGGTCTGGAAGTAGCGGTAGGCCACGTCGATGGTGATCCCCTGTTCCCGCTCGGCACGCAGACCGTCTGTCAACAGCGCGAGGTTGAGGTAGCCGTCGCCGCGGCGCTCAGAAGTCTCGGCAACGTGCTCGAGCTGGTCCTCGAGGATGGACTTGGTGTCATGCAGCAAACGGCCGATCAGCGTTGATTTGCCGTCATCTACGGAGCCGGCCGTGGCGACCCGCAACAGTTCACTGGTGGTCTTGACAGGCATCAGAAGTACCCTTCCTTTTTGCGGTCCTCCATCGCCGCCTCACTGACGCGGTCATCAGCGCGAGTCTCACCGCGCTCGGTGATGCGTGTGGCGGCGATCTCAGCCACCACCTGCGCGAGCGTCGCGGCGGTTGACCGCACGGCGCCGGTGCAGGTCATGTCGCCAACCGTCCGGTAACGCACCGACGCCTCAAACGGCGTCTCACCCTCCAAAAGCTGCACGTGGGCGTTCAGCGCATAGAGCATGCGGTCGCGCTCAAACACTTGGCGGGTGTGCGCATAGTAGATCGAGGGGACCTCCAGGCGCTCCTGGGCGATGTACTGCCACACGTCCATCTCGGTCCAGTTGGAGATGGGGAAGACACGCACGTGCTCGCCTTTGCGAATCCTGCCGTTGTAAAGCGACCACAGCTCGGGCCGCTGGTGCTTGGGGTCCCATTGGCCAAAGTCGTCCCGGAATGAGAAGACGCGCTCCTTGGCGCGCGCTCGCTCCTCATCCCGGCGGGCGCCGCCAAAGGCGGCGTCAAACTGGTGCTCGGCGATGGCGTCCAGCAGCGTGGTGGTTTGCAGCCGGTTGCGGGAGGCGCGCGGCCCGGTCTCCTCACGCACCCGCCCCGCGTCAATGGAGTCCTGCACTTGGGCGACGATCAGCCGTTCGCCGAGCTGCTGGACCAACCGGTCCCGGAACTCAACCACCTCCGGGAAGTTGTGCCCGGTGTCAACGTGCATCACTGGGAACGGGAAGCGCCCAGGCCGGAAGGCCTTCTCAGCAAGGCGCATCAGCACGATCGAATCCTTGCCGCCTGAGAACAGCAGCACGGGCCGCTCAAACTGGGCGGCCACCTCCCGCATGATGAAGATCGACTCGGCCTCCAGCACCTGGAGGTGGGTGAGCTCGTATTTGGGAAGTTGGGTCACGGTGTCCGGGATTCCGCTGACATGAGGCTCTCTGATTATTGCCATTGGTTAAGTGTGATTGAAAACTGAATTGAAGTGCACCACCAGACCGGCCAGCCTCTCACCGTGGCGCAGGAGAACCCGCAGGAGGACCCGATCCGGGTCCGGGCGATGGGCCGCCGACGCGACCGCCGTCAGAGGTGAATACCGCACTCCGTCTTCTCATCGCCGGCCCAGCGACCCTCACGGCCGCTGCCCGGCAGCGTGCATGGCTCACAGCCGATCGACTCATATCCCTGGTCGTGTAACGCGTTATACGGCAGATCGTGCCTGAAGATGTACTCCCATACATCCCGGTCAGACCAGTCCGCCAGCGGGTTGAACTTCCAGATGCCGCGCTTCTCATCTCTCTCCATTTTGGCGGCACCCACCCGGGTGGGCGACTGCTGGCGGCGCAACCCGGTGATCCAGGCCTCCACACCAGCCAGCGCCCGCTCAAGGCCGTCCACCTTGGCGGCACTGCAGCAGTTGGTTCGTGTCCACGGCGCAGATGGGCTTGACGCGTCAATCACCTCGACGTGCAGCCCGAAGCGCTCCTCAAAACGCTTCCAGGTGACAAGCGTCTCCGCGAACAGCACGCCCGTGTCAATCATGAACACCCGTGCGTCCGGAACGATCAGGCTGAGCATGTGAACCAGTACCGACTCCTCCTTCTGAAAGGAGCAGGCCAGCTTCAAACGCGGATGGAAACGCTCCACCGCATGGGCCAGCACCTGTTCGGCGCTCCACGACTCAAGATCAAAATGTGAGCCTGCGGTCACTTGCAGCTTTCAGGTTACCCGCAAACCGCTGCTCACAGCCACGGCGGCTGAACGTCCGGCGCACGGCGCACCGCCTCTCGCAGAGCCGCCTGGCGCCACGCGCCCAGCGTCCGCGGCGCCGGCGCCGCCCCGGGCAGGGCACGGTCACGCATGAACTGTTCAAGCGCGGCGGTGATCGCCGCCGCCTCCTGCGCTGAAGCGTCCGGGACAGCGTGGTGGGGGTCGCTCACCGTGTTCACAGCGGGATGTTGCCGTGCTTGCGGCGCGGGCCGGGCAGCCGTTTGGTCTCAAGCATCCTGAGCGCCTGGATCAGCTTGGGGCGGGTCTCATGCGGGATGATCACGTCGTCTATGTAGCCGCGTTCGGCCGCAATGTACGGGTTGGCAAAGTGCGCCTGGTACTCCTCAATCAGTTCGGCCCGGCGGGCGGCAGCGTCGGCGTCACCGGCCAGCTCACGCCGGTAGACGATGTTGACGGCCCCGTCAGCGCCCATCACGGCGACCTCAGCGGTCGGCCAGGCGAAGTTCATGTCAGCCCCCAGCTGCTTTGAGCCCATCACCAGGTGGGCGCCCCCGTAGGATTTGCGGGTGATCACGGTCAGCTTGGGTACCGTCGCCTCCGCAAACGCGTACAGCAGCTTGGCACCACGGCGGATGATCCCGTTCCACTCCTGGTGGGTACCGGGCAGAAAGCCGGGCACGTCGCAGAGCGTGACGATCGGAACGTTAAACGCGTCACAGGTACGCAGAAACCGTGCCCCCTTCTCAGAGGACTCGATGTCAAGCACGCCGGCCAGCTGCGCCGGCTGGTTGCCGATCACGCCCACCGCCCGCCCGTCAAGCCGTCCGAAGCCACAGATGATGTTGCGCGCGTAAAGCTCCTGCACCTCCAGGAACTCGCCGTCATCAAGGATGTGGTGAACCACCTCACGCATGTCGTAAGGCTTGTTGGGATTGTCAGGAACAATCGTGTCAAGCTCAGGATCAGCCCGCAGCGGGTCGTCGGTGGGAGTCACCGCCGGCGGTGACTCAAGGTTGTTCTGCGGCAGAAATGACAGCAGGTAGCGCGCGTCCTGCAGGCACTGATCCTCGTCTTCAGAGGCGAAATGGGCCACGCCCGACTTGGTGTTGTGCGCGATCGCTCCGCCGAGCTCCTCAAAACCAACCTCCTCACCGGTGACCGTCCGTATCACCTCCGGGCCGGTAATGAACATGTGCGAGATCTCCTTGACCATGAATATGAAGTCCGTGATGGCCGGGGAGTACACTGCGCCGCCGGCACACGGGCCCATAATCAGGCTGATCTGCGGGATCACGCCGCTGGCGCGGACGTTGCGGAAAAAGACGTCTCCGTAGCCGCCCAGCGCAACCACGCCCTCCTGGATGCGGGCACCACCGGAGTCGTTGATCCCGATGATTGGGCAGCCAATCTGCTCAGCAAGGTCCATGACCTTGACCATCTTCTCAGCCACCACCTCACCCAGCGACCCGCCAAAAACCGTGAAATCTTGACTGAACACGCACACTCGGCGTCCGTCGATCGTGCCGTGACCGGTGACCACCGCGTCCGCGTAGGGCCGGTTCTCTTGCGTGCCAAAGTCGGTGCCGCGATGACGCACAAACGCGTCCAGCTCCTGAAACGAACCCGGGTCAAGCAGCTTCTCGACCCGTTCGCGGGCCGTGTACTTGCCTTTTGCGTGCTGCTTCTCAACGGCGGCCTGGGCGCCGGCGTGCAGCGCCTCAAACCTCAACGATTGAAGCTGTGCGAGCTTCTCATCAAAGGTCTCGAGGGCGTGTGCCTGTGTTTCGGGATGAAGGTCTGCCATGCGCTCGACTGTATCGCCGGGGGCCCAGCGGGGCCCCCGGCGCGCGCTAAAACCCGTAGACCGGGCGGAGCGGGCTTTCCGCCCAGCGCCACATTTATTCCAGCTGCTGCACCGGACAGCCCGTCAGCACCTGGCTGTAGTGCATCGCGCCGGAGTCGACCGTGACGGTTATGGCGTTGCCCGTTCCGTCGATCGGCAGCTGCAGCGTCTGGTCCGCTCCGATCGCTACCGGCCCGACCGTCGTGGGCCCGTAGCCGGCCGTTGTGTTGCCCGTGACGGTCACCGAGAAGTTCGCCGGCAGGGTTGCCGAGACTCCGTCTGAGAGCTGCAGCTCCAACGTGCCCCCGCCAAAGAAGCGGTTCTGCTGGCAGACCGCGACAGCCAGCGCGGACGGGTCGGCGGCACAGGAGTTGGTGTACGTCTCACCGCCTAGCAACACGACCGAGCCGGATGAGACGGTCAGCTGGGTGACCGTGCCGGGGGCAGCCGTCACAGTGACGGTCAGACTGGCTCCCGGCGCCACAGGCCCGTAGGTCGTGCCGTTGACCAAAAAGCTTGCGTCGTTGGTGGCAGCCGCACCGTTGTTCAGGGTGACCACCACACCGCCGGCCGAACAGTTAAGCGCCGCGGACGCGCTCGGCACCGCGGCGGGGCACGGGTCGGCCGGCACGCTCTCGTCCACGAGCGTTTGCCCGCCCGATGTGACAAGCAGCCGGAGCTCCCCGTTGCTGCGCAGCGGGATCGAGACTTCGATGCTGTGGCCGGCCGCGAGCGGACCGTAGCTCTTGCCGTCGACCTTGAAACTGGCGCGGGCGCTCGCTCCGCTGGCGTTACTCAGCGTCACGGTCGAGGTGCCGGCCGTGCCCGTGCCGCACGCGAAGTCAACGTGAGCGGAGGGCTTGGCGGTCTCCAGCTTGGGCTTGGTCGGCTTGGGCTTGGGCTTGGGCTTGGGCTTAGGGGCACGCACGTACACCCAGACCTTGACGGCGCCCTGGTTGAGGTTCCAGCAGTTTGTGGGAAAGACCGTGCGCACGTCAAGCGCCGTTTGCTTGCAGCCCTTCCCCGGGCCGCTGCAGATGCTGGCGCGCAGCCGCTGCGGGAGCGCCACCCCGACCGTCTCACCGACCGTGAGAGTGCGCGAGCCAACCGGAAAGACCAGGCCGTAAGTGGTGCAACCGTGGTTGGCGGTGACGGCCGACTGCGCGACCTTCACCACAACCAGCGTCTCACGCATCCCTGAGCGCAAAGCGGCACCGGTGGCGTGCACGCCCACAAGTGAGGCGTATTGGCCAAGCACGCCGTTGGCGCCCAGGTCGCTGACGGCCTTGGAGACGTCCAGGGTGTCCTGGCTGCAGGCCCCAGGATGTGACTGTGTCGCCGGATCAAAGGAAGCGACTGTGCTGATCGTGCGCGGCACCTGAGCGCCCGCCCCAGAAACGGCCGACATCAGTACCCCGAGGCAGATCCCAAGGATCGCCGTGAGTCGCAGGAATCGATGGCTGAGTCTCATCACGCTACCTCGGTTCAGTGGCCGCTGGCGGCCGTGGAGAACGTGCGGTCAGCGCCTCGGGCGCTGAGACCGGTGGCGACCACCACAAGTCGGTAGTGGTATCTGCGTCCCGCACGAAGCTGCCTTATGACCGTCGCGACCCGGCGCAGCGCTGCGCCCTTTGCCAGCCGCACGTGCCGGGTGTGCTGCCCGTAGCGGTTGCTGGCACCGTAGGCAAAGTAATAGTACGCAGCGGTGACGCCCGCGCGGACGCTGCCGGCCAGCCGTTCAGCGCCGTGTGGCAGGCGGGTAGCACCGCCGGTGTTGGCGATCGGGTGGTAGACGGGACCGGCCCAGGACTTCTTGTGCGTTGAGCCGCCGTTGGATGAGCTTGCCGACCCGGTTGCGTAGCTGACCGTCTCAGAACTTGAGGCGATCACCCCTGAGTTGGTGGTGGCCGTCACCGTCAGCGTGTTGGCACCAGCGCTCAGCGGCACTGTGGCGCTGAAGCCGCCGGCGCTCAACGTCGCGTTCACACCGTTGACAGAGACCGAGCTGACACCTGAAGGGGCGCTCACCAGCCCGGTCACGGTGACGCTGGAGGCGCTCGTGGTAGACCCCGCGCTGGGCGCGGTGATCACGATCGTCACAGGCGCATGCAGGTCGGTCGCCATCGCCACATCCGTGTTGAACAGCGACGGGATCTGGGTGAGCGGGTCACTCGGCGAGCCGGACCAGCTCTGGTACTCGGTGCTGTAGGCGAAGCTCAGCGAAACTGATCCGCCGGCCGGCACGTTCAGGGTGTAGGGCATCACGAACAGGTTCGCCGTGGGATTGGCCGTGTTGACGGGATCATCCGGGAAGTTGACCGGCGCGGAGGGCGCTGTGAAGTAGGTGATCGCCTCGTACTGGTCCGAGCCGGCGGTGTGGTTGCCGGCGTAGATGGTCGCAGGGGCGCTCGAGCCGACCGTGACGTTGTCATTGGGCTGGTAGGGCTGAAAGCCCGTCGTGTTAGGGAAGTAGATGTAGTTGCCCACGTTGGCGGTGGTGGCAGGGGTGCCGTTGTCGACCTGGCTGGGAACGTCGAAGCTGACGGTGTGGGCCTGGTTGTCGGTGCTGCGGAAGGTGTCCGTGACCAACACCACATGGCCGTTGTTGGTCTGCTGGATGCTGCGATCGTCCTCCACGCCGGAGCTGTAGTAGCTGCCCGCACAGGGTGAGGACTGGCTATCCGTGCACAGATCCAGCGGTTCGGTCTCATGGATCGTGATGTCGCCGTTGGTCGGGTTCTGCTCGGCGCTGACCCCGATCGGGGTGCCGCTGCCGGCGTAGGCCGTCTGCGCGGGCTCTCCGTCGACGGAGAGCGACCCGGCGGAATCCTCGGCGTCGTAGTAGGTGTCCGAGCAGTCAAAGCTGTTGCTGGCCGTCTCACCGAAGTATGTTGGCGAGGCGAGACTCATGGCCAGGCCGCAGCTGTAGCTGTAGTAGGTGTCGGCTGCCGTGAAGCTGTTCACAGCACCGAGCTGTGGTGCCACCAGGATGTAGGTGCCCAGCACGTTGTCATAACCGACGCTCTCCCCAGGGACGCCCCCGTAGCCGAGGTTCAGGTAGGCGAGCAGCACGCGCGGGCCGCTGAAAGCGGAGATGTCGGTGGGCGTGGTGCCGGCCGGTACCGCCCGCAGCCGGCACTGGCCGGTCCCGGTCGCCGCCTCAATGGAAGCGTAGGTGACGGTCGTTGAGAAGTCGCCGTTTGCGTCAAGCGGGATACCGGTTGCCACCGGCTCGATCGGGGCGCCCGACGGCGGCGTGGGGTCCGTAGTGGTGCCGTTGTCAATTGAGCAGACGATGTCAACCTGATCTGTGGCCGGTGCGCTGCTGTTGGTCGTGCCGCTCACCGTGATGGCGCCAAACGCGCCCCCGGTGGGGTCGTAGAAGTAAGACGGGTCAGCCGGGGAGGTGATCGCCGTTTGAGTGATGGCAGCCTGGGCGACACCGGCCTGCAACAGCAGCGCCGCCACGCCCGCCGCCGCCAGGCTGAACAGGCGTAAGCTACCCGAACTCATAGTTCGCGGTCTTGCGTGCATGGGTTCCTCATCGATCTGACTACCGAAAAAATGAACATCGGTCCTCCATCTCGGTGCAGTAGCCTGGAGCGGTGTCCAACGGATCGCCGCG
>JBMFHK010000098.1:0-9472 GCA_049976865.1 Solirubrobacteraceae bacterium | reverse complement strand
AGCGCCGCCGTTCGGCGCCGCCGAGTGCGGTTGCGGGCAGCGGCGCGCAACACCAACCACCGCAACCGGATCCCTGACACCTCCATAGCGCTCCGGCCCAGATCGCCGCCAGATCACAGCCCAAACCAAGCCGCCGCCGACACCTGCACAGTCACCGTGCCGGGGATTTCCCTCCCCGCACTGCGGCGGGTGAGCGGACGGGCTGCCTGCTGGCCGGGTGGGGGTCGGCACCCCGGGGCTGGAACGGATCGGTTCGGCAACATGCTGCGGCCGGGCCGGCTGAGCCAAGTTGCGGGCAAAGCGCAACCGCCATGTTCGCACCGCTAGTCTGCGTGAGGTGCCTGCTCACCCGGACCGCCTGCTCGGAAGCGACCCCGCCGTTGTAGACCTCGCCCGGGATCTCTACGAAACGGTAGCCAAGGCGCCAATCATCTCCCCACACGGCCACGTCAGTGCGCAGATGATTGCCGAGGACAAGCCGTTCACGGATCCCGCAGCGCTGCTGGTTACCCCGGACCACTACATCACGCGGCTCTTGCACAGCGCGGGCGTACCACCCCAGTCGCTGGGGCTGGGAGCCGCCGGACCGTCGCGGTCGCCCAGTGCCACGACAGCACCCCGAGAGATCTGGAGGACGCTGTGTGAGAACTGGCGGCTGTTTGCCGGAACGCCCGTGCGCTACTGGCTCCAGGATACGCTCGCAAGGGTGTTCAAGCTCGAGCCGGCTCTCAGTGCACAGACCGCCGATGAGCTCTACGACGCGCTTGCCGCGCGGTTGCGTCAGGATGCGTTTCGGCCGCGTGCGCTGCTTGCAGGATTCGGCGTTGAGCTCCTGGCCACCACCGACGACCCAGCCGACACGCTCGCACACCACGACGCGCTGGCGGCAGACGGGTTCGGTGTGCGGGTGATCCCCACCTTCCGCGCCGACGCTTACATGACCCCCGGCGGTAAGCGCTGGCGTGAGCGCCTCAAGGCGCTCTCGCAGGCAAGCGGCGTGGACTGTGAGAGCTACCGGGGGCTGCTTGACGGCCTGCGAGTACGGCGCGAGTACTTCCGTGCCCACGGCGCAACCGCCACTGACACGGGTGTCCAGGACGCGTGGGCCACGCCGCTGAGCGACCGGGAGGCGGAGGCCATCCACCAGCGTGCGCTGACGGGATCGGTGAACGACCGGGAGGCGCTCGCCTACCGGCGCAACATGCTCTACCAGCTTGGTTTGCTGGCCGCGCAGGACGGTCTGGTGATGCAGCTCCACGCCGGCGTTGTGCGCAACCACCATCGACCCACCTTCACGGCCTTTGGGCCCGACACCGGCCATGACATCCCGGTCCGGACCGAC
This sequence comes from Solirubrobacteraceae bacterium, assembly GCA_049976865.1. Lineage (GTDB taxonomy): Bacteria > Actinomycetota > Thermoleophilia > Solirubrobacterales > Solirubrobacteraceae > Palsa-465. The sequence goes on along the minus strand of JBMFHK010000098.1, from coordinate 8,130 downwards.
TTCGTGCAGCCGCTACGCGAGCTGCTCAACGCGGTGGGCACCAGCCCGAACTTCCGGATCGTCCTGTTCACCACCGACGAGACCGCGTTCTCACGCGAGATTGCGCCGCTGGCGGGCTTTTACCCAAGCGTCTACATCGGTGCCCCGTGGTGGTTTTTGGACGCGCCCGCCGCGGTCCGACGGTTCCGCGAGGCGGTCACCGAGACGGCCGGCTTCTACAAAACCTCCGGGTTTGTCGATGACACGCGCGCCCTGTGCTCGATCCCAGCCCGGCATGACATGAGCCGCCGGCTGGACGCCCGCTACCTTGCGGAACTCGTGGCAAACCACCAGCTGACGGTACGGGAAGCTCGGCAGATCGCCCAGGACCTGGTGGGTGAAATCCCCCGCTCCGCCTTCCGGCTTGCGCCGAGCGGGACGCTGGCGGGACGCCAGGATCGTGGCATCCTGTCTGCATGAAACTTGCAACCTTAACGGTCGGAGACGGCGTCACAACGGCGGCAGTCATCGTGGATGCCGGCGCTGTGCCGGTGAACGGCTATGAAGATGTTGGCGCGTTGCTGCAGGACCCGGACGGCATGAGCCTCGCCAGGGCAGCCGCGCAGCGGCCGGATGATGCACGCCCCTACGAGCGCACCAGCCTGCGCCAGCCGGTCCTGAACCCTGGCGCGGTGGTTTGCGTCGGGCTCAACTACAGAAACCACATTCTTGAGATGGGCCACGAGCTACCGTCAGCCGCAACCCTGTTTGCCAAGCTGCCGCGCGCACTAACCGACCCCTACGCGGAGATCGTCCTGCCAGCGGCCAGCCAGAAGGTGGACCATGAGGCGGAGCTTGCTTTTGTGATCGGCGTAGCCGGGCGTGACATCGCAGCCGCCGACGCCTGGGATCATGTTGCGGGACTGACGGTCCTAAACGATGTGAGCATGCGTGACTATCAGCAGCGCTCAAGCCAGTTCTTTGCAGGAAAAACCTTCGAGGCTTGCACCCCTTGGGGGCCGTGGATCGTCACCCCCGACGAGGTGGGAGATGTCACAGAGAAGCAAATCAGCCTGACTGTCAACGGCGAGCAGCATCAGCATGCCAAGCTCGGCGACCTTCTCTTTGACGTGCCGACGCTGGTCGCCGACCTGTCCAGGATCGTAACGCTTGAGCCGGGGGATCTGATCGCCACCGGCACCCCCGGCGGCGTCGGCGCCGCCACCGGACGCTTCCTGACGGCTGGTGACACGGTCACGGTCACGATTGAGGACGTTGGAGAGATCGTCAACACTTTCACCGCCGCGGCGCCGTGATAATCGATCCAGCCGCGCTCAAGCCGCGTGAGCGCAACGCACTGGTGAACGGCCTGGTTTCCCCACGCCCCATCGCCTGGGTGTCGACGCTCGGTCCGGACGGTTCGCGCAACCTTGCACCGTTCTCCTTCTTCAACGTGTTCTCCGTTGATCCACCGACCATCGGCCTGGGCCCTGGCAGCCGGGACGGAGTTGGTAAGGATTCGCTGCGCAACATCCGGGCAAGCGGTGAGTTCGTGGTGAACCTGGTGGACCGCGCGCTGGCGGAGACCGCCAACGCGTCAAGCGGTGAATGGGGACCCGAGGTGGACGAGTGGGCGTTGCTTGACGTCACCGCCGTGGAATCGGAGCTGGTTGCTGCGCCAAGGGTGGCGCAGTCACCGGCGGCACTTGAGTGCCGGGTGATGCAGATACTTGAGCTGGGCAGCGCCCGCAACGCATCAAACAGCCTGATCGTCGCCTGGATCCTGCGTGTCCACCTGCGCGACGAAGACATGCTCAACGGGCCGCACCCCGACCCCGCCAAGCTCGACCTGGTCGCCAGGATGGGGGCGGATGACTGGTGCACAACGCGTGACCGTTTCAAGCTGCCACGGCCACAGAGCACCGACCCGCACGTGGTGATCGCCGAGCTGCACGAGCAGCTTGCACAGCGGTCCTGAGCGCTTGCGGCTCCGCCTCCACGCCCGCCTGCCCTGATGGTCCGCGCTCAAACTGCCCAATCGGACTGACCGAGGCCGAAGGTCCGGGTCCTCACCAGCCGTAGGCGGCGGGCTGGCGTATGGCGGCCTGGCGCAGGATCGCGCCCGGGTCCTCACCAGCCGTAGGCGGCGGGCCTGGTGTCCTGCAGGTCAGCGGCCAGCTCTGACACGTCGCCTTCGATCTCAAAACGCGGCAGCAAGTAAGGCTCGGTGCGGTAAGCGTAGGCGTGCCCCTCGGTGACCGCGAGCTTGTAACCAGCCCGTTTGACCGCATCAATGACAGCCGCGTCATATTCACTTGACGGGTAGCAGAACATGTTCACCGGGATGTGAAAGGTCTTGCGCAGGTATACACGCGAGGCGTGCACCTGCGCCCACAGCTCGGCCGGCGTTGCGGTAACCAGATCAGGGTGTGTGAGCGAGTGGGAGTCCACCTCCCAGCCCATGTGGATCACCGGCCAGATATAGCTGGGTGGCAGGTGGTTCTCAGTGATTTCGTCAAGCACACCCGGCCAGCCGTACTTGGCCATCACGCGCGGCGCGAACCTGACCTGCTCCGGATAGCCGTTGTCAAAGGTGATCACGATCGGGTGAGCCGGCAGGGTGCCTCCGTGATACCAAGCGTTCATCACCTCATCCAGAGTGACCGCTTGGTAACCGTTGTGGTACAGCCACGCCATCTCATCCTTGAAGTTGCCGTAGGACACATAGAGCAGCGGGAACGGTGCACCCGGAGGCGCCGGACCAAGTGCGTGGTAGACAAGGATCGGCACTGGGCCGGTGTACTTGCGCCAGCCCGGTTGTGGTGTCGCGTTACGCACAAGTTTGCTGCTGGCCCGGCGCCGCGTCGCCTTCGTCCCCTTGTCTGACCGCCCAGTGCGCGGCGCCAATGCCGACGCGCGCTGGCCGCCACCGGATCCGGCCGTCACCCTGTGACTCCCTGAGCCACCACGGCTGAAGATGAATACCACCACAGCGACCAAGACCGCAACCAGCACGGCGAGCCGGATCAGACCGGCTGCGCGTCCGCGGCTACGTCTGGCGTTGTGACGGCGCCGACCGCCACCCGCAAGGCTGAGCCTCCCGTAGCTGCCCGGGGGACCGGTACGACCGGGTCCGCGGACCGGCCGGGGGGGACCGATGCGACCGGACCCCCGGATCCGCCCGGGAGAAACGGGGCGACGGGGCCCGTCGGCGCGGTTGCGGCTCGGTCTGCGCATCAGTTCAGCCTAACGGTCAAACCGGCAGCGGTGCCGAGCCGCCGCTGAAAGCGCAACTGGCCTGCCAGCCACAGCACCTGCTGGCGGTCAGGGCTCATCACTGAAACGCTCGCCGCGCTGGGCACGAGCCACCAGCGAGTCGGGCGGCTCAAAACGCTCGCCGTAAGCGGCGGCAAGCTCACGGGCACGAGCCACAAAGCCTGTCAACCCGCCGGCATAGCCGTTTATGTACTGCAGCACCCCGCCGGTCCAGGGCGGATAGCCGATCCCGAAGATCGAGCCGATGTTGGCGTCCGCGACGGACTGGATCACACCTTCATCCACACATTTGACCGCCTCCAGCGCCTCAATGAACAGCATCCGCTCCTGCAGATCCCGCAGTGACAGTGCGCTCGGATCTTCCACCGGCTGGAAAGCATCACGCAACCCTGGCCAGAGTCCGATCCGCTTGCCGTCGCGGTACTCATAGAAGCCACGGCCCTCCAGCCTGCCGGGACGGTCGAACTCGTCCAGCATGCGGTTGATAACCACCTCCGCCGCGCTCCCGTCCCAGCCGCTGGCACTGCCGTCAGCGGCATGCACGGCAGCCAGGCGGATCTTGCGCATCAGCTTGAGGTTCAGCTCATCGGAGAGCTGTAGGACCGGAGCGGGATAACCCGCCTGGGAGCTTGCCTGCTCAATACTGGCCGGCGGGATCCCCTCCGCGAGCATCGCGATGCCCTCATCGATGAAGGTGCCGATCACACGGCTCGTGAAGAACCCACGCGAGTCGTTGACAACGATCGGCGTCTTTTTGATCTGCTTGACAAAGTCAAGCGCCCTGGACACGGTGGCATCGCTGCTGCGCGCTCCGCGGATCAGCTCAACCAGCGGCATCTTGTCCACCGGCGAGAAGAAGTGGATGCCGATGAAGTCATCCGGGCGGCTGACGTGGGTTGAGAGCTCAGTGATCGGCAGCGTGGAGGTGTTTGACCCCAAGAGCGCGTCGGATGCCAGATGGCGCTCAATCTCAGCGTAGACCTGGGCCTTCAGGCCCGGGTCCTCATAGACCGCCTCAATCAGCACCTCGGCGCCAGCGGCGTCAGCCGCCTGGCCGGTGGGATGGATGCGGGCCAGAAGCTCCTCGGCCTGTGCAGGTGACCAGCGGCCCCGTTGCAACGCCTTCTCAACCAGCGCCACTGAGTACTGCTTGCCGCGCTGTGCCGCCTCCAGGCTGACATCCTTGAGAACCACGTCAATCCCAGCGTTGGCGACAACGTAGGCGATCGCAGCGCCCATCATGCCAGCGCCGAGAACCACCACCTTCTCCACACGGTGCGGCTCGGTCTTGGCAGGACGGCCCCGGTTGCCGTTGACACTGTTGAGGTCAAACCAGAACGCTTGCAGCATGTTCTTGGCAACCTGGCCGGTCACAAGATCCATGAAATAACGCAACTCAATCTCAAGCGCGTGGTCAAAGTCGACCTGCGCCCCCTCCACCGCCGCACACATGATGTGGTGCGGGGCGGGCAGGTTCGCCCCCTTGATCTGTTTGCGCAGATTCGACGGGAAAGCCGGCAGGTTGGCGGCAAAGGCGGGCGTGGAGGGCGTGCCACCAGGGATTTTGTACTTCGCGTCGGCATCCCAGGGCTGCTGGGTGGGCTGTCCGGTCGCATTGCGCTGCGCGATCCAACGCTTGGCGGCCGGGACCAGTTCCTCCCGGCTGGCAACGATCTCATCGATCAGGCCCAGCTGCTTGGCCTCCTGGCCGCGAAAACGCTTCTGGCCCTGCAGCAGCACACCCATCAGAGCCTGGCCGATCCCGAGCATGCGCACCGTGCGGGTGACACCGCCGGCGCCCGGGAGGATCCCGAGAGTCACCTCGGGAAAGCCGACCACTGCCTTTGGATCGTCGAGCATGATCCGGTGGTGGGCCGCCAAAGCGATCTCCAGGCCGCCGCCCAGCGCCGCCCCGTTGATCGCGGCGACCACCGGCACGCCAAGCGTCTCAATCGCGCGCAGCTGCGCCCTGACCTCGGTGATGAACGCTTTAAACTCATCTGCGTTGGCGCGTTGCACGTCGCGCAGAGCGTTGAGGTTGGCGCCTGCAAAAAACGTCTTCTTGGCGGAGGCAAGCACGATACCTGTGATCTGCTGCCGCTCCGCCCTCAGCCTGGTAACTACCGCCCGCATGGACTGGCGGTAGTTCTCCTGCATCGTGTTGGCGGACGCGTCAGGGTCATCAAACAGCAGCGTGACGATTCCGTCCGGATCGTGCTGCCACACAACCGTGCCGAGACGCTCGCCAGCCTCACCCGCATCAGCGGAAATGGCGCCGTCACTTTCTGTGCCCATCAGTAGATCGCCTCCACAACCGTTGCAGTGCCCATGCCGCCACCGATGCACAGCGTCACCAGCCCGTAGCGGCCTTTGCGGCGGTGAAGTTCGTCAACCAGCGTGCCGAGGATCATGCCGCCCGTCGCGCCCAGCGGGTGACCCATCGCGATGGCACCGCCGTTGACGTTGACCTTCTCAAGCAGCTCCTGTTCGTGCCCCTTGCCAGCCATGTCACGCAAGAACCTGAGCACAACCGCCGCAAACGCCTCATTGACCTCGATCAGATCGACGTCATCGAGCGTCAGGCCCGCCTTGGCGAGTGCCCGGCGCGAGGCCGGCGCAGGCCCGGTGAGCATGATTGTCGGCTCCGAACCGATGGTCGCGCTGGCCAGGATGCGGGCCCTTGGCCTCAGGCCCATGGCAGCACCGGCCTGCTCGCTGCCCACCAACACCAGCGTGGCCCCGTCGACGATGCCGGAGGAATTGCCGGCGGTGTGAACGTGATTGATCTTCTCCACCCAGTGGTACTTCTGCAGGGCCACCGCGTCAAAGCCACCAAAGTCACCGATCCCCGCAAACGCAGGCTCCAGCTCGGCCAGCGCCTGCACGCTGGTGTCAGGTCGGATCAGCTCATCGTGGCGCAGCAGCACGGCGCCGTTGAGATCCGCCACCGGGATCAGTGAACCTTCAAACCTTCCTTCCGCGGCGGCGGCGGCCGCGAGCCGCTGGGAGCGGGCCGCATACGCGTCAAGCTCCTCGCGGCTAAAGCCCTCCACGGTTGCGATCAGGTCGGCGCTGATCCCCTGGGGGACAAATGACAGCTGGTATGAGGTTTCCGGGTCCATCGCCCACGCGCCCCCGTCGGCGCCCATCGGCACCCTGGACATCGACTCAACCCCGCCGGCCAGCACCAGCTGCTCCCATCCCGAGATAACCTTCTGAGCGGCCAGGTTGACGGCTTCAAGTCCCGATGCGCAGAAACGGTTCAGCTGCATGCCCGGGACGGTGTAGGGCAGGCCCGCCTTGGCAGCAGCCGCCTTGGCTATGTCACCGCCCTGATCCCCAACCGGCGCCACACAGCCAAGAACCACATCCTCTATGCGGGCCGGATCAAGCTCTGAGCTGCGGGCCAAAAGCTCCCTGATCAGGCCCGCCACCAAATCGACCGGCTTGACCGTGTAGAGAGCTCCGCTGGATTTGCCGCGTCCACGCGGTGTGCGGATCGCATCGAAGATCAGCGCTTCACTGGGTTGCATGCGGAGAGGCTCCTTGAAACTCGGCGACCTGCCGGTTTAACCGACACACCTGTCGGATATTACTATGGCTCACATGCCCACCCCGCCACCACGCACCGCCAGGTCGCGTTTGAAGGGCGCCAGGCGACGCGAGATGATCTTCGCCGCGGCGCTCTCTGAGTTTGCCGAGCACGGCTATGAAGCCGCCTCAGTCGGCCGGATCGCAAGCGCCGCGGGCGTCACGCGCACCGTGATCTATGACCACTTCCCCTCCAAGCACGCGCTGTTTGTGGAGGTACTGGAGCTTGAGCAGCGCCAGCTACTGGATTACCTGAGCGTGGCGCTGCACTCAACGGGAGCCACCGAGGATCGCTGGCGCGGCGCGTTTGACGCCTTCTTGCGGTTTGTGGAAGAACACCCGCTGGGCTGGCACGTGCTGCAGCCCGCCAATCCGCCCACCAGCCCGGCGGTGGCGGACGCGTACCGCAAAACCAGGGAGGCGTCCAACAGGGTCCTGGCCGAGCTATTGGCTGCTGACGCCCGTCGCGCCGGCCTGGAACCAGACACCGTGCGCGCGCGGGCACTGTTTGCGATCCATCGCGACGGTCTGACCGCCGCGGCCCGCTGGTGGGAGAGCCACCCGCAGGTCAGACGCGAAGAGGTCGTGGACGCGGCAATGGCGGCGCTCTGGACGGGGTTCGGCGGACTGCAGCCGAGCGGCGCCTGATCAGCAAAAACCAGGGCGCACCAAGGATGAACGCCACAACATGGTCCACCCCACAGCCACCGCCCACCAGACCGAGCCGCACCGGACTGCCATTGAGCAGCACCCCGAAACCGTGAGGATCTGCCCAACCGCCGAAAGTCCCGGCGCTCTAACTGTTCACGTCGTCTGTTGGCTTTGCGGCCTGCGCAACGACGGTCGTCTCGGCTGACCGTCATACTGCCCCGTGTTGCACTGACTGCCTGAGCCCGCCGAGTCAGAATGCACAAACTGCGCTGCGCAAAGCCAGTTTGCGCAAAAACCCGCCTGTTTTCGGCATCAGATGCACAAACCGGCTTTCAGGCGCGCAGTTTGTGCATTTCATGCCGCTTCACGGCCCGCGCGACGGTTTGCCGTCCGCAAGTGCTCTGACCTGCTCGGATTTGAGCGCTTCACCACGCCCGCAACGGTTTGCTCGCCGCCAACAACCTCAAACCGGCCCCTGCCACAGCCAGTAAAACCAAACCATCTGTAAAACGCCGCCGAGTCCGGTTGCGGGCAGAGGCGCTCAACACCAACCCCCGCAACTGGATCCCTGACACTTCCTTAGTGGTCCCCGCCGTAAATCCCGTGAGGGTTTGGAGGAGTCATAACGGGAGC
>JBMFHK010000097.1:0-9756 GCA_049976865.1 Solirubrobacteraceae bacterium | reverse complement strand
CTCGCTCGCATGCCGCCTCTGATCTCACCGCGAGCACAGCATGCCCGCGATGAGCAGCGCCCGGGCAGGGCGGCGCCCGGGCGGGGAGTGTGACGGTGTCGGCACACTCCCCGCCCGCCACACGCCTGCACACTCGCCCGTGCTTGGATCAACCAGAAATCAGCCTTGCACGAAACTTCCAACAACACCAGGCGCAGTACACCGGTGGCAGTCACGCGCGCTCGGCTGCGCAACGACGGTCGTCTCGGCTGACCGTCATACTGCCCCGTGTTGCGCTGACTGCCTGAGCCCGCCGGTACCAGATGCGCGAACTGGCATCCAGGCCAGTCAGTTTGCGCATCTAAGCTCGCTCTTGGCCGGGAGGACTCAGGGTAACCGCGAGCACAACCGGCTAAAGGATGGGCAGGTAGCGCTCAAGCTCCCACGGCGTGACCTGGACACGGTAGTCATCCCACTCCTGGCGCTTGATCTCTATGTAGCGGTTGAAGGTGTGCTCACCGAGCGAGCGCAGAACCAGCTCAGACTGGGCGGTCAGCTCGATCGCCTCACCGAGCGTCTCCGGCAGCTGCTCGACGCCAAGGCGCCGGCGTTCCTTGGGGGAGAGGTGATAAAGGTTCTTCTCCATCGGATCGGGCAGCTCATAGCCGTGCTCAATGCCCTCCAGACCGGCTTGGAGCAGTACCGCGAAGGTGAGATATGGGTTGCAGGCCGGATCCGGGCAGCGCAGCTCCATCCGTGTCGCCTGCTCCTTGCCCGGGTGATAGGACGGAACCCGCACCAGCGCTGAGCGGTTGCGCCGCGACCACGCCACATAGACCGGCGCTTCATAGCCGGGCACCAGCCGCTTGTACGAGTTCACCCATTGGGCGTAGATCGAACTGAGCTCGCGGGAATGGCGCAGCTGGCCCGCGATGAACGCTTTGGCGGTGTCGGAGAGGTTGTACGGATCACCGGCCTGGAAGAAGGCGTTGCGACCGCCACGGAAGAGCGACTGGTGGGTGTGCATGCCCGAGCCGTTTTTGCCGAACAACGGTTTGGGCATGAAGGTCGCGTGATACCCATATTTGAGGGCGTATTCCTTGACCGTGATCCTGTAGGTCATGCAGTGATCAGCCATTGTCAGGGCGTCGGTGTAGCGCATGTCAATCTCATGCTGGGAAGGCCCGGCCTCATGGTGGGAGTACTCGGTTTCAATGCCCAGCTGTTCGAGCCCCAGGACCGTGTCGCGTCGCAGGTGCGAACCTGCATCAAGCGTCGTCAGGTCAAAGTAGCCACCCTCGTCCAGCACCTCGGTCGAGCGGACGTCACGGAAGTAGTAATACTCAAGTTCCGGCCCGACGTAGAAGTGGTCAAAGCCCATTGTCTCGGCCCGCTGGACGGCACGGCGAAGAATGTGCCGCGGATCGCCTTCATAGGGCTGGCCCTCAGGCGTCCTTATGTCGCAGAACATCCGGGCCACGGGACGGTCACCGTCGCTCCAGGGGAGCATGGCAAACGTACTGGGGTCAGGCACAGCGAGCATGTCTGACTCTTCAACGGCATTGAACCCGGTAATGGAGGAACCGTCAAAACCGATGCCGCCGTCAAAAGCGCTGGCGAGCTCACTGCTGTTGATGCTGAACGCCTTGAGGTTGCCAAGGATGTCGGTGAACCAGAGGCGAACGAAACGAATGCCTGCAGCGCTGACCTGGGCCAGCACCTCCTCAGCCGTCACTGGTTGAGCCTGGTTCACACGCAGCAACCTTACTGGTTACACGCGTCGGCGCGATCCAGCCGCACCATGTCAGGCGACCAGGCAGCCGATCAGCAGCGCGATGCCCAACAGCATCGCCCACATTGCGGCGTGATCCGGATCAAAACCAACGCGTTGTTTGAATGAGAGCTGTCGCTCTGACGCGCGGCGTCGGACAGCGGACAAGGTGTACCTGGAGTCGCCTCGGCCGGTGATGACCACCGTTCGCCGGCCTGAACTGTCAAGACCCAGTCGGCCAGACCGGTCCTCAAGCACCAGTGCGCGCGCGTAGCTCGCAGCATCGTGAGGGTTGAAGACCGGCTGACCAGCAAGCTCGGCTTCAAGCGAAGCAAACACTGCGCTGTCGTCCCGCGACCGCATGGCAAGCATTTGATCCCCACGTCCAGGGCTCACACCAAAAGCGCCCGTGCGCACAGGTCCGTTGCCCACACCATTGCCGACAGGGCTGGACACGCGACGGGCCGCCGTGTAACGCCCTCGACGCTGCGCAACACGACCACCCGCCTCACGCCGACCGTTTCCCCGGTCCGCGCGGCGACCGGCAACGACGGGTTCATCCCAGACCGGGTCGCCGTAGCGAGGCTGTCTAAGCACCTGCGATCCGCGTGGGCTGGAACGCTGGCCCGGGCTCGCCGGAGCACCGGCGCCATCCAGGCTGGCTCGCTGCCCATTAACCTGGTGGCCACCCGGCACGTCGTGAAGCGCCACGTAGCCCGAGCTTCGACGTTGTGCCACGTCGGGTGGCGTGAGCGCGCGGCGTTCCAACGTGCGCGAACTACGATGCGGCGGCGGCTCTGACCAGCTGAAATCCTCGCCCATCAGCAGCTGATCCTCACCATCAAGCTGCTGCCAGTCTGTGAACTTTGCTCCCGATGGCGGCATGGAAGATCGCGTCCTCTTTCCGTTGTTTGCGCTTACGGGGTTAGCTGACGGACTCGCACCGAAAGAGCGGTGCTACGCGTTGGGTCACGCGATTCGCCCCTGGAGCACCTCTGCCGAGGTTCTCCACCAACCTGGGTCCCCCGCTTCCCAACCATCTGTGGACGGATGAGCAGGAATTCAGCTATGACGTGCGTGAGCCTACCAATGATCGCGGACGGAAGACTGCCAGGCTTTGCCAGACACCGCCTGGAGGTGCTCCGGCCCATCGTCCCCAAGCCGGGCGGCTGTCACAAACCGTGCGAGACAACAGCAGGAAGTTGGTTAACGGCGTCGGCCGGCCGCGAAACTCATGACCGGGGGCGCAACCGCACGAAACTCATCAAATCCAGGCTCAGTCCCCTCACCGCCCGCTGAGATATCAGCACCGCCCCCTTCCTGGGCAAGCACCCCATCATCCACGGCAGCGAAGTCCCTGACCGGCGCAAGCGCCCCGTCTGGTGCCCCTACAGCGCCGAGTAGATCGACCAGGACGTTCACCGCCCCGCCGCTGGCCGCGTAACGTTCAACCCTGCCCTCAACCAGCAGCAGCGGCTCAGTCCTGATCGCCAGGCGATGGCGCTCATAGACAGGCGGAGGCACCACCAGATTGATGGCACCGAACTCGTCCTCAAGCAGGATGAACACAACGCCACCAGCACTGTCGGGGCGCTGCCGCGCAACCACCAGGCCGGCAATCCGGATACGGCTGCCGTGCGAAAGACTCACCAGATCACGACTGTCACTGCTTGCCTCTGACAGACGGTCCCGCAAAAGCGCGAGCGGGTGTGAGTTCACCGTCAGCCCAAGCGAGCCATAGTCAGCGATCATCGCCTCCCAGCCGGTGAGCTCGCGTAGCGGCGGCGCCTGCGGCAACTCAAGCGGCAGGCTTAACTGGGTGCCACCGCGAACCCCGTGACCGGTGGCTGCCATCCCAAGCTGCCAAAGCGCCAGGCGACGCAGTGACGGAGCCGGCGCAAGGGCCGCAGCCGTATCCATTGACGGCTCGGCGGCCAGCTGATCACCCGCGGCCAGCTGATCACCCGCGGCCAGCCGGTCATCCGCGGCCAGCCGGTCACCCGCGCCGGCCCAGGCGAGCAGATCCAGCGTCGACGCTCTCACTCCCGCGCGTGAAACCAGATCGGCCAGGCTGCAAAACACCCCGCCTGCCCGGCGCTCGGCCACAAGGGTCTCCATTTCCGCGCGCCCGACGCCGCGGATGTAACCCAGCCCGATCAGGACCCGACCGTCACCGTCAAGCGTGCACTCCACATCTGACCGGTTGACGTCCGGCGCAACGACCTCAAGACCTCGGCGCTGCGCCTCATGGATGAGCGCATCAGGCGGGTAGAAGCCCATCGGCTGCTCGTTGAGCAGCGCGCACAGAAACTCCGGGCCGTAATGGACACGTAGCCAAGTCGACTGGTAGGCCAGCAGGCCAAAGGCAGCGGCATGTGACTTGGGGAAGCCAAACCCGGAGAAGCCACGCACCATGCCAAACACCCGCTCAGCCAGCTCAGCGTCCACCCCGTGCAGTCGCATGGCGCCTTCCACAAACCGCTTGTGGTGAGCTTCGACCGCCAGCACTGAGCGCTTACGGCTCATTGCGCGCCGGAGATCCTCAGCCTCGCCGGGCCGGTATCCGGCAAACGCGACCGCCACCTCAAGAACCTGATCCTGGAAGATGATCACGCCGAGCGTGTCTCGCAGCGCCGGCTCCAACGAGGGGTGCGCGTAGGAGATCTGGTAATCAGGGTCGCTGCGCAGGCGCTGGCGGCGCTCAATGTAGGGGTTGACCGCGCCGCCCTGGATCGGACCAGGCCTAACGATCGCAACCTGGATCGCTAAGTCCTTGAGATTCTGGGGGCGAGTCCGCAGTAGTGACTGCATCTGCGCACGGCTCTCAACCTGGAAGACGCCGGTGGTCTGGGCGCTCTGAATCGCCGCATAGGTTGCAGGGTCGTCGTGGGGGATGCGGCTCAAGTCAACACGCTCACCGCGATGGTTTGCGATCAGCTCCACGCAGCGCTCAGTCGCAGAGAGCATGCCCAGACTCAGCAGGTCAATCTTCAAAAAACCAGCGTCCGCACAGGAGTCCTTGTCCCATTGGGTGATGTAGCGCCCCTCAATTGACGCTGGCACCACTGGGCAGCAGTCGATCAGCGGTCGTGTGGCGACGATCATCCCGCCGGGATGCTGACTCAGGTGGCGCGGCAAACCGTGGGCCTCAGCGGCCAGCCTGGCAAGCCACCGCCAGCGTCCCTGCAGGCGAGACTCCTCGGGGCCGACGGCATCCACCCCGGCCGGATGCATACCAACACCGGCCGGATTCGTGCCAACACCGGCCGGATGCATGCCAACACCGGCACCCTCAATGTCACGGCCGACGTTGCGAGCGTCCCACCCCTCACTGCTGCGGGCAACGCGCTCAATCTCCCCTTGCGGCAGGCCCAGCACCTTGCCCAGCTCGCGGATCGCACCACGCGCACGATAGGTCGGAAAGGCGGCAACCAGCGCCGCTTGCTCGCGACCGAAATGCTTGTGCACACGCGGAATCAGCACCTCGCGGATGTCTCGCGGAAAGTCAAGATCTATGTCCGGGAGAGCCCGCAGATCCTCACTCAGGAAACGGCCGATGTTCAGTTTGTTGACGATCGGGTCGACGTGTGAGAGCCCGGTCAGGTAGCAGACGATCGACGACACGCTGGACCCTCGGCCACGGCCGGGCGGCAGGCTCGCCCGAGGCGAATTGAAGCCGTCGGCGCCGCGGCCACGAACCTCAAACGCCACCTCCCTGGCCAGCTCAAGGATCTCATGGTGCAGCAGAAAGAAGCCGGCCAGGTTGAGCTTGCCGATGATCTGCAGCTCCTGTTGCAGACGCGCCGTCGCGGCGGCTCGCAACGCCTCGGGCTGGTCACCGTAGCGCCCTTTAAGCTGGGCTTGACAGAGACCAGCCAGCTCCCGCAGCTTGAGCGGATCCTCAGCGCCCGGGTAGGTGTAGCTGAGGTCCCGAGTCAGATCAAACTCGAGCATCTCGGCGATCGCCAGTGACTCACCCACAGCCTGCGGATAGTCAGGAAAACGCGCCGCCATCACCGCCGGTGATGCCAGCACGTGGCTGAAGTTGCCGCGCCGTTGCGGCTCGGATGAGTCGAGCGTGGAGTGCAGACGGACAGCCACAAAAGCATCCTGCAGTGGCGCGCGTGCGCGGGCGTGGGCGTGGACGTCGCCGGTCGCCACGCACCTGACCCCCAGCCGTGAGGCCAAGCGGGCAAGACGGCGGTTACGCGCCCGATCTCCCTGCAGGCAGGGGCGTTGGAGCTCAACCCTCAGCCACTCGACCCCAAAGCCATCACGCAGCAGCCTGAGTGTCGGCTCATCGTCGACACCATGGGCGTAACAGCCTGACAAACACACCAATCCGTCAGAGTGCGCCAGGACCTCCTCGACAGTGACCGACGGTGGGACTGGCGGACCGGGATGGCGACCGCTGGAAGGCCGACCGGAAGCGGACGGAGATGGCCCCCGGCCGGGGATGGCGGTCAGCGGACCGCCATCCCCGCTGTCGCCGTTCATCCAGGGGCGGGTGTGCGCGTGGGCGAGGGTCAGCAGACGGCAGAGATTGCCCCAACCCCTTGCGTTACGGACAAGCAGGGTCAGGTGGCGGCCGTCAGAGAGATCGATCTCGGCCCCATGGAGGGCGCGTACACCGTGGGCGCGGGCGGCCTGGGCAAACTCCATCGAACCGGAGACCGTGTTGTGATCGGTCAGCGCAAAGGCGCCGTAACCGAGCTCATGGGCCGTGATCACCAGCTCCTCAGGCAGTGAGACGCCATCCAGGAATGAGTAGGCGGAGTGGGCGTGGAGCTCTGCGTAAGATGCGGCAACCCCTTTAGACATACGAACATATGTTCGCATGTCGTGGCGACGGACCTGCCGTCGTTTTCCCAGCCATCGCTTAGGATCATCGTTTCAAATGCTTAAACCCCCAGCAGCTGCATCGATGGCACCCAGGCGCGTTTTTATTGCCGAGCGCCTGCGGCTGCCGTTCGCGGCGGTGCGAAACAGCAGGTGAGCAGACAGCTGTGGAAGGGCGCCGCGCTGGTCGTGGTCTCCTTCAATCTGCGCCTGGCGGTGGCCTCAGTGCCGCCGGTGCTCAACCAGATCACCAACAGCATGCGGCTGACGACGGCTGAAAGCGGTCTGCTGACCAGCGTGCCGGTGATCTGCTTCGGCGTGGTGGCACTCGCCTCACCCCGACTGATCCGGAGGTTCAACATGGGGCCGCTGCTGGGCCTGGTGCTCGCAACGCTGTTGGCCGGAACGGCGCTGCGCATACTCGGTTCGGTCCAGGTGCTGTTCGCCAGCACAGCGGTGATCGGTTCCAGCATCGCCGTGGCCAACGTCCTGGTGCCAGCGTTGATCAGACGTGACTTCCACCAACAGAGAGTGCTCATGACAACGCTCTACTCCGTCGGGCTGGGCGGAAGCGCCGCGCTTGCCGCCGGCCTAACGTTGCCGCTTGAGCAAGCGTTGGGCAGCGGATGGCACCTCAGCCTCGCGCTGTGGGGCCTCGGCGCAGCGGTCGCACTGGCGATGTGGGCGCCGTACACACGCGCGCACACCGAGCAGCCAACCATGAGCAGCGGCGCCCCGGTGACCGGACTGTGGCGGGACCGGACGGCGTGGGCTGTGACGATCTTCTTTGGCGTGCAGTCGTTCGGCTTCTTCTCAATGCTCAGCTGGCTGCCGACGATCCTGCGGGCCCACGGAATGTCCGCTCCGGAAGCGGGCCTGATGCTTTCATTGAGCGGCTTTGCGGGCATGGCCGCATCGCTTGTCACGCCCACGCTGGAGCGACGCACAGGACGCAGCCAGATGATGGTGGCGGCATGCGTGACGATGTCTGGCTGCGGCTACGCCGGGCTGCTGATCGAACCTGGAGCCCTGCAGGCGCTGTGGTCGGTCGCGATCGGCTTGGGGCAAGGATCACAGCTGGCGCTGGCGGTGGGTTACATCGTGGCCCGCTCTCCCGACGGCAACCACGCGGCTCACCTATCGACAATGGCCCAGAGCGCCGGCTACATGCTTGCCGCCGTCGGCCCGTTTGCCATGGGGGCGCTTCACGATGTGACCGGCGGCTGGCGGCTGCCGATCGCGATGCTGCTGATCAGCTCGGTGCCGCTGTTGCCGGCCGGCATGGCGGCCGCCAAAAATCGCCTCGTGCTGCAGCATCAAACACCAGGGAAAACACTGGCGCGCCAGCCGGCGGCCTGAAACCAGCGCGCCAGCCGGCGGCCAGATCATCGCTGAATCCACCAGCCGTTGTGGATCAGATCGTTGAAGATGACCAGATCGGCGCCGGCCTCAGTTACAACCTCCCAGTAACGACGGCGCAGTGGCGTGCCGGTCCACCAGCGATCCTCAAGCAGCCAAACCTCCCGGATCGCCTCTACAACCCGACCGTTGATCTCCCGCGGAGCGTCCTGGGCGTCAGTGAGCACCCGGGCCGGACGCGGCGCCGCCAGCCTGCGGACACCATTCACAGCTCAAACGGCGTGAGCACCGTGCGCCGCTCCGCAAACCGTGATTCAGGATCCACCTCCAGGACCTTCAGCGCAGCGTCAGGCCCGGCCACCAGCCGAGCCTGACGGACCGCCTCCCGTAACCGCCCAGCACGGAGGCGGGCGGGTTCCTTAAACAGCGCCTGCTGATCACTGGCCGGCGGACCAAAGCGCTCGACGGTGAGAAGCAGCGTCTGAGCGGGAGCCGGCACCGTCTGCAGTCGCGGCACCAGCGCCAGGCGCATCCGTAGCGGATCAGCCGTGGCCTCACGAAAGATCATGCGCTGGCGCCATGTGCCCCCTCGCTCGACCAGCACCGCTGCGAGCACAACCGCCCTGACCGTTCTGCCGTGACACTCTCCTCGGGCCAGCAGACGGTCGATCAGCAGCCCAAGCGCACGTTCCAGTTGTATGCCGCCGCAGGCGTCCGGCAGCTCAAGTGACTCACGGATGAGCTCACCCGGATCACGCGGACGCAGCGGCGTATCAGATCCACGGGCAAGTTGATGCGCCCGTAGCCCGCCAGCACCGAAACGGTCTGCCATGGCCGCTCGCGGCAGTGCGGCCAGCTCACCCAGAGTGCGGATCCCCAGGCGTGTAAACGGCTCAACCAGACAGGCCAGCTCAGGATCTTCTTGCAAAAGCTCGACCGGCATCGGCGCCAGAAACGCACGTGCCTGCTGAGCTCCGCCCATCACAATCAGCGGCTTACGCGTTCTGGCGCGACCGGCGGCCGCCACCGCCGCGAACCTGCTCGGTGCGACACCAAAGCGAACCGGTGCGTCAAGCGCACGGCGCGCCGCGGTGATGATCGTCATCAGATCCGAGTTGTGAAGCTTCAGAAGACCGCGGGCGTCAAAACATGCTGCCCCTGGCCGCAGCGGCTCCACCCGGGCGCCGATCGACTCAAGCGCCAAAAGCATCCGTTCAAAGCCGTCAGCGACACCTGCCGGATCCGGAGGTACCAGAGTGAGTTGCGGGCACCGGGCCAGAGCCTCGCCGAGCCGCATCCCAGCAGCGATACCAAACCCCTCCGCCGCCGCGGAGACCGCTCCGATCAGTCGACTGCCCGGCTCCGGGGATACCACCGCCGGAACGCCCAGCAGATCGGTGCGGGTGCCGGCGGCACAGACAAATTCAAAGCGTGGGCGCAGCGCACAGATGATCAGAGCGCCGCGCGTAAAAAGGTGTGTGGAGGTTGAAGCAGGCATCGGGCAAAAGGAGGCAGGCAGCCGCAGACGGTCATCCGTCATGCGCTCGTGGCGTCGCCACAGCGAAAACTGATGCGAACATATGTTCGCCTATCATCCGCCATCGTTGCTTTCACCGCAAGCCCATCACCAACCACATCACAGAGCGTGACCGGCACGCGGCACACATGATGTGGCGAAGGACAGGCCCAGCCGCATCGCAGGGAAGGGCTCCGCCTTATCGCAGGGCCAGGCCCGTCGCATCGCAGGATCCCATCTCGGGTTTCGCAGTTCATAGGTTGGCGTCGGCCCATGCTTGCTGGACGGCGCT
>JBMFHK010000096.1:0-9772 GCA_049976865.1 Solirubrobacteraceae bacterium | reverse complement strand
GACAAGCTTGACCCCACCCTCACGAAAGGGGCTTGCGCCCTAAAAACTGGTCAAGCTGAGCGAAGCTGGTCGGTGGCGACCACGCTCCCCGATACCGTAGAGCGTGAAGATGATCGATCTTGACGAACAGGCCACACAGCTGTTGGCGGGGCTCAACGAGGCGCAACGGCAGGCGGTGACCCACGGGCGAGGGCCGCTTTTGATAATCGCCGGCGCCGGGTCCGGCAAGACCAGGGTGTTGACGCACCGGATCGCGTACCTGATCGCCACGGGAGCGGCTACGGCAGAGGAGATCCTGGCGATCACGTTCACCAACAAGGCCGCCAGCGAGATGCGCGAGCGCGCCGAGCTTCTGGTCGGACGCCGTGTGCGCGCGATGTGGCTGATGACCTTTCACGCAGCATGCGTGCGAATGCTGCGCGCCCACGGCGACAAACTCGGCTACACCCGCCAGTTCACAATCTACGATCAGGCGGATTCACGGCGCCTGGTCAAGCACTGCATGGATGAGCTCGGTGTGGACCCCAAGCGTTTTGCGCCGGTGCAGATCCACAACGGGATCTCTGACGCCAAGAATCGGATGCGTGATGCGCAAGCCTACGGCCAGCTGGTCGGCTCGTTCTTCGAACAGACCGTTGCTGAGGTGTATGCCAGCTACGAGCGCGAGCTGCACCGCATGAACGCCATGGACTTTGACGACCTGCTGCTGCGTGCCGTCAACGTCCTGGAACTGTTCCCGGAGGTGCGGCGCGCCTACCAGGAAACGTTCACGCAGATCATGGTTGACGAGTACCAGGACACCAATCAGGTGCAATACCGGTGGTTGCAGCTGCTGGCCGGGGACCGGCGGAATCTGACGGTCGTCGGCGACCCTGATCAGTCGGTGTACGGGTTTCGTGGCGCGGACATTCACAACATCCTGAGCTTTGACCAGCATTTCCCTGACGCACGCGTGCTGAAGCTGGAGCAGAACTATCGCTCGACCCAGAACATTCTCGCTGCCGCCAACGCGATCATCCTGAACAATCGCTCTCGCAAAGCCAAGGAGCTGTGGACCGAACTGGGTGCTGGCGTCCCGGTTCACATCCGTGAGCTTGACGATGAGCACGCCGAAGCGCGGTTTGTGGCCGGGGAGATAGAACGCCTGGTCGACGAGGGCGCCTCCCACAGTGATATCGGCGTCTTCTACCGCACCAACGCACAGTCACGCGTTCTGGAGGACACGCTGGTGCGGGCGCAGATCGGCTATCAGGTTGTTGGAGGCACCCGTTTTTATGAGCGCGCTGAGATCAAGGACGCGATCGCCTATCTGACGACGCTGGTCAACCCGCAAGATCAGGGGGCGTTTACGCGGATCATCAACTCGCCCCGCCGTGGAATCGGCGCAACCACCGTCGCGCGGTTGATGACCCACGCCAACACGCTCGGCATAACCATGTGGCAGGCCGCCGCCGACCCAGCCCTGGTTGCCGGTCTTGGACCCGCGGCGACCAGGGCGCTTGGGCGCTTCATGGAGGTGATGGCCGAACTGCGGAAACTGGCCGGGACCGACGGCTCCGTGGCGCGGCTGCTGACCAGCACGCTTGAACAGACCGGCTACCTGGAGACGCTGCGAGCCGAGCACACGATCGACGCCCAGGGCCGCATTGAGAACCTCAACGAGCTTGTCAACGTGGCTGTCGAGTATGACGTACAGGAAAGCTCCGAGCGGTCGCTGGCCGGTTTTCTGCAACAGGTTGCGCTGGTGGCCGACGCCGACACGCGCGCTGAAGATGAGAGTCTGGTCACGCTCATGACGCTGCACAACGCCAAGGGCCTGGAGTACCAGGTTGTCTTCATCATCGGCTGTGAGGAGGGGATCTTTCCGCACTCGCGCGCGATCGAGGAGGGGCAGCTTGAGGAGGAGCGCCGCCTTTGCTACGTGGGCGTCACGCGCGCGCAGCGTGAGCTGTACCTGACCTGTGCCGGGCAGCGGACCGTGTTCGGTGCGCATACCTACACCGCGCCGAGCCGTTTTCTGGCGGAGATCCCGAGCGAGCTGACCGACCGTGAGCAGCAAGGCCGCGCGCTTGCACAGGGCGGCTTGCGTGAACGTTTGACGCGCTGGCCGGTCAGCGGACCGGCCAGCCAGGGGGCAACGGCGCAGGCCCGGAAGCCTCAGCGTGCGCGTCCCGCCACAGAACCAGCTGACTTCCACCTTGGCGAGGACGTTTCCGACGCCAAGTTCGGGGAAGGAACGGTGATCGGGTTGGAGCCCGGCGGGATCGTGGTGGTCAGGTTCCGGCGGGACGGATCGGAGCGTAAGCTACTGTGCCAGTACGCGCAGCTCAGTCGTCGCTGACGCGCGCATGACAAAAACGGATCTCTAAATGAGCTTCAAGGCTGCCAGATTGGGTGTTGCAGACCGGGTGGTCGGTTTGGTGTCGGTGGCGTTGCTGGTTGACGCGGTTCTGCCGGCTCGGCGTCCGCTGGGTGTCCTGGCGGCTTTTGCCGGGCTGCTGGCAGCGCTCGGGATCCTGATCGTCGTGCTTGAGACGGTCCGCCGCTCCCCGGGGGTACCGCTGGTGATGATCACCCTGCTTCAGCCGGTCAGCGTGCTGATCACCGCTGCGGTCGTGGCGCGGGTGATCACCGCGCCGCCTGCCGGAACCGCCCACGCGGTGGGCGCGTATGCGGCCATCGCGCTGTGCGCCGCGACGGTCGCGGGGCTTTACGGGTCGCTGCGCCGCGAGGGGGTGCGGGCGGAAGATACGCCGGTCAATATCGAGCTGATCCCGGCCGAGCGCCTGCGCCGGCCGTCGGGTGCCAGCCGCATCTCTTAGAATCAGCCCATGCTCGACCGCATGCAGGTGGATCACGTGGCCAAGCTCGCCCGCCTTGAGCTCACCGACCAGGAGGCTGAGCGGATGGCTGGTGAGCTCTCCAAGCTGCTTGAGCACATTGAGGCGATCCGCGAGCTTGACCTGAGTGGTGTGGCGCCGACCTCGCACGTTGTTGACATCGTCAACGCGTTGCGCGCCGACGTGCCTGTGCCGTCACTGCCCGTGGAGCTGGCGCTGGCCTCCGCGCCGGAGCGTACCGATGACGGCGGGTTTGGCGTCCCGAGCCCGGGTGTGCCGGTCGAGTGAGCACCGATCTGCTTGAGCTGACCGCGGCCGACGCGGTTGCGGCGATCAACGCCGGTGAGCTGGACGCCGCAGAGCTCTTTGAGTACTACCGGCAGCGTGCTGCCGGTGAGACCCTGAACGCTTTCACGTGGGTTGCGCCCGGTCCAAGCGGCGTGCTGGATGCGGGGGGGACGGTGCTCGGCGGCCTGCCGCTGGCTGTCAAGGATCTGTTCTGCACCGAGGGGGTACCCAGCCAGGCCGGGTCAAAGATGCTCGAGGGGTATCTGCCGCCCTACACAGCCACGGTGGTCGGCAGGCTCCAGGCGGCCGGGGCCCGGCTGCTTGGCAAGACCAACCAGGATGAGTTTGCGATGGGGTCCTCCAACGAGAACTCAGCCTACGGGCCGGTGCTCAACCCGTGGGACCACGACCGGGTTCCGGGCGGATCTTCCGGCGGCTCCGCCGCTGCTGTCGCCGCCGGACTTGCGCCGTGGGCGCTGGGCACCGACACCGGCGGGTCGATCCGCCAGCCCGCGGCTTTCTGCGGGATCGTCGGTCTAAAACCCACCTACGGCTCCTGCTCACGGTATGGGATGATCGCGTTCGCTTCGTCGCTGGACCAGGCCGGGCCGCTGACGCGCGACGTGACCGACGCGGCACTGATGTTGCGCCACATGGTCGGCCAGGACCCGTGGGATTCAACCTCATTGCAGTTCCCTGAAGCGATCGAACTGCCGAGCCGCCGAGATCTGACCGGGGTCCGTCTGGGAGTGCCGGAGGATCTGCTTGCCGCCGACAGCGGGATTGAGCCGCAGGTGCGCGAGAGCTTCAATGCGACGCTTGCCGTTGCCGAAGCGCTGGGCGCCACCGTGCTGCCATGCCGGCTGCCTCATGCGCCACATGCACTGTCTGCTTACTACGTGATCGCTCCGGCGGAGGCGTCCGCGAACCTCGCCCGCTTTGATGGTGTGCGTTACGGATTACGGATCGGCGGTGACAGTGATCTGACGACCATGTACAGCCGTACGCGCGCAGCCGGCTTCGGTCCGGAAGTCAAGCGGCGGATCATGCTTGGCACATACGCACTCTCCAGCGGTTACTACGACGCCTACTACGGCACTGCGCAGCGGGTGCGCACCAAGATCGCCGAGGACTTCAGCAAGGCGTTTGCTGATGTGCATTTCATTGTCACACCGACAGCGCCGAGCACGGCGTTCAGGTTCGGGGAGAAGTCCGCAGACCCGTTGGCGATGTACATGAACGACTTCTGTACGGTTCCCATGTCGCTGGCCGGGATACCTGCGATCTCAATACCTTCGGGTCTGAGTAACGGGCTGCCGGTCGGCTTTCAGCTGGCCGGGCCGGCGTTCAGTGAAAACAGGCTTCTGGACGTGTCCTACGCCCTTGAACAGGCGATCGGCTTTGACGGCGCGCCAACGCGCCGAGGGGAAACGAAGTGACGGGCGCTGAGACACAGTACGAACCGGTGATCGGCCTTGAGATCCACGTGCAGCTCAAGACCCGCACCAAGATGTTCTGCGGGTGTGAACTGTCGTTCGGCGACGAACCCAACGTCCATACCTGTCCACGCTGTCTGGGACTGCCGGGAACGCTACCGGTCATCAACGCTCAGGCCGTCCACTTCGGGATCATGGTCGGTCTGGCACTTGGCTGTGAGATCGCACCACGGTCACAGTTTCATCGCAAGAACTACTTCTATCCAGACCTGGCGAAGGGCTACCAGATCTCGCAGTATGACGTGCCACTGGCCAGCGGCGGCCGGCTCGGAGAAGTGCGCATTCACAGGGTGCACCTGGAGGAGGATGCCGGCAAGCTGGTGCACCTCGGTGGCAGTGGACGGATCGACACGGCTGACCGAAGCTTTGTGGACTTCAACCGCGGCGGCACCCCGCTGGCGGAGATAGTGACCGAGCCGGATCTGCGCTCGCCGGAGCAGGCGCGGGAGTGGCTGAGCCTGCTGCGCACGACGCTGCGGGCGATCGGCGTCTCTGACGTGAACATGGAGGAGGGCTCGCTGCGGGTAGACGCGAATGTCTCGGTGCGTCCTGTCGGAACTGACACGCTTAGCACCAAGACAGAGCTGAAGAACATGAACTCCTTCCGTTACCTGGCTCAGGGTGTGCAGGCGGAGATAGACCGCCAAGTGCAGATCCTGCTCTCCGGCGGACATGTTCTGCAGGAAACGCTGCACTTTGACCCCGCCTCCGGACGGCTGACTTCCTTGCGCTCCAAGGAGGAGGCCCACGACTACCGCTACTTCCCGGAGCCGGACCTCGTCCCACTGGCTGCGAGTGATGAGATGATCGCCGCGGCGCGCGCCGCGCTGCCGGAGCTCCCCGCCGACCGCGCCCAGCGTTTTGAGCGGCAGCTTGGGCTCTCGGGTGAGCGGGCACGGGAGCTTGCGTTCCGCAGCGAGCTGGCCGATTACTACGAGCGGGTTCTGGCCAGCGGTGAACGGGTCGACCCGGTCGCGGCCGCCAACTGGATCGCGATGCTCGTGGAGCGGATCGGCTCAGATGCCGACCCCGTGGGCACGCAGGTGACTCCGCAAGCCTTTGCGGAGCTTGTCAGGCTCCTCGGCGAGAAGACGATCACGCGTGGGGCTGGCCGCGAGGTGCTGAGCATCCTGGTAGCTGACGGCGGGATGCCGGCCGAGATCGTTGCGCGGGAGGGGCTTGAGTCGATCGCCACTGACGACGGCGGCCTGGCGAAGGTCGTCGCCGCCGCGATCGCGGCCGACCCGGACGCTGCGGAAAAGGTGCGCGGCGGGAACCTCAAAGCGGTCGGCCCGTTGGTTGGGTATGTGATGCGTGAGACCAAGGGCCGGGCGGACGGTGGAGAGATCAACCGTCTGATCCGCGAGCAACTGGGTATCTGAGGCTGCCGGTTTGGTCAACTGGCTGGGCACGGTCGCCGCATGGCGACGGCAGTCCCAGATATAGCGCCAGAACGCCCACGCGTGCTCCCGGCGCCGTCCGCTAAGATAGAACCAGGTGGCACGTCAAATTCAGTCCGGCAGGTCTGCTGAGGTTGAGCAACGTCGGTCGACGCATCCGATTCTCAAGCGCGGGGTGGCAGGCCTTGTGTTGGTGGTCGCAGCCGTGCTCGTCATCCACGTCGTGGTGCACCTCGTGATGGCCGTCTTTTGGGTGGTGGCCGTTATCGCGGTGATTGTCGCCGTGGTTTGGGCCGCCAAGGAGCTTCTCTAACCCCAAGGGCGGATCGATGGCGGACCCCGGGTACCGGCTGACCGCGATCCTTTACCGCTGTGAGAACCGGTGGCTGCGACGCGAACGCCTCGGCTGCCACTGGGTCTTGCAACGCCATGACGCGGTACGCATGCACTGTGGCACCGAGCTTGGGTTCCTGAGCTTCGCGATCGCGTCCGAGGCGCGAGCCGCCAGCCAGTCACACGGCACGGGTGGCAGCAGCGCCGCCACGAATCATTAGACTCCGAGCACAGTAGGCGCGGACCGGCCGCGCCGGACGCCAGCTTCAGAAAGGAGGCGAGCGCTATGCGTGCAGTCGACGCACTTATGGAGAGTCTCAAAGCAGAGGGTGTCGAGGCCGTATTTGGAATCCCGGGCGGCGCGACCCTCCCCACCTATGACGCGTTTTACGATGCTGGGATCCGTCACATCCTGGTGCGCCACGAGGCGGCGGCGGGGCACGCCGCCGAAGGGTACGCAAAGGCGACCGGACAGGTTGGCGTGGCCATGGCCACCAGCGGGCCGGGCGCTACCAATCTGGTCACCCCGATCTGCGATGCAATGATGGATTCGGTGCCGGTGGTCTTTCTCACCGGGCAGGTCCGCACTGACCTCTTGGGCACGGACGGCTTCCAGGAGGCTGACACGATCGGGATAACGATGCCGATCGTCAAGCACAGCATCCTGATCCAGCATCCACTTGAACTGCCTCGCGCAGTTCATGAGGCGTTTCACATCGCCAGGACCGGCAGGCCCGGTCCGGTTGTGGTTGACATCCCACAGGATCTCAGCCGCGGTGACATTCCTTATGAGCCGATCACCAGCGTCCATCTGCCCGGCTATCAGCCGACCACGCGCGGCAATCAGAAGCAGATCAAGCTTGCCGCCAAGGCGTTGGCCAACGCCCATCGGCCGGTGATCTACGCGGGTGGCGGCACGGTGGGCGCGTCGGCGGAGCTGGTGGAGCTGGCCACCTCTGACAGGCTGCCGGTCACCTGCACGTTGATGGGCCTTGGCGCATTCCCTGGCAGCCATCCGCACTGGCTGGGGATGCTGGGCATGCACGGCACCCGCACAGCCAACTACGCGGTGGATGAGGCTGACCTGATCGTTGCGATAGGAGCGCGCTTTGATGATCGCGTCACCGCAAAGCTGTCCGAGTTCGCGCCGCACGCCAAGTTCATTCACATTGACATCGATCCTGCCGAGATCTCCAAGAACGTGCCGGCGCACATCCCGATCGTCGGTTACGCGAAGAACGTCCTTCCCAAGCTCACCGCTGAATACCGGGCGCTGGAGCCCGATCCCGGCCGGCTGGAGGAATGGTGGCGGCGTATCCACTACTGGCAGAAGATCTATCCGCTGACCTTCGAGGAGAGCGAAGCGCCGGAGATCAAACCGCAGCGGATGGTGCAAGCGCTGTATGAGGCCACCGGCGGCGACGCGATCATCTGCAGCGACGTTGGTCAGCACCAGATGTGGCTCGCTCAGCGCTACCCGTTTGACCAGCCAAGGCGCTGGATCAGCTCCGGTGGCCTGGGAACCATGGGGTTCGGCCTGCCCGCCGCGATGGGTGCAAAGGTGGCTCGTCCTGACGAGACGGTTGTGTGCGTGACCGGCGACGGTTCCTTCCAGATGAACCAGCAGGAGCTGTCAACCTGCGCTCAGAACGGGATCGACGTCAAGGTGTTCATCATGAACAACGGATATCTGGGCATGGTCCGCCAGTGGCAGGAGATGTTCTGGGACCGGCGCTACAGCCATGTCGACACCGGCCAGTTCCCGGACTTCGTGAAGCTCGCTGAAGCTCACGGCGGCACGGGCATCCGGCTCACTGACCGCCGGACGTTGGTTGATGACATGCGCGCGGCGATTGAGACAGAGGGGACGGTGGTGGTTGACGTCCGGGTGAGTGCGGAGGAGAACGTCTTTCCGATGATCGCGCCCGGACAGGCCGCAAGGGACATGGTGGGGTGAGTCATGGGGGAACCAGGAACAAAGGAACTGCTGTCACTGGATGAGCTGGAGGCGGCTGGCAGCTTTCGCACCGGTCGTAAACACGTCGTCTCGCTGCTGGTGGAGAACAAGCCTGGTGTGCTGACGCGCATCACCGGGCTGTTTGCCCGCCGGGGGTTCAACATCAAGACGCTTGCCGTGGGTCCAACCGATGACGAAGCGCTCTCGCGCATCACACTGACGCTCGACGGTGCAGTCCAGTCGATCGACCAGGTCACCAAGCAGTTGCACAAGCTGATCAATGTGCTGAAGATCCGGGATCTGGAGCCGGAGAACACGCTCGCGCGCGAGCTGGCTCTGTTCAAGATCTCAGCCGATGGTCCAAGTCGCACCGAGGTCATGCAGCTGTGTGAAATCTTCCGCGCAAAGGTCGTCGACGTCAGCCGGCGCACGGTGGTGGCTGAGATCACCGGGACACAGTCAAAGATCGACGCTTTTGAGCAGCTGGTCAGACCGTTCGGCCTGGTGGAGATGGCACGGACCGGGGAGATCGCGATCGCCCGCGGCCGCGCCCAGACGTGAGCTGCCTGACGGTGACGTGGCGGTGAAGCCCGGCCGTCGGGGAGCGCCTCCGGGCAGCACTCAGGTGCCGCCCGGAGGCGCTCGCAAGCTCGGTCAGCCGACGAGGCTCAAGGACGGTGCAGCACCGCAGGGCGTTGTCGTAACTGACCGCCAGCCCGGTGGTCCAACACCCTGGCTGTGGTTGAGCGCGGCCGGTGAGCGGCGCTTGCACACCAGACTCCACGCCGCAGCCATGCGGCTGAAAGGCAGCGAGACCAGGCTGGTGAGCGTCAGCGAACCACTCGGCTTTGAAGTTGATCCGTCAGCGGTTGTGCTCGCCTCGCGCGAAGCGGATGAGCCCTGGTCGGCGCTTGAGCAGCCGGACCGTGAGCGTGCTGCGGTGGCCACGCTTGGGGCGGCCACCGTCCTCACCGCACATGGTCCGCACCGTTTTGCCGAACTTGACCGGATCTGGCGGGATCTCTCCGCACACGCGGTTTGTGACGCGGGCGGCTCAGTCTCAGGCGCCGGTCTGATCGCTGTGGCCGGTTTTGCTTTTGCTCACGACGGTGCGACAAGCGAAGCGTGGGAAGGCTTTGGTGCGGCTTCACTGGTTGTGCCGCAGGTCAGCCTCGCCAGGTCGGGCGCGCGGACATGGCTGACCTGCACGGTGCTCGCCAGCGCCGGTGATGACACTGAAGCACTGATCGCCGTGCTGCGCGCACGCATGGCTAGGATCGTCTCCCAGCCCCTGCCACCGGTCGATCCTGCGCCAAGCGGCCGGTTCATCGTTCGCAGCCCAATACCACCGGCCCAATACGAGTATGCCGTCGCTCGGGCTGTGGAGCTGATCGGCTCAGGCGAGATGCAAAAGATCGTTTTGGCGCGTGAGGTACAGGTTCAGGCGCCAGCCCCGCA
>JBMFHK010000095.1:0-9887 GCA_049976865.1 Solirubrobacteraceae bacterium | reverse complement strand
AGCACGGACGCGAACTCGCGTGGGTAAACCCGGCGCACACAACCATGGACTGCTCAAACTGCGGGTCGAGAGCCAAGACCCGCCTACCCCTATCCCAACGCACCTACAGGTGCGAGGTCTGCGGCCATGTCGAAGACCGGGACCGTAACGCCGCCAGCGTCATGCTGGCCAGGGCCGGTTTCGACCCTGCTGCCGCTGATCGCATCAGACGAGAGGAACCCCATGTTCGCATCGCAGCGTGAGGCAGGAATCCCCCGGATTCATCCGTGGGGAGGACTCAAAACCGCAGTTGTGAAGTCAGTGGTGCCGGATGACCCGCCCAAATCCGTTGTCTTGATGCCGGCCGCGACTGTCTCCAGGGCGGACTCATATATGGCGCGCGAGGCGCGCTCGGCCTGCTGCCCGTAGCGGTCCGAAGCATGGTTCATGATCGCCCCGCAGGCGAGGATCATCGCCAGCGGGTTGGCCAGATCTTTGCCCTTCAGCGCCGGGGCGGTCCCGTGCGGAGCCTCGGCCATGGCGACAGTGGTGTTGTGGTCAGGATCAAAGGCGAGCACAACCGATTCGGCGCCGGCAATGGATCCGAACATCGGCAAAACCAGGTCGGAAAGACAGTCGCCGTCACGGTTGAGGGCGGGGATCACGAGCGTACGGTCCGTCGCTCCAGAGAGCAGGCCCGCGTAGGTCGCGTCGATCAGGACAGGCCTGTACTCCACATCGGGGTGGCGTGCCGCGGCGGCGTCCATCTCCTCTTTGAGCATGCCCTCGTAGATGGCTGACACGGTCCATTTAGGTCCTCCGTAGACGCGTCCGTCCATCCGCTTGGCCGTCCGGAACGCGTACTCAGCCACGGCACGGCAGGTGGAGCGGGTGATGCGCTCCTCACGGAAGGCGAGTTCATCTCCGGAACCGGGCTGACCGGTGCGCCACTCCTTGGCGCCGTACGCGTCGTCCACGGCCATGCGAACAATTGAGATCGGGTAGTGAACGCCCGCCATCGGCGCGACACCAGGCAGACGCCGTGCGGTGCGCACGATCACCTTGCCACCGATCTCCTCACGGACGATCGCGTTCGGGGTCCCGACATCATCTGGCCCCTCCGGTGTGATCGTCGCCGCCTTGATGCCGAGTCCAGCTGCGCGCAGCGCGCGCGCGGCGTCGTGGATCACGGCATTGTCGGTTGCGCGCCGATTCTCAAGTGAAAGGTCGAAGTGTTCAAGCTCAATGGGAAAACCCAAGAGTTCGCTGTCAAGCACCCGTAGTGCCTGCTCCAGCAGTTCCTGTCCAGTTCCATCGCCGTCAAGCACAGCGATTTTGATGGGATCGGCCATGGCCTGAAGATATACGAGTTCCGCCCGTACGACCGAACCGCCCCAAGCCACGCGCTCTGCTAGCCGCGCAACGCGGTTCTTTCGCGTTGGATGAGGTTTGACGTGTGCCGGCGTAAGAGCAGCGCTCTCGACCAGGTTATACTCTTGGTATGAAGACAGCTATCTCGATTCCTGATGACTTGTTCCGCCGTGCCGATGCATACGCAAGCAGGTCGGGCAAGAGTCGCAGCGAGTTGTACCGAGAGGCGCTGGACGATTACCTCGCGCGCCGTGATCCGCAGACGATCACGGATGCGCTCAACAAGCTGGCAGACGACTTGGCCCAGGACCACAACGGCTTTGTCGAGCAGGCCGCTCGAAGCGCGCTGCAACGTAGCGAATGGTGATCAGCCAGGGCGATGTCTGCTGGGCGTCGCTTGATAAACCTGTGGGATCAGGACCCGGGTTTCGACGGCCCGTCGTGATCGTGCAAGGTGACCCATTCAACTCCAGTCGGATCGCTACCGCCGTTGTCGTTCCCCTGACCAGTAACCAGAGACTTGCCGCAGCCCCCGGGAACATTCCACTACCCGCAACCGCGACCGGCCTGCCGCAAGACTCTGTCGCGAACGTCTCGCAGATCGTCGCTATCGACCGTGGGCAGCTGACCGAGCGCGTCGGGAAAGTCAGCGACACCCACCTTGATCGGATCCTCCTGGGTATCGACATGGTCCTCGGACGCGCATAGCCAACAAGGTGCTCGGCGCCCCGAATACCGCGCAAATCGGGTCGGGTCGTCGGTAACGGGAGAGTGTGCTCCACGGTCTACCGTGCGATCCAGCGAGCGACCGTAAAACAACCGGCTTGACAGCGTCTACTTTGCGGCTGAGGACAGCGGCCCAAGCTCAGGGCCGATAAGGGAGGCAGAAGCACCTTCCAAAGGTTGCCGGTGCATGGCCAGCCGGATGCACGAGGCTTTAGGTGAAGGGCAGGCAGCTCGCGGCAGCGTGAAACACGGTCCGGTGCCCACCGTCGGCAAATGCCAAGCCTGGCTGCGCGCAGATCAGACATTACCTAAGCTCCAGTTATGGAGAAGTTCGTGATTGAAGGCGGCGTACCTCTTTCAGGGACGATCGTCCCGGCCGGCAACAAAAACGGTGCACTGCCAATCCTCGCGGCCTGTCTGCTCACCGACGAACCTGTAACGCTGCGAAATGTGCCGCGCATCAGTGACGTCGATGCGATGCTTGCGTTGCTCGCGTCGCTTGGGGCTGAGGTGACTTGGACCTCGCACGGAGAGGTGAACGTCGATGCGTCCGGGGTGAACGGCACCAGCGTGGACCGGGAGCTGGGCGCACGGATCCGAGCTTCCTTCCTGCTCGCCGGGCCTCTGCTGGCCCGCTTTGGCAGGGCGACGATGCCGCCTCCTGGCGGTGATGTGATCGGCTGGCGGCGCCTAGACCCACACTTCGACGCGATGCGTGCGCTGGGCGCAACGGTCACACACGCCGAGCAGATTGAGCTCTCTGCGCCCCACGGCCTGCGGCCCTGCGACTTCCTCATGGATGAGCCATCGGTGATGGCAACCGAGAATGCCTTGATGGCCGCCGCACGGACTCCTGGCCGCACCGTCATTCGCAACGCCGCCTCGGAGCCGCACGTGCAGGATCTGGCACGGATGCTCGTGGTCATGGGTGCTGAGATTGAGGGAATCGGCTCGAACGTTATGACCGTCACCGGCGCCCGCCAGCTGCACGGCTGCACCCACACCATCGCGCCGGATCACATTGAGATCGGTTCTTTCATCGCGCTTGCGGGAGTTACCGGCGGAGAGCTGCGCATCCGGGACGTTGTGGCGGCGGATTTGCGCATGATTCGTCTGGTGTTCGAGCGACTCGGACTGCACACTGAAGTCCAGGGCGCTGACGTGCTCGTGCCTGGCGGGCAGAAGCTCCGGATCTCAAACGATGCGGGCAGCCACACGCCCAAGATTCAGGATGGGCCATGGCCAGCCTTCCCCGCGGATCTCACCAGCGTGGCGCTTGCGTTGGCGACCCAGGCCGAGGGCTCGGTGGTGGTTCACGAGTGGATGTTTGAAAGCCGGCTGGTGTTCACTGACAAGCTTCAGCTGATGGGTGCTGCCATCACCATCTGTGACCCTCACCGCGCCATTATCGTCGGGCCCCGCAAGCTTCGCGGGCAGCGTGTGGAGTCACCTGACATCCGCGCGGGCATGGCGATGCTGGTGGCTGCGTTGTGCGCGGATGGAACCACGGAGATCGCCAACATACGCCAGATCGACCGTGGCTACGAGCGGATCGACGAGCGGCTGCGCAGCCTGGGCGCCAAGATCACGCGGATGGAAGATCAGAGCCGCCCTGTGGACTGAAACTCGCCGTTACGGGTCGTAAGCTGCGATCGCATGTGTGCGGGATCGCAGGGGTCCGCCACGCTTCACCGGGAGGGATGTTGCTGCGCAACCGGATTTTCAGGCAGACTGGTGTTTGATGCTTGACCGGACACCCAGCGGTACACGTGACGTGCTGCCCGAAGAGATGCGTGAACTTCGCGCGCTGACTGACCGCGTTCGGGCTGTGTTTGAGCGCAACGGCTACGGTGAGGTATACACGCCGGCGCTTGAGTATGAGCGCACCTTCGCACGGGAGGGGGCGAAGCTCACTTCCCATTACCGGCTGTTTGATGAACACGGCGAGGTTCTGGTGCTGCGTTCCGACATGACCATGCCGATCGCGCGACTGGTCGGCAACCGCTACGCGTCGGCGCCGACACCGCTGCGCTTCTGTTACACCGCGCACGCCTATCGGGGTGTGAGACCGCAACGCGGCCAGTCACGCGAGTTTCTGCAAGCCGGAGTGGAGCTGATCGGCGCACCCGGCACGGCTGGCACGGCGGAGGTGCTGACCGTTCTCTGCGACGCCCTGCACGCCGCGGGCCTGCGCAGCTTCCGAGTCGGAGTCGGCGACGTGACGCTCTATCCAGCGCTGCTTGAGGCTTTTGGGGTTGGCGAGGCGGCAGCTGAACGGGTGATCGCCGAGCTCACCGCCGGAGACTATGTCGGCGTGGAGCGGGAGGTGGACCGTCTGCGGCTGGGGCCTGACGGCCGCGAATTGTTGACTCGCGTACCGAGGCTTAGGGGCGGACCCGAGCTGCTCGCCGGCCTGGACGGCCCTTTACGGGAAGTGGGGGTCAACATGCGGGATCTGCTTGAGTTACTCCCACCGCGGGTTGTCAAACGCGTGATCTTTGATTTCGGACTGGTGCGTAGCCTCGGCTACTACACGGGCCCGATTTTCCAGGTGTATGACCCCGCGTACGGGTTGGCGCTAGGCAGCGGTGGCCGCTACGACGACCTGCTTGCAGAGTTCGGCCGAGCGTTGCCGGCTGTAGGGTTCGCCTTGGACGTGGAGAGGGTGCACGTCGCCCTGCGGGCGGAGGAGCGCGACGATGAGTGAGGTCCACCGCAGTGACACCCGTCTGCGCATCGCGGTTCCTCGTGGGGCGCTGTTCGAAAAGACCCTGGACCTGCTCGGCAGGATCGGCTATGACACGCGACCCCTGCGGGAGAACGACCGCAAACTGCTGTTCGAAGGGCCTGGGATCATCACCATGCGGCCATCAGATGTGCCCACGTACGTGGAAGCCGGCGCGGCGGATCTGGGTATCACCGGCAAGGATGTGCTCATGGAACAGTCGGAGCGAGACATCCATGAGCTGGCTGACCTTGATTATGGACGCTGCGTGATGGTGGTCGCCTCCCGCGCGGGCGAGGATCTCGCCGCCGATGCACTGCGTCGGCTCGGTGTCGTGAGGGTTGCCAGCAAATACCCGCGCGTGGCGGCACGCCATTTTCTTGCGACCGGGCGTCAGGCTGAGATAATCGAGGTGAAAGGCTCAGTGGAGCTTGCCCCCTTGACGGGGTTGGTGGACGCCATTGTCGATCTCACCGCAACCGGAACGACGCTGCGTGAGAACAATCTGGTCGTCCGGGAGGAGATCGCCGTGTCGACCGCCCGCCTGATTGCCAACCCGGTGGCCGACCGCCTCAAAGCGCAAGCCATCGACGAACTACTGAGCCGCCTGCCCGGACGCTGAACCGGCGAACCGATGAGATGCTCAATCATCATCCCTGATGGCGGCGCCCAGACGACGGCCGCCCAGCTGCGTCGGCTGGTGCCCGATGGGGCGGCTGCGGGCGGGCCGGTAGCGGAGATTATCGCCCAGGTCAGGGATGGCGGTGATCAGGCGCTGCGGCGCCTGATCACCAAGTACGACACCCACGGCAGCGAACCCATGGCGCTGAGAGTCACCGCTGCCGAGATGGCTGCCGCGCTGAGCGCTCTGGACAAGGCGGTTGCCGACGGGCTGCGGCTCGCCGCGGCTAATGTGGGCCGGGTTGCCGCCGCCCAGACCGCTGCAGCCACAACCGTCGATTTTCCGCACCACAGCGTCACGATCCGCGAGGTTGCGGTCAAACACGCCGCTGTGTACGTACCCGGTGGGCGTGCCCCGTACCCGAGCACGGTGGTGATGGGAGTGGCAACAGCCCGTGCCGCTGGCGTGACAGACGTCGCTGTCTGCGCACCACCAGGCCCAGGCGGGGATATCAACGCCACGATTCTCGCCGCCGCGGCACTGACCGGAGCCGACGTGGTCTACCGGATGGGTGGCGCCCAGGCGATCGCGGCGCTGGCGATCGGCACTGAGACCGTCACGCCCGTGGACGTGATCGTCGGACCCGGCAACCTCTATGTGCAGGAGGCCAAGCGCCAGCTTTCTGGGCTGGTCGGGATCGACTCCTTTGCCGGCCCGAGCGACCTGTTGGCGATCATCGACTCAGATCAGCCGGTTGAGCCCGTGGCACTCGACCTCCTTGCCCAGGGCGAGCATGGACCGGGCACGCTCGTCGTGGGCGTTAGCACCGACCTTGACCTGTTGGTGGCAGTCGAGCGACGCATCGCGACCGAGCTGCCTGACAGCGAGGCGATCTGCCGTCTGGTGCACGTGCCTGACCTCCACTACGCGTTTGAGCTTGCGCAAGCGTTTGCTCCTGAGCACCTGGAGTTGCTCGGCCAAGAGGCCGAGCAACTCGCTCCCAGGATCACCACTGCCGGGTGCGTGTTCATTGGCACGGGCACCGCCTTCGGTGATTACATCGCGGGCTCTAACCACACACTCCCGACCGGGGGGGCCGCACGGTTTGCCTCAACCCTCGGAGCGCATCACTTCCGTCGCGTCTACAGTGAAGTGCGTATCGCTGATGCTGACGCGCTTGCACGCGCCGCGGTGCCCATCGCCCGCGCTGAGGGGTTTGAGCTACACGCACGTTCCATGGAGTCGAGGATCAGCCAGAATCCATCAAAATGAGCCGCACTGCCGAGATAGACCGCCGGACCAGCGAGACGCACGTTAGCGTCCGGCTGACACTGGATGGCTCCGGTGTCGGGGACCGCCAAAGCGGTGTCGGGTTTTTGGATCACATGCTGGACATCCTTGCGCTACACGGGCGGCTGGATTTGGACCTGCACGCCGAAGGAGACCTGCAGACCGGCGCCCATCACACGGTGGAGGATGTCGGCGCCTGCATCGGGCAGGCGTTGGACCGGGCGCTTGGGGATCGCGCCGGGATTACGCGCTACGGCAGCTTCACCGTTCCGATGGATGAGGCTCGCGCCAGTTGCGCGATCGATCTATCTGGCCGTGGGCTACTGGTCTTTGAGGCCAGGTTCCCGCCCGGATCGATCGGGAACTTCGACCATGAACTTGTTGAGGAGTTCCTGCGAGCCTTCGCTAACAACGGGCGGCTCACACTGCATGTAAGCGTGGCGGCCGGCTCGAACGTCCACCACATGATCGAAGCGATCTTCAAAGCCGTGGCTCGCGCGCTGTGCGCCGCCGTGGAGGTCGATCCAACAGTGGTCGGTGTCCCGAGCACCAAGGGCACGCTCACATGACCAAACCGCTGGTTGCGGTCATTGACTACGGCATGGGCAACCGCCGCTCCGTGGAGAAGGCGCTCACACATGTCGGCGCGCGGGCCGAGCTGACCAGCGACCTGGAGCGCCTGGCCGTGGCTGACGCGATCATCCTGCCCGGCGTCGGAGCTTTCCCTCGCGGCATGAAGAGTCTCCAGGACCGTGGTTTGGATGTCCTGCTGCGCAGCTACGCAGCCTCGGGAAAGCCACTGCTGGGCATCTGTCTGGGAATGCAACTCTTGTTCGACAGCTCGCTGGAGATGGGGTCTGAGACCCCTGGCCTCGGGCTGATCGCCGGCGTGATAAGACCACTGCGTGCGGGCGGGCTGCCGGTGCCTCACATTGGCTGGAACGATGTCCGGCTTGAGCGTCGCTCGCCGTTGACCGCCGGCCTACCAGAAACCGGCGCCCCGTTTTACCACGTTCACTCCTTCATCGCCGAACCGACTGACGAGTCGGTGATTGTCGGTACCGCCAAGTACGGTGAGCGCTTTGCCACGATCATCCGTCACGGCAACATTTACGGCACCCAGTTTCACCCAGAGAAGTCCTCCCGCGACGGCTTGAGCCTGCTGCGTGCGTTTGCGGCGCTAGCAACCGGCGCTGCGGCCGGGAGGCTGGCGCCGTGATCCTGCTGCCCGCCATCGACATCATCAACGGCAAGGCGGTGCGCCTCGCACGCGGTGACTTTGCACAGCAAACCCATTATGACGATGACCCGCTGGAGGCAGCGCGCCGGTGGGTTCAGGCCGGGGCACGTGCGCTGCACGTCGTGGATCTGGATGGCGCACGGACGGGGCGTCCCACCAACACCGCGCACATCCGTCGCATCGTCGAAGCCGTGGACGTGCCGGTACAGGTGGGCGGCGGCCTGCGTTCTTTGCAGGCATTGCACGCAGTGGCGCAGACCGGAGCGACCGGCCTGGTACTTGGCACGGCAGCGTTCACAGACGAGCGGTTGCTCAGCGCCGCGCTTGATCGCTTCCCGGACAGGATCATCGTGTCAGTTGACGCACGCGAGGGACACGTCGCCACGGCCGGCTGGACACAGAACTCCGAACTGACAGTTGCCGACGCGCTTGGCAGCCTGCAGGCCAGCGGCGTGCGCCGGTTTGTCTACTCCAGCATTGAACGCGATGGCATGCTCGCCGGGCCTGACCTTGATGGCCTGATCAAAGCTGTTGGGTGCGTGACCGGAAGCATCACCTACTCCGGTGGGGTCGGCTCGCTCTACGATCTGGAGTCGCTGGCCGCGCTCAGACACCCTCAGATGACCGCTGTGATCGTCGGCATGGCGATCTATGAACGACGTTTTGATGTCGGCGCCGCCCAGGCACTGCTTGATCGCTATCAGCCTTGGAAACTGCGGTAATGCACTACAAGCGTGTGATCCCTTGTCTGGACGTGCAAAGCGGGCGTGTCGTGAAGGGCACCGGGTTCATTGACCTGCGCGACGCAGGCGACCCTGTCGAGCTGGCGCGCCGCTACGACGCGGCTGGGGCCGATGAGCTCGTCTTCCTGGATATCACCGCCACGGTCGATGAGCGAGCTACGGTCGTTGATCTGGCGAAACACACCGCCGATGACGTGTTCATCCCGTTTACGATCGGCGGGGGGATCAGGTCCGTTCAGGACGCCCAAGCCGTACTGGACGCCGGCGCTGACAAGGTCTCGGTCAACTCCGCCGCGCTGGCACGTCCTGATCTGATCAATGAGATGGCCAGCACCTTCGGTGCCCAGTGCGTGGTCGTGGCCATTGACGCCAAACGCAGTTCCAAGCCAGCCTCCTGGGAAGCCTATCTTGCTGGCGGACGAACTGCGACGGGCCGCGACGTTGTGGATTGGGCAACAGAGGCGGCATCTCGAGGAGCTGGCGAGATCCTGCTCACCAGCATGGACCGGGACGGCTCAACCGCCGGGTACGACCTGGAACTCACGGCTGCCGTCAGTGCAGCCGTTGACGTGCCGGTTATCGCCTCGGGTGGGGCTGGCGAGCTTGAGCACCTTGCCCAAGCTCTGCGGGCAGGAGCAGACGCGGTGCTGTGCGCCTCGATCTTCCATTACGGTCGCCACACCGTTGCTGAGGTCAAGCGTTACCTCGCGGACGCTGGCATCGCCGTCCGCGAGGTAACGTCGACAATGTGAGTTGACTGCCGCTAAGCGGCTTCTTCGACGTACCCTGCCGCGGCACACGAATCACAGTAGGCCGCAGGCGGAACGCGAGGCTCGTAGCACCCCGGACGGCAGCAGGTAGATGAGCGCTTTGGCCGACCACGTCCGATACGAGCCGCGGCGGCATCCTTCAGTTCTTCACGCATACGGTCAAGCTCAGCCGCATGGGTGGCACAGAAGCGTCGGCCCTCAAGGGCCGGCTCCTGACAATGACTTCCACTTCGACAACGCATAGGCATATAAGGTTACCATTTGAAGTCCCTGGTTTCCAGCGCTTTGTGTTCGCTGGAGCTTCGAACACCATGCCTGAGTCCATTCAGAGCCTGATCTGGCGCACTGATATAGCGGTCTTAGCCCCAATACCGTTAAGTTAGTGTCCGGGGGTGGGGTTATTGTTGTCGCGTGCCTCGGT
>JBMFHK010000094.1:4744-10017 GCA_049976865.1 Solirubrobacteraceae bacterium | reverse complement strand
CAACAGAAAGTGGGCCACGGCGCAAATGGTGGGCGCACGGTCGCGACCGGCGCGATCTCAGCCCGCCGATGACCATCCATGCCAAAGCGAGAGCCACCGCGCTTGAGTGGCGGCGCGCCAGCTGCTCCCCCGTCCCCGGATGGCGGCCGGCGAACGTGCGCAGCAGCTGCTCCGATGTCGGAGAACCGCTCAACCCGGACTCCGCCGCAGCGTCACTATGCCAGGAGCCCGGCGCCTCACCCTTACCCGCATGGTAGTCCTCGGCACCCTGTGCGACCTGTGAGTCGTAATACAGCTGCTGACGCCGATCGCCACCGATCTTCCCGATGGTCAGCATCGCCGCAATTCAATTTCCGTAGGGTCAGCAGCCCGTGCCGACCACGCCCAACAAACTCCGTTGCCAGCCTCCGGTCCGACAGTCGCGGAAGTGCCAACACGGCTGCGATTTCGGGCTGCAATGCCTGCAAACACGCCAGTTAACGTAACACAGCCATCCGTGATGATAGTTCCCATCCGGGCTTTACTGTGACTGTCACCGCGCTGGGTACTCGTACCCGATGTGTTCACCGCGTGGTACTTCACACCGTAATTCAACTGGTACTCAGCAGCTCACCTACGTGCAGCCTTTGTTGCTCATCAATGTGCGCGTGAAGTGTGTGCAGACCGTGCACATTCCGCGGTATCAGTGCGCACACGCCATCGACATCTTTGCTGGTGCGGATCGTCGTAGCGAACGGCGCGGCAAGCGCATTGCAATGCCTGACAGGCAGCAGATCAGCAGACGAACATCGTGCCAGCGGCAATGGATGGTTACGCGCAGCGTCGTTGCGTCGGCCAACGCGACGCACGGGGCGGCTCGGCCAGACGCTGGCGTGCAGTTGGAACGCTCATCAGTCGCGGTCGACCGGGTGACGCTGGACCACTCGCCGCAAACGTCATCCGCGAACAGGATCCGCGCACGCAACTCAACGCAAACAGGTGATTCGCGTGCCCGCCGCCCGTCGCTGGCAGACACGCCCGAGCCCCGGCAGCATGGTCGATCATCCCGCTGTCGTGGACGAGGCACGCAGGCAGTAGGACGGAACATGGCCGCAGACTCGCGTGGTCAATGGTCTCACGATCGCCACCTACAGCCGACCTCGCGTCTACCTCGGCCGCGACGCCTGGGAGATGTTGCCCGAGGACGGAGTGCCGCTGATGCGCGTCCGGCCGACAGACGGCGACAGGTTCGCGCTCGCATTCACTGCCAGGGAGCTCGAACAGACCTTCGGCGAGGTTCGCGAGACCCAGTCCTGGGAGGAGGCACGGTGCTACCACTTCCCGACGGATCCGCCCGCCGTTCGAGCGTTCCTTGTACGATCAGCTCGCAGCCGAGTCAAGCCCAGCTACAGCACGCTGTCGACCATGGCCATCACCTCGGCTTGGGCCGAGGCCGGGAGGCTGCGGTCAAGCAGGTAGGCGTCGGTGATCTCCTCAAGCAACCCAGGGCCGACACCGGCAACATCACCGGAGCTCAGCCGACCGTCGCGGCGAGCGGGCGCGATGAACTCGTTGACGAACGACGCGACATCGCTCCAATCGGGCCCCGAGCTTAACTGATCCAGGCCCGTTGTCCGGGATCCCAAGTTCCGCGCGCGGTTCCGTCAAGGAGCGGATCGAGGAACGGCCGCACCACTCCGAGAGCCTCATCCAGCTCATGTGCGATCGGGAGTAACGAGCGGCGAGGCTCGGCGGCGTAGCCTCTCTCCCAGAGCGCCCGATCCGGAACATCGAACAGCTCCGGCAGACTCAGGTTCCGCCGCGACGCCTCCGACTCGAGTGCTTTGATCTGCGGCTCGGCTTCTATCGTGGCCGCCAGGGCGATGGCGACCAGGTCGACCAGATCTCGGAAGCGGGTCGAGGGGATCCGTTTGTCGGGGCCGTGACCATCAAACGTCGCTATGACCTTGTTCGCGACGTGATCAACCAGCGGATACACCCTGTAACCGCTTCGCGAGCGCGGGCATCTCTTCCGGTTCGCCGGTCATCCGAACTTCGCTACCGGCCAGGTCGACGTGGAAGCTGGCCCACACCTTGTCGCCGACGTATGCGTCGACAGGAAGGCGAGTCGTAGCGCCGGCTTCTGCCATCACGTGACTAGGCCCCAGCTCGAATCGAAACCAGTCTCCGAGGGCGAGGGTGGCCACCTCCCGAAGCTCTGCCTCGACGAGCTCGCGCTCTCCCTCGCGGTAGACGTCGATGTCCTTGGACGCTCGCACACCGATTTCGCGGGAAAGGAGCGCTACCGCTCCCTTGACGATCCACTCGTCGTTGATGGCGTATAGCCGCTGGAGCAGGCGGTCGTACGCGATCTGGCGCTGGAGATGCGGCAGCCCCCATCGGCTTTCGTTGGAGAGGTCGCGGAGCTTGGCGGTGAGGGCGCGACGAAAATCGCCCGGGGTCTTGTAGGCGCGATGTCGACTCACGCTCCAGCACCGTCGCGGGACCGCGGCGTTGGAGGACGCTCGCTGTCGGCGGTGCGCTCGTAGTGTGCTCGTGCCTCGTTCATCCAGAGATTTGTGTCGGCGTCGCCGACCAGATCGAGAAGCCAGCGGAGCAGTCCAAGGCCGTCATGACGTCGAAATCCGAACCGATGTGCGTGACTAGCGAGCGCATCGGCGAACGTCCCGGGATGGTCATAAACGGAGCGAAGTGAGTCCGCGATGATGTGGGCCACCGACTCCGGATCCTCGTGCTCGTAGAGCAGGTCCGAAGCGATCCGCGAGGGGCGCGTGACCAGGAGTCCTCTGAGGCGGATCCACTCGTCGTCAGCGAGCCTCCGAGTGTGGAGTCTGATGTCCTGATGTCGCGACTGCCGCCGTCCGCCAACCGTGAAGTCATGGACGTCAGCGGCAAGATGGCCGAGGCCGAACATCTCCGCGGCTGATCGATGGGAGACCACCCCGTCACCGGGTTCGCGTTCCCAAGCGGGTATCCCCGGCGCGAGCTGCAGCCACGCGGCACGCAGCTCCAGATGGTCGGGCTCGGGAGCACCGACGAGCTGATAGACGCCGTACCCAACGCGACGGAGCTCCCGTCCGGAGCCACTGAGCCTCTCCCACGTGGTCTCCGGGATGCCAAGCTCGCGCGCTTGCCGACGCGTGACGAGGCCCCACTGCTCTTCGGCCACGGAGGCAATACGTGCTCGCGGACGTTCATCCATTACTACTGCATCATACCCCAGAACCGGGGGATATTGCGGTAGCTTGTGCAGCGCATACCGCTTTTACCCCTCTCTTCGGGGGTCTTTGCGTTACAACACCACTTGTATCCCAGACACCTAAGCGACGACGGCACCCACAGACGAGTCGCAAAACGTGCTTCCGGTTCGTTATGGGCAACGTGAGCGTTCCGACGCCACCTCAGCGAGACGGTCGGTGGCTGCCAAGCGCGGTGCCCGACGTGTTGATCAAGCTCGACGGCCACGATCAGATTGCGGACTATCGGCTGGAGCGCCCCCTCGAGTCACGCGACGTCAACACGCTGGCGGAGGCCGCGAACCCCCTTCCGTGGAGCGGTCAGACCCTCGTGAACTGGAAGAAGCGCAACCCCGCCTTCCCGCTCAAGAAGATGGGCGGGCAGTGGGTCACGATCCGGCCGTTTCTCGAAGCCTTCCTGCTTCACGGACATGCCGCAGAACGTTCGGGAAAACAACCCGAAGGTCGAGGTGCGTCGAGAGGGTGGGGCTCAGCCATCGAGCCGGTCGAGCGAGCGCCATTCCTCGACGAGGTGCGGCTCCAGGCGACCAAGGCCGATGTGCTGGACGAAGACGGCGAGGACGTCCCCCACGCCGGTGGCCGAAGACGAGTTGATGCCGTTCGCGCCGAGGGCGTGCGCGGCGACGCCCAGATCCTGGCATGCGGTCCAGTCGGGACCGGTCAGGACGTCCGTGCCGAGGCCGACCTGGGCGCGGACCTCGCCGTCGGTGAGGTCGAGGACTCGGTCGAACTCGATCTCGTAGCGGTGGAGGACCCTCGGGAGCAGTCCCTCCACCCCGATCGCCTGACGTTCGCCGAGCCTCTTCAGCTCCGCGACCGCGCACGGGCGACTCTGGCCGATGTACAGCACGGGGAAGCTTCCCGGCGGATTGAACCGACCGCCATGAAGACGCGCCCCCTCGCCGCTCAGCGGGTCGTAGCGGGGTCCGAGATGCCGAAAGCCGTGACCGGTGAACGGCGTGAGTGGCGCGGCGGCCACACGGCCGGCGTCGACGACCACCCTCTTATGCCGTCACGCCCTCGGCCATGGCCAGCACCGCGCCGATCACCCTGCGGTACTCGCCCTCGGCGATCAGCTCCAGGGGCTTTCGCCAGTCGAGGTCGGGGTTCGGGCTGCGCAGCCACAGCCGCGCTGGCTCGTCACGGAGCACGGACCGGAGCTGGTCGACCACCACCTTGAGCTCCAAGAGTCGGTCCTCTGCCTCACGCCGGGGCATCGCCTTGGCCGTCGTCCAGCGGCTCACGCTGCGCGCGGTGGCACCCGTGATCTGAGCCAGGTCCCCCGCGTCGACGACGTGGGTGTCGATCAGCTCGTCGAGGACACCGCCCAGTACCGCCATCACTCTCCTTACAGTCGTGTAACTCGACAGGTCGATGTCCAGCATAATATCGCTCGAACGTCTGGTGAACAGCGCCGGAGCCTGTGGGTGCCGAACACCTCGTCCACGTCTCCCGACTTGGACTTTGGCGCCGACGGACTCATGCGGCGAGCATCGGGTGGTGACCCTCTCGTTCCTCTACCGGGCGTTCTGCCGCGTCCTCGAGCTGATCCGACTCATCTGCCGCGGCAACGTCGACCTCGCCGTCGAGCTCGTCATGCTCCGACACGAAGTCGCGGTGCTCCGCCGACAGGTCCATCGACCGGCGCTGGAAGCGCCAGATCGGGCGGTGTTGGCGACACTTGCACGACTGCTCCCCCACCGACGACTCGGGCGCTTCTTCGTCCAGCCGGAAACCCTGC
This sequence comes from Solirubrobacteraceae bacterium, assembly GCA_049976865.1. Classification (GTDB taxonomy): domain Bacteria; phylum Actinomycetota; class Thermoleophilia; order Solirubrobacterales; family Solirubrobacteraceae; genus Palsa-465. Next base: position 5,019 of record JBMFHK010000094.1, on the reverse strand, counting down.
TGAGATGGCATCGGGACCTCGTCGCCAAGCACTGGACCTACCCGCGGAGCCGAGCCGGTCGGCCGGGCATCGCGACGAGAACCGCCGCGCTCGGCGTTCGGTTGGCAATGGAGAACCCCGACGTGGGGCTACCGCCGCATCCACGGCGAAATGGCGACCATGGGCATCGTCATCGCACCCTCGAGCGTCTGGGCGATCTTCAAGCGCCACGGCGTCGAGCCGTCGCCGCGCCGATCGGGACCGACGTGGGCAGAGTTCCTCTCCGCGCAGGCGAA
>JBMFHK010000094.1:0-4734 GCA_049976865.1 Solirubrobacteraceae bacterium | reverse complement strand
GGGGCTGATGCCGTGCGACTTCTTCCACATCGACACGGTCCTCTCTCGCAGGCTCTACGTGTTCGTGTTCATCCACCACGACACGCGGCTCGTGCGGATCGCCGGCGTCACCGCCAAGCCAGTCGCCGACTGGGTGACCCAGCAGGCCCGGAACCTCTCGATGGATCTCGCCGACCAGGCGAGCGCCATCAAGTTCCTCATCCGCGACCGCGACACCAAGTACGCCGCTTCCTTCGACGCCGTCTTCGCTGCCGACGGCGTCAGGGTCATCAGGACCCCGGTCCGGACCCCTCGTGCGAACGCCATCTGCGAGCGCGTGATCGGCATCCTGCCCCGTGAGTGCCTCGACAAGATGCTCATCCTCGGACGCCGCTATCTCGAAGCCGTGCTCGCCGTATACATCGAGCACTACAACGCGCACCTCCCTTCACCGCACTCTCGACCAGCGTGCACCATCCGTGCTCGATACGACTCCGGCGCCGATCGACGAGATCGACTCCGCCAAGCTACGAAGAACCGACCGCCTGGGCGGCCTCATCCACGAGTACCGGTCGCCTGAACTGGGTGGATGGGGTTCTCGGCACCCACAGACTTTTCGCCGGTTCAGCGCATGGTCGGCGGGTCGCCTACTCGGCGGAGCTTCTCGGGTGCGAGGACCGTCCAGATCCGTACTACCCGCCCGTCTTGGACCTCGCAGGCCATCACGACCTCGGGGTTCGACGGGGCGTGCACGACGATCCCGGGGGTGCCGTTGACGATCACGCTGTCGACCGCGACGCCTGCGGGCGGGAGCCGGCGCGCCAGGTTCAACAGGAAGTTGGCGACACGCTCGGCGGTGACGACCGGGTGCCGGGCGGCATGGGTGGTCGACCATCCGTCGGAGACGAGCACCACGTCGGGTGCGAGCAGGTCCAAGGTGGTCTCGATGTCGCCAGCGGCCAGGACGGCGACCAACCCGGTCCACCACCTCCCGGTCAGCGGCCCGCCCGGGGCCTGGTACCGCCGAGGGTGCCCGTAGGCGCGCCTCCGGGCGCGGCTGGCGAGCTGGCGGCATGCGGTCGCGGAGCGGCCGACCGCGGCCGCCACCTCGGCGAAGGACCATCCCCAGATGTCGGCGAGGAGGAAGACCGCCCGGGCGACGGGGTCGAGGCGGTCCAAGACGGTGAGGAAGCCGAGCGAGAGCGAGTCGGCGAGCTCGGCCGCCACCTCGGGGTCAGCATCGGCCGGCCAGTCGGTGACCACCGGTTCGGGAAGCCACGGCCCGAGGTAGGTCTCCCGTCGGCGGACCCGAGCTCGAGCCCAGTCGATAGCCCGCCGGACGGTGACAGTGGCCAGCCACGCCTGCGGGCGGGCGAGCGCTTCGTGGTCTGCCTCGGCCCAGCGCAGCCATACCTCGGAGACCACGTCCTCGGCATCGACCAGCGACCCGGTGATCCGGTAGGCCAGGCCGACCAGCCGGGGCCGGGCCTCCTCGAACACAGTCACGTGGTCCGCCGCTGGGCTGTCGGGGACGGTCGGTGGCAGGTCGCTCATCCGGTAAGTCTCGCCTGGCGGCCAGCAGTCCCGCTGATGTGGCGAAGCGCGGCCAGGCCCGCCGCGTGCCTGCTGGCAAGGGAGGCGCCGGCGAGAAGCCCGGCCGGCCCCACCCAGTCGCCGGCCATGAACACCCCCGGGGTGCCGGTCGCCTCGACCGCCGGGCGACCCTCCAGGCCGCCGAGCTCGGGACGGCACGAGGTCTCGGCGACGACCATCTTGGCCAGAAACCGCTCGTGAACTACCCCTGCGGCGGCGACACCAGCGACGCTCAGGTGCGCCCCGGACTCCCCCCGGTCGACATCGGGCGTGCTCGCCCCGTACTTGGTCACGCTCACCACGGCTGCACCCGGCGGGGCGAGACGCGCCGGTGGGCCCTGCACGCTCGCGTACAGCGGCCGGTCGAGGCCGAGCACGTATCCCGGTGCCGGCGGAACGTGGACCGCGACATCGAGGCACGCGGCACCCACCGTCGGTCCGAGCTCCCCCCAGTCGGGGGCGTCAGGCAGCAGGCGGGCGGTCGCACTCGGGCCGCCTACAGCCACCACCACGGACCGCCCGACGAGCGACTCGTCGCCGAGTTGAACTTCGACCCGTCCGGCTTCTCCTCACAGCGCCCCGACGGCGCTGTGAGTGCGGACTTGCTGGCCGGCGCCGAGTGCCGCGAGGAGCTGGCCCCACCCGCCATGGAGGTAGAGCACCCCGGACGAGCCGCCGAGCTGCAGCTGGGCAACCCCGGCGTCAGCACCCAGAGCCGACATGTCCGCGCAGTAGGTGGACAGGCGAACCAACGCCCGGACCACGTCTTCGACGTCGGAGCGCAGCTCCAGGCCCTGCAACCACTGCTCCATCGAAGTGCCCGCCAGGCCGGAAGCGTCGATCTTCGCCAGCCAGGCCAGCACGGCGCCCAGCTGAGCTTTCGACCGCCAGGACAAGAGTCCCCAGCGCGCCAGGGTGCCGGCCGTCGACGGCATGACCTCCAACCGACCGTCTTTGAACAGCTGGTAGCGGCCGAGCGGGGGCAGAGACCCGTCCGGACGAACCGACAGCGCCGCCAACGCCTCCCCACCGGCGCCACCCACATAAAGAGCATGGCCGCCCAGGTTGAAGCTGAAACCGTCCCTGGTTGTCGTCCGTGCGCGCCCACCTCCTCCATGGGCTTCGAGGACGAGGACGGTGGCACCACCGAGGCTTGCGGTCCTCGCCGCCGCAAGGCCAGCCAGGCCACCACCGATCACGATCACGTCGAAGTACTCGGGCATGCCATCTTGACGACGCGGACATGACGATTGTGACACTCGCCCGCGGCGACGCCCTGCATCACCCTGGAAGGGAATCCCCTACTTCGCACTCTGTCGACCTGCCGTTAGGTGCCGCAGCAAGCCGGTGAATTCGAGTAGGTCGTCCCCGAGCTGGCTGAAGAACACTTGGTCCACAGCTTCGACGGCGGCATTCGCTGCGTTCGCGAGTGCTGCGCCTTCTCGTGTGACCATCAGCGCTCGTGCCCTTCCATCAGTCGGGTGGGATGCCCGACGGATCAACCCTTTCGTCTCAAGGACTCGGAGCACTTGTGAAGTCATCATCGGGTCGGTGTGCACGTGATCAGCAAGGTCGCGCTGAGTCACCGGGACATCGGATCTGAGCCACGTGAGCGAAGCCAGAAGGACAAACTGGACATGCGTCAAGTCGAACGGCCGAAGCGCAGCCCGCTGTGCCGCCTGCCAGGTGTTGCTCACCCGCCACAGCATGAACCCCGGGCTGTCGTCCGCATCGGCGAACTCACTCCGTAACCCGTCGGTCACCGACACAGAAGCATAGATTCGCGCAGCACGGCCACGTCGTCGGCGTCCAGCAGGACCAGACCGCGGCGGAGCTGATAGCCCCAGTTGGGTGCGGTGGTCAGCTGAAGATGAATCTTGACGTCTTCGACCGGGACCGGTTGAGCGTCTTCGTAACAGACACGACGCCTGAATGGCTTGAAGTCCCCCTCGTCCGCCTGCCAGATCTCATCATCGACAATCGTCCCGATCGCGGTGAACTGGCGAAGAGGCGTCTTGTCACCCAGCCGTTCGACCGGCGAGTAATACACAACGGTGTCGCCCTCCGTCATCCGGGCGAGTCCGGAACGCTTGCCGTGCCCGATCTGGGCGATTCCGAGTCCCACCCCGCGCCGGACGTGCTCGGCAGATGCCACGCCCAGCCAGGCGGTCATCGCTGCTCCACAACACGCACGAGACGATCTAGATCGGCCTGTGCGGAGTCCCGGAAGCCACCCCCCATGACCCTTGCCCACAAGAAGGCCAGCGGACCGTCGATCGTGACCAGCACCCGGAGGTCTGATCCATCCTTTGTCGCCTCGACCTTGTGTTGGAACACGAGACGGGCACCCGGCAGCTGGGTCGTGTCCGTGTACTCCTGGCCAGGAACGCACACGCTGATGACGAACTTCGCCTTCGGCCCCCGTACAGGCTTCAAAACCCCACGGGTACCGACAGCAACGGGACCGTCGACACGCACCCACGCCGTGTCGGGAGACCATACCGGCCAGGTGTCGTGGTCGATCCATCGAGCGAAATAGGCATCAGGGGTTGCGGTAGAAGTAGCACTGCCCCGTCCAAGTTCTTTCATTCATCTAGTATGCACGCTTAGTATCTTCAGCGCAAGTTGTCGGGTCCGGGCACCCACGAGGGCACCCACAGGAGCGAGTCCCGGTAGACGAACCACTTGCGGGCGCCATGTGAGTCACAAATGCCCTGATGGCGGCCATTCCCGGAAGACCCGCCCGGATGACTGCCAGGTCATGGCTCTGTCAACGGCCAGTTCGCCGGGCGTGATCGGCCCTTCGGGTCGTCTTGGGGCCGCCGCCTCCGGAGACATCGTTGATCAGGGCAGTGCGTACGCATGCCCTGTGCATGCATAGGCAAGACCGCCTCGGAGGACGACATCGGCGTGCCGGTCGCCGCGGAACCGCAGCTCACCGGCGATATCTCGCCGCGCACACCCTGCATACGCATGCGTACGCAGGACTGATACGGCCCCGAGAAAAAGCACCGAGAAACTCGGATCTTCGACACGACTCCCAGCGCGAACCAGCTGGTCACAGCGTTGTCCATACACAAAAGCGCGCCAAGAACCAGACGAACTAGTGAGGTCTTCACGTTTGGTGTTTTGCAGGGGTTTGTGAGGGGTGTTTGGGGGCTT
>JBMFHK010000093.1:0-10046 GCA_049976865.1 Solirubrobacteraceae bacterium | reverse complement strand
CAGAATGCACAAACTGCGCGCCTGAAAGCCGATTTGTGCATCTGATGCCGAAAACCGGCGGGTTTTTGCACAAACTGGCTTTGCGCAGCGCAGTTTGTGCATTTCATGCCGCTTCACCGCGCGCGCGACGGTTTGCCTGCCGCGATCAGCCTCAAACCCGGCCGCTGACACAGCCAGTAAAACCAAACCAGCTGTAAAGCGCCGCCGTTGGGCGCCGGCGAGTCCAGTTGCGGGCAGCGGCGCTCAACACCATCCCTCGCAACTGGACCCCTGAAACTTCCTTAGCGCTCCGGCCCAGACCGCCACCAGCTCACAGCCCAAACCAAGCCGCCCGCACCTGGATAGTCACGGATCGTGGAGGGTTGTGCCATGCCGGATCAGGATCGCTTTGCGACCGCTGTCAAGATCGCTCTCGCGCAGAATCCAGCGCTTCGCTGACTTGTCGACCCGCGCGTCACAGAAGCACACAGAAGCACACAGAAGCACACAGAAGCACGCAGAAGCACTATCCGTGCATGGAGCCGCTACCCGTCAGGGCGGTCGCCGGCGGCTCTATGTGCTGCTCACCCAAAACGCCGGGGACTTCACACGCATCGCTGCCGCCATAAGCGACCACAAAGCAAGACCTCCGCGACCGCGTCGTCTACCTCAAGATTTCCTCCAGCTGAGGTAGACGACGCGGTACTGGAGGAGACGACCTTCGTCACCGACCGAGGGCCACGGGTGATACCCGCGTGGCGCGGAGTTTCACCTGTGATGAGTGAATGTCGCGACTCGGCATTTGCGCTCATCCGAGTGGCTTCCAGCCGCTGGCGAGACGCTCCCGGATATGTTCGATTAAGGCGGTGGAGGACGGGTGTCCGTCCGGCTCGCTGACGTAGATCAGTACGAAACGGCGAGGGAAGCGCAGGCCCTGCACGGTGCGGACCACCAGGTCCTCATCATTTGAAGTGACGGTCAGACGCGAGAGCAGGCCCGGCACACCGTCTGCGCGGATCGCTGCCTTGGCTGCGGCGTTGCTGCCGATCTCAGCTACGGCGGGGGCTGGTTTTAGGCCGCGTTCAGCGAGCGTCTCTTCAACCGCGCGCCGGCTGTCACCCCCTGGCTCACGCATGATCATCGGCGTGGCGACGAACTCCTCAAGCGGGATCTCATCCAGTGCCGCCCAACGGTGTCCTGCCGGGACAACCACCACAACCTCATCGTCGCACACCGGGAAGACCACCAGACCGTGGTCATCTGGTGAGCTGTCCAGCGGCTCACGGCCCGGGTGAAGCTCGGCTGCGATCCCGATGTCAGCGAGCCCGTCGGTGACCAGGCGCCAGACCGTCGAGGAGACCACGATGGTCAGCTCGACCGAGAGGTGATGCGTGTGCTGGTGCTCAAACTCGACCAGCAGCGTCGGCAGCACGGATTCCGCCATGGTCGGGCTGACTGCCAGTCTGGTCGGCGCGGTCTCATCGCCAATACGTGCCAGCAGCTGGGCGACCGTCTCAGCCTCGGCAACCATACGCCTGGCAGCCATGTAGAGGCTTTGACCGCCGGCGGTTGGCGTGACTCCGTGGTGCGAGCGGACCAGAAGCTGCGTGCCGGCCGCCTCCTCAAGCAGTCGCAACCGCTTTGACAGGGCGGGCTGGGTGATCCGCAGCGCGCGGGAGGCTCTGCCCAGGCTGCCGAGCTCCACGGCCGTACAGAACGCCCGCATCTCTCCGACCTCTGGATCTCGATGCGTTCTTGCCACTTCAGAACTGGTAGCGGACGCCCGTTGCTGTGACTGTTTGAGCAGTGCCAAAACAGAAGCGTTTTGGCACTTCAACTGTCCAAAACTAACCGATTGGGTGATCCCACAATCATTCTGAGTGCAAAAACGCGGTGTTAAACGGCCAAAACCACCGTAAACTGAGGCAAAGCTGCAAGCCGCTGCGGTTTTCCCGCAGTCCTACATGGGTTCACTACCCATTCCTGTTGGTTATGTGTTAGTCGCCTCAGTTTGCGCCTTCTTCCGTCCAAGCATGTGAATAAGCTAAGAGCATCCCAAACTGCAGATCGTTCTCACGGAGGAATGTGATTTATGGCACGTAACAACCGTAAACTTGCGGTGGCTACGCTTGTGGTCTCAACAGCGCTGGCGATTGCTCCGGTGGCCTCGGCGAAGTCCGTCCGCTACCACGGCAAGTTCGCTGGCAAGGCGAGCGTCGCGGTGAGCAGCAGCTCCGACACCATCAAGTCGGTGAGCGGCAAGGGCGGCGCGGCCGGCCTGACCAACCTGGCTGGCTCCCACGGCGGCGGCTCAATCAGCGGCTCCTGCGCGTTGTTCAAGGGCACCGCGACCCTGTCAGGCAAGTCCGGGAAGGTCAAGCTCGTCATTGCGCCCAGCTCTGAGGGCTGCGGCCAGGGCGCAACCTCTAGTGTCAAGGGCAGCGCCAAGGCGACCGGCCTCTCCGGCAGATACAAAAAAACCGCGGGATCCGTCAAGTTCAGCGGCGTCTTTCACCGGTCAACCGGCAAGTTCATCGTCACATTTGCGGGCACCGTCTGATCGCCCAAACCTTGCAGGACGCTGCGGGTACACCGTTGGCCGCTAGCTAAACGTCAAAAAAGGATCGATTGAAGTGAAGCATCTAAACATCAAGGCAGGCGCGCTGGTAGGCCTGGCGGCCGTTGCCGGTATCGGCGCCGCACTGCCGGCCGCCAGCACGGCGGCCGTCAAGCATGCCGGGACCACCACAACATCCACGACCGTTACGGCGCCGCCCGTCCAGGGCCGTGCCCCCAAGCAGATCGCCATGTACGTGGACACCGTGATCGGCGCAGGTAGCACCATGACCGGGGTTGAGGCGGCATGCTCGATCACCAGCGAGTTTGTGCAGGGCCAGACGGTCGTTTTCCGGATGTGGGGTAACGACGGTTACACCGGTGGCACCCCGCTCACCCAGGCCAACGTCGCCTCCGCGACGGTCACCCTGCCGGTAGCTGGCGGCGGCACTCAGCAAGAGGCGCTTGCCTACGGCGCACACGGCACCGTTGCCTACTGGACGTACGGCTGGAAGACCAGCAGCTCAACCCCGACCGGTGTGATCCCCTTCACGATCACCGTCAAGACCGTCAAGGTGCCAGGCGTCGACCATCACAAGGTCGGCAAGAAGCACCATAAGCACTGGGTCTGGGCGGTCAAGCCGATCCCCTCGCACACCGCCACGTTTAGCCAGGCGGGCACGCCTCCGACCTCACAGCTGACGATCAACGCTGTCGCGTAAGCGCAAATAGAACCGGTGGCTGACCGGCGGCTGGCACGCTGCGCCTGAACTAAAGCGCTCGTACAGGACGCCGGGACTGTCCGGCAGGGCCCCGAGGTGGGGTCCTGTCGGCATGGCCACCTATCTTTCTCAACACCTTGACCCAAGGAAACCAACATGACTCTCACAGCCAAGCGGCTGCTGCGGGGCCTGGTGAGCGTTGGCTTGGCCGCAGCAGCTTTTGGCGTGCTGCCAGCCACGGTGCTGGCGAGCCCGGAGGCTGTGCCAGTGCCTCCCAACATTCCAGGCGCACCAAAGCTGCCCGGCCCGGTCGCACCGGCGTTCACAACCCCGGCATCCGTCGGATCTCTGCTGCTGAAACCCGACACCGGCGTGGCCGGCACAAAGGTGACGGTCAGCTACAAGGGGCTTCCCGCCAACACCAACGTGTCACTGGTCTGGTCAACCTACGTTAACACCTGGGTGGTCGACGGGGAACCAGGCACAGCCAACTACATGGGGCGCTCCTCAACACCGGAGGACGTTGTGCTGGCCAGCGCGACCACCGACTCGAGCGGAACGCTGTCCACGCAGATCACCATCCCCAGAGACTGGGGTGGCGTGCACGACATCTACGCGGTGATCAACGACAGTGAGGTAGCTTCCGCGGAGTTCACCGTCTACCGCACCGTAACTGTCAGCCCCAAGTCGGGACCGGTTGGAACACCGATCACGATCACGTACAGCGGGATCGGTGCGAGCTTCTATGAGGGCGGCGGCATGGTCCTCTGGGATAACCATTACGCCGGTGAGATCGTGTCCAACTGGACACGTGGCTGGGGGCGGGTGGTGATTCGCGCCGCCGGCTCGGTTGGCACGCACTACATCGAAGTTGGCGATGCGATCAGCTTCCTGTACATGAACATCCAGCAGTCACCGCTGCCTTGGGCTAACGGCTCGACGGTGAGTTTCCGCATCACCAAAGGTAACGGCAAGCTGCCCAAGACGCAGGTTGACATGCCCAGGAAAATCCAGGCGACCGACTCCCAGATCACAACCCTGGGGACCAACGGGTTTAGCATCGTGGCCGCGCCGGGCGTTACCGCGACGGTTTCAAAGCAGTACACCACCGCGCACGCTCCCGAGACGGTGACGGCCACCGGCCTTGCGCCGAACAGCAGTGTCTCACTGGTTTGGCAGACGGTGACAGGCAGCCGTGTCAACTGCACAAACCCGAGCGGTTGTTGGACAAACACCCCGCAGACAGTGGGGACCGCAACCACCAACGCATCCGGGGATGTGAGCAGCACCTTTACGACGCCTGACGGTATTCCCGTAAACGGTGTCGTCGCCGTCAACAACGACGGTCTGGGTGGCTGGCACGAGCTGGATGTTGAGCAGAACGGTCAGGTCATGGCGCACATCGCCGTGAACGTCCGGGTGAGCCTGGTTGGCAAGGGCGTCTCTTCACAGACTGTCAAGGAAGGCCACAAGTTCACGATCGACCTGATCGGCCTTGGCTGGACGCAGTTTGACAACACGCTGGCGGTCGACTATGACAACAGCTACGTGGGCTACGGGTGCGGTTTCAACTCCGACGGTTACACCGTGATCACGCTGCGTGCCACGGGCGGCCCGGGCATCCATCTGATCGACCTGTATCCGATGCTGTACTCCGCGACCCCCTCGTTTGCCAACACTCCCTACGGGATGGTGCCGTTTTTGAACTACGCGACGGACTTCCCGTCGCTGGCGCTCGGTTACAAGCCGGAGGCGATCCGGCTGGCGATCAGAGTCGTGAAGTAAGCAGCATCCTGCCTGTGATGGAGGGGCGGTGGGAGAGGGAACCTCTCCCACCGCCCCTCTCGGCGAGTCACCAGACGCTGACGTTCGGCGGGTCCTCGACGCTGACGTTCGGCGAGTCACCAGACGCTGACGTTCGGCGGGTCCCAGACGCTGACGTTCGGCGGGTCCCAGACGCTGACGTGAGATGAGATCTCACAACCTGACGGCTCGTCAAGCTGGGTGACGGGCGACACTGCTGTGAGCCGGTCAGGAGCAGCCGCCGTCTGGCTCCGGCGTCTGCGCAAGCGTGTGCGGCGACGCTGCGCCAGCCGGCTTCTGCCGACCGGGTAGCCACCAGGCGTGGCGGCCGAGCAGAACCACCAGGCTCGGCACCAGCAGCAGTCTGACGACGGTTGCATCCAGCGCCACGGCCAGTGCCAGCCCCGCGCCGAACTCCTGAAGACCCGCGACCCGACCGGCCAGAAACGCGCTGAAGGCCGCGACCATGATCGCCGCTGCGGCGCTGATCACCGGTCCTGTGCGCTTGAGCCCTTCACGGACCGCTGTAGCGGTGTCGGCGCCCTGCTCGTGTGCCTCACGGATGCGCAGCACCAGAAACACTTCATAGTCCATCGACAGGCCAAACAGCATCGCCACCAGAAAGACCGGGATCCAGCCTTCAATCTGGGGGAGGTGGTACAGGCCAAGGACCGAGGCGCCGACCCCCTTACCGAACACGATCACAAGCAGCCCGAGCGTGGCCAGCGCTGAGAGCAGGTTCAGCACAACCGCGCTGGCCGCAAGCGGGACCGACCGGAAGGCGCGCGTCAGCACCAGGAAGGCGAGGGTCAGTACCGCAAGCGCAAACCACAGTGTGGAGCCGTAGATTGAGTCAAGGTAGTCCACCCCCTGGGCCGAGGCGCCCCCGACGTAGACGTGTGCGCCCGGCGGGAACCTGGCTGACGGGACGGCGTGGCGGCGCAGCCACCGCACCAGCGCCTGCATCGGCGCGCTTCCGAAGGTGTGACGGCCGACGATGAACACGCGCGCGTAGCGCCGGTTGGCGCTCACGTACGGTCCGCTCCAGCCGTAGGCGGTCACATAGGACTCCGGGTAGCTTGAGGCGATGTTCACCAGCCGGTTGATCGCCGCACGCAACACGTGCCGGGTGGTGCCCAAGCGGGCGCCGCTGTCAATCACGATCTCAACCGGGGTGATCTCACCAGGCCCCGCGTTACTGTCAAGCACGCTCAAACCGCGAGCGGAGCCGATGTTCTGGGGGATTGCCGCGATTGAACCCGGAGTCAGTGACAGGCCGCCCGCCCACACCGCGCAGGCGACCAGAACGGTCAGTGAGAGCGCCAACAGCAGACCCGGCCGGCGTGTCACCGTGCGGGCAAAGCGCTCCCAGCCGGCCCCTGAGATGCGCCGGCGGAGGGGTGCCAGAAGACGTGGGCCCAGCAGGCTCAGCAGCGCAGGCTGCAGGGTGACCACGGCGGCGACGGAGAACAGTGGCACCAAAAACCCGGCCAGACCGAGCGAGCGGACAAACGGGACCGGGGTTGCGAGCACCACCAGCAGGCCGAGTGCAACCGCGCCGCCGGACACCACTGTGGCGCGTCCGGCGGTGCTCATCGTGCGCACCACCGCCATGTTGGTGTCATCGTCCCTGCTCAGCTCCTCCCGGAAACGGTGGACGATCAGCAGTGAATAGTCGATCGCCAGGCCGATGCCGATCAGGTCGGCGAGGTTCGGGGCGTAGGAGGAGATCGTGAAAAAGTGGGCGACGATCCACAGCGCTCCGAGTGTTGTTGTGATCGTCGCGGCGGCGAACAGGAACGGGACCAGCACCGCGTAGCTGAACCCCAGAACGAGCGTGAGAATCACCAGGGCCGCCACCAGCGCGATCACATCGCCGCGATGCAGATCAGTTGCGAGGATCGGGTTGAGGTCATATTGCAACGCGGGCTCGCCGGTGACCAGCGCGGCCGCCTGCCGCGGCGGTCCAGCGGCCAGCGCGCGGCGCAGAACCGGTGTCCAGCGCTCGGCCTGCTGCAGGTCAAGGGGGGTGCTGACATCCCCGTAAACGACACCGGCGCCGAGCTGCAGTTTGGTCGCAACGGCGTGCGGGAGCCGACGCGCGGCGGCGGCCAGCCGCTTCTGCAACACGGCCACCGCACGCTTTGACTGGTCGTGCTGCAAAAACGCGACCACAAACGTGCCCTCCGTGCTTTCCCCAAACCCCTTGGTCAGGATCGTTTCAGCCTTGGCTGAAGGGGTGCCAGGGACGCTCAGCGAGTTGACCAGCAGCGACGGCAGTGACAGCGCGCCAACCGCGCCGGCGATCGCCAGGGTCGCCCACACGCTGATAACCAGCCTGCGGTGGCGGATCATCGCAAGCGTCCACGCCTGCACGCTTGAGCGGGTCCGCAAGCTCATCACCGGCTTGGCCTCATGGGCGGCGCGTCACTCTCACTCGCGCTCACCAATGTGCGTCACGCTCATGTTCGCTCACCAGCACTCGTCACTCGCATCGGCGCCCACCAATGTCCGTCACTCTCACCAGTGCTCACCAACGCTTGTCACTCTCCGCCGCCTCGGCCGCCAGCCGGTACGGCGTCTGCTCCCGGCGGATCAGATCGGGATTAGTTTCACGCTCGTGCACCAACGCGAGCGTCAGCGCCTGCAGCATACCGGCGCCCGCCAGCAGTCCGGCCAGCGTGCCGTCCAAGCTGTCAGGCGCAGGCAGGTCGATGACTACTCGCCCCCCGGAGGTCAATCCCGGTGAGATCGTGTCCGCATACGTGCTTGACAAAAGGCCCATGACAGGCATGCCGATTGCCGCGGCCGCGCTGGCGACATGTCCGGCCCGGCGTGCGATCCTGGCGCTCTGCGGATGGTCGCTGATCGCCACCAGCACCAGGCCGTCAGTGGCCTCCTGGCCGGCGAGCTGGCCGTGGGTGACTGTCTCAAGCTCCAGCCCGACGGTTGGCAGCCGACTGCCCTCTGCGATCTTCAGCGCCAGCTCCCGGGCGGTGGTGTGGTCGTTGTGAACTCCCGCGCAGAGCACCACGCGCCGGTCACGCAGACCGGCGGCGAGATCAGCTGCGGCCGCCGTGCTGATCGCCTCACGCAACAGTGCCTCTGCGCTTGCGGGGTCGGCTGCCAGCCGTCCGGCCGCAGCGGCCAGGGCGGCACCGGTTGCCAGGGCGGAGGTGTAGGCGAGCGTGTGACACCACGACTCGTCGTGGCGCGGCGTGGTCAGCACATGATTGGCGGCCAAGGCGGTCTCACCGTTTGCCCGGCTGGTGATCACCAGCGTCTCGGCGCCGGCGGAAGCGGCCTCCTGCAGCGCCAGGGTGCTCGCGCGCGTGCCACCATCGTGGGAAACCGCTATGCATACGCCCGGCAGCGGCTCGAGCGCCGCCGCAAACGCGGCGCGGCCACGGATCAGCCAGGCGTGTTGCGGGTCGGCGGCGGCGCGCAGCAGCGCGGCGATCCCGGCGGCGGCGTGCTCACTGGTCCCGCAGCCCACAACGCTCACCGGCCTGCCGGCCGCAAGCGCGCTGCCGATCATCTCTGCCGCCCGGCTGGTGCCCTGCGGCGGGCTGCTCAGAAGCTCGGCCACCAGGGCGGGCTGTGCCTGGATCATCTCCTGCATGACCCAGGGCGGGGCGGAGCGCAGCTCTGGGAAATCCTCGGTGTGCCACGGCTCGTTCATGGGTTTGACTCCATCTGTTGGTTTGACTCGACCGCCCGCGCGCAGCTTAGAGAGCATCGCCTCCTTGGGTTCCTGCTCGGTTGGCGCTCGAACGCCCGCGCGCAGGATAGAGACGGCCACACTACCGGCTGACACGTGTTTAACATCAACAGCACTATCAGCAAGCAAAGGGTTGAGGTTGTGTATCGCAACGACAAGGCGCGGCTGGCATGAGCGGCACCGAAGTCGGCCTGGTTGCGTCCGTTTTCATTGCTTGTACGGTAGAGGCGGTTGAAGCGCTGACGATCGTGCTGGCGGTCGCGGCGACGCGCAGCTGGCGGTCCGCAATGCTTGGTGTTGGCGCTGCGCTGCTTGCGCTGGCTGCCGTGGTTGCGGCGCTCGGCCCGGCGCTGACGGCGCTGCCGCTCAGCGTGTTGCGGGTAGCGGTCGGCGGGTTGCTGCTGATCTTCGGCCTGCAATGGCTGCGCAAGGCGATCCTGCGAGCCGGCGGTGTGAAAGCGGTGCGCGATGAGAACGCCGCTTTTCTGAAAGAGTCGCGGGCCGCCCTGGACGCTGGCGTGGCCAGCGGGGAGTTTGACGGTTACTCGTTCTTTGTCGCGTTTAAGGGCTCGTTTCTGGAGGGTCTTGAGGTGGTGTTCATCGTGCTGACGTTCGGCGCAAACCAGCGGGATGTGCCGCTGGCGGCGGCGGCAGCGGCCGCCGCCGTGCTGGTCGTGGTTGGCATCGGCGCGCTGGTGCGGGCACCCTTGGCGCGTGTACCGGAAAACACTCTGAAGTTCGTGGTCGGCGTGATGCTCACATCGTTTGGACTGTTCTGGAGCGTTGAGGGCGCCGGCGGCCACTGGCCCGGCAGCGAGACCGCTCTGCTGGCGGTAGTCCCGTCGATGGCGCTGTTTGCGCTGGGCACGGTGGCGGTGCTGCGCCGCTGGCTGGCCCGCAGCGCGGCCGAGGCGGTCCGGGCATGAGCTACGCACGCGCGCTTCTGCGCTTTCTCTGGGAGTTCGTGATCGGCGATGACTGGCGGATCGCTGCTGCGGTCGTTGTGGCGATCGCCGCCACCGTGGTCCTGGCCCACCACAACATTCACGTCTGGTGGCTGCTGCCAATCGTTGTTGTGCTGCTGCTCGGCCTCTCTGTGTGGGGGGCCGTGCGTGCCAGGCGCTGAAAAACGCTGCTCGTGGCCTGCCCGCCGCGCGCGCCGACGTGCGCTGCCGACGGTGGCCCGGAGTGCCCGGTCATAACGGTTCAAGCTAAGTGGTCCCCGCCGTAAATCCCGTGAGGGTTTGGAGGAGTCATAACGGGAG
>JBMFHK010000092.1:0-10061 GCA_049976865.1 Solirubrobacteraceae bacterium | reverse complement strand
AGCGCCGTCCAGCAAGCATGGGCCGACGCCAACCTATGAACTGCGAAACCCGAGAGCCTCCCGCTCTGGGCTAAAAGCGATCGCCAGCCGGTGCCCGGACCAGACGAGTGCGTTGCCACGGTTTTGCACCTCGGCACTGAGGCGGCCGCTTCGCTCGTCGCCGTTGTAGAGGCACTCGTCCGGCTGCTGGCCTCGCGACTGTGGCCATGCCCGGCGTGTCCTGTGCGTCGCCCCAATCGAGGCTGGCTCTCACGCTACTCCCGCACGTGCGGCGGGCAGCCGAGCCCGCCCCACGTGCGGGAGTCGCTATTGCCCAGGGTTGAACCAGCCCACCTTTCGGATACAGACTGAACAGCAGGCGCCTCACGAGGCTTCCATAACGCTTCCACCCGGCGGGATAGGTCAAATCGCCACGGAACCCCGGGAACGCAAAACGCCCGCAACCGCGGGCGCTAGGGCAAGTGGGCGATCCAGGACTCGAACCTGGGACCTCTTCCTTATCAGAGAAGCGCTCTAACCGACTGAGCTAATCGCCCTTCCCCTGCAAATCCGCATGTTCTGTCACACCGTGCTGCATTGGTTGAATGCAACCTGCAACATCAATGCAACCCGGCACCTGCGTTCCGCGGCTGCAGCAGAAGCAGATCTTAGCGGTCCAGGGACTGGTCCGGCTATCACCACCCCGACCCGCAGGTGCGCCTTCCCTGATGGACGGCGCGGGCTTTCCGCGCTTGCCCGCCGGGACGCGCACCTGGGGCGGTGAGCCCCTCGTGCGATAGCTGCGCCAGCGCACGTCGCCGACTACAGTTGCTGCAACGCGTCGCCGGTGTCAGCCGGTCCGTTTCAGCACAACCAGCGACCGCGCCGCCACGCTCAGCTGCTCGTGAGGCTTGTAACTGGCGCTGCCGGCCTCACCGTCCGGCTGCGCCGTGGAGAGCTCAAGCGACCAGCCGGCGCCCATGTAGCGCCGCGGTAACGTGAACTGGCGGTCCGCCGCACTGGCGTTGAACAGCACCACAAACGAGTCATCGCGGATCGGCAAGCCGTGGGCGGTGAGCGTCGGGATCGCCTCGCCGTTGAGGAACAGACCGAGCGCCGGCTCGCCCTCGTTCCAGTCGTGTTGAGACATTTTGTGACCGTCGGGACGAAACCACCAGGCGTCCGGCAGGTCCTCGCCCTCAACGTCTCCCTCAAAGAAGCTCGCCCGTCTGAACACGGGATGCTCCCGACGCAGCGCGATCAGCCGTCTGGCAAAGCGATAGCAGCACCGCTCCTCCGGCGCCTGGGACCAGTCATACCAGGAAACCTCATTGTCCTGGCACCAGGCGTTGTTGTTACCGCCCTGCGTGCGACCCAGCTCGTCCCCACCCAGCAACATCGGCGTCCCGAGGGAGAGCAGCAGCGTGGCCAGGAAGTTGCGCTGTTGTAAACCACGCAACGCCAGAACTTCAGGATCGTCGGTCGGGCCCTCGACCCCGCAGTCCCATGAGCGGTTGTCATCGCTGCCGTCCCGGTTGTCTTCCAGGTTGGCCTCATTGTGCTTGCTGTTGTAGGAGACCAGGTCAGCCAGGGTGAAGCCGTCGTGGGCGGTGATGTAGTTGATCGACGCAAAGGGGTCGCGCCCGTCCGCTTGATAAAGGTCCGAGGACCCTGAAAGACGCGAGGCAAAAGCACCGCAACTGGCCTGACCACGCCAGAAGTCACGCATCGTGTCGCGGTACATGCCGTTCCACTCCGACCACAGCACGGGAAAGTGGCCCACCTGGTAGCCACCCGGCCCGACGTCCCAAGGCTCGGCGATCAGTTTCAGCTGCGACAGAACCGGATCCTGGTGGATGATGTCAAAGAACGATGAGAGCCGGTTGACGTCAAAGAACTCTCGCGCCAGCGCTGCGGCCAGGTCAAAGCGAAAGCCGTCAACGTGGCATTCGGTCGCGAAGTAGCGCAGCGAGTCCATGATCAGCCGCAACACCACCGGATGCAGCGGGTTCAGCGAATTGCCGGTACCCGTGAAGTCCATGTAGTGGCGCTTGTCATCGGGTGTCAGCCGGTAGTAGGCCATGTTGTCAAACCCTCTGAAGGACAGCATGGGGCCCAGGTGGTTGCCCTCCGCAGTGTGGTTGTAGACAACGTCGAGGATCACTTCGATGCCAGCACGATGCAGCGCCTTCACCATGCCCTTGAACTCCCGCACCTGCTCACCGCGCCTGCCGGTGGCCGCGTACTGCGAGTGCGGCGCCAGATAGCCGATCGTGCTGTAACCCCAGTAGTTCTTCAAGCCCCGGCCGTGCAGGAACGCCTCGTCGCAGATGTGGTGGACGGGGAGCAGCTCCACGGCGGTCACGCCGATGTCTTTGAGATAGGCGAGCGCAGGCTCGGAGGCGAGGCCGGCGTAGGTGCCGCGCAGATCCTCACGCACGTCCGGATGGGTCATTGTGAACCCGCGCACGTGCGTTTCGTAGATCACCGTGTCCGCGAACGGGGTCCGCAACGGCTGGTCGCCCTGCCAGTCAAAGCTCTGGTCAACCACCACCGACTTGGGGATCGCGGCGGCGTCATCCTCGTCGTCGGGCTCCAGGTCGTCATCCGGCTGGCCGTTGGGCACGTAGGGCAGGACGTTGGCGTCGCTATTGAAGTCCACGACCCCGTCAATGGCCTTGGCATACGGATCGATCAGCAGCTTGGCCGGGTTGAAACGATGCCCCTCAGCGGGAGCGTAGGGCCCGTGGACACGGAAGCCGTAGCGCTGCCCAGGTCCGATCCCTGGTAGATAACAGTGCCAGTTGAGCGCCCGTCGCGCCTTCAGCGGCACGCGCGTCTCAGTGTCGTCATCATCAAACAGGCACAGCTCCACCCGTGTGGCGTGCACGGAAAAGACCGAGAAATTGGTGCCCGCACCGTCCCAGGTGGCTCCCATCGGAAACGGCGCCCCCGGCCACACCTCAACCTTGGCCGCTACGCCCATCGGTTGCCACCAGGGTTGGTTGACGTTGCCGTGCTCATCATCTGATCTCCTTGCTCACATCAGCCACCAAGACGGCGCCCAGCGGCCCCAGGACCGGCCTGTCACCCTTGTGCGCCACCCTGACGGGTATCGCCAGCGCCCAACCATAGCCCTCTGGACCCTCGGACCGCGCGGCCGCGCGTGCAGCGCTCACCGTTGCGGTACCAGCAGCAGCCCGCCGAGCGGTGGGATACACAGCCGGGCCGAGTTCGGCTGGCCATGCCAAGCGTTTGGTTGAGCGATCAGGCCACCGTCGTTGCCGACGTTCGCGCCGCCGTAGAACCGGGAGTCGGTGTTGAGCGCCTCTACCCAGCGTCCAGCATGAGGCAGGCCGACCTGATAGTCCGCTCGGACCACCGGTGAGAAGTTGCCCACAAACACCACCGCATCCTCGCCGCCGTGGCTCTGCCGTGCAAACGCAATCACGTTGGAGTCGGCGTCGGCTGACTGGAGCCAGTAGAAGCCGGCCGGCTCAAAGTCAAGCTCCCACAGCGCAGGCCGCTCCCGGTAGAAGCGGTTCAGGTCACGCACCAGCGCCTGCACCCCGGCGTGCTCGGGTGACTCAAGCAGCTCCCAGGCGAGCGTCGAGCCAGCGTCCCACTCATCCTTCTGAGCGAACTCGCCACCCATGAACAGAAGCTGCTTGCCCGGATGCGCCCACATGTAGGCGTACAAGAGCCGCAACCCCGCGAGTTTTTGCCAGTGGTCACCCGGCAGCTTCTGGTACAGAGACCCCTTGCCGTGCACCACCTCATCGTGAGAGAGCGGCAGCAAGAAGTTCTCGGTGAACGCGTAGACGAGGCTGAAGGTCAGCTCGTTGTGGTGGTAGCGACGGTACACCGGGTCGAGCTCCAGGTAGCGCAGGGTGTCGTGCATCCAGCCCATGTTCCACTTAAGGCCAAAGCCCAGCCCACCCACATATGTGGGACGCGAAACCCCCGCCCAGGCGGTGGACTCCTCCGCCGCGGTGATCACACCCGGCTCGGCGGCATACATGCGCTCGTTGAGCTCTTTGAGGAAGGCGACCGCTTGGAGGTCCTCCCGGCCGCCGAACTCGTTGGGAATCCACTCGCCGGCGTTGCGCGAGTAGTCCAGGTACAACATCGAGGCAACCGCGTCCACACGGATCCCGTCAATGTGAAACTCCCGCAGCCAGTACAGCGCGTTGGCGATCAGGAAGTTGCGCACCTCATGCCGGCCGAAATTGAAGACCAACGTGCCCCAATCAGGGTGCTCCCCGCGTCGGGGGTCGGCGTGCTCGTACAGGGCGCTGCCGTCAAAGCGTGCCAGCGCCCAGTCGTCGCGCGGGAAGTGCGCGGGCACCCAGTCGAAGATCACGCCGATGCCGTGCTCATGCAGGCTCTCGATCAGCAGCCGCAGCTCATCAGGCGAGCCGTAAACCGGTGTCGGTGCGTAATACCCGGTGATCTGGTATCCCCACGAGCCGGTGAAGGGGTGGGCCATGACAGGCAGGAACTCCACGTGCGTGAAACCCAGATCGCGCACGTAGGGCGGCAGCTGCTTAGCCAGCTCGCGGTAGCTCAGCGGACGGTTGCCCGGCTCGCGGCGCCAGGACCCCAGGTGCACCTCATAGACCGATAGCGGCTTGGCCAGCGAGGCAGCGCCACGACGCCGCTCCAGCCAGCGCTGCTCGCCGTCGCTCCACTGATGGTGCGAGCGGCTCACCACAGATCCGGTTTGCGGTGGCAGTTCCGTCTCAAAGGCGTAGGGGTCAGCCTTACTGATGGTGTCGCCGGCGGCGGTCAGGATCTGGTACTTGTAGCGCTCGCCCTCACCGATACCTGGTACGAACAGCTCCCAGATCCCGCTTGGGCCAAGCGAACGCATCGGATGACCGAACCCATCCCAGAAGTTGAAGTCGCCGGCCAGGCTGACCGTGCGGGCCGACGGAGCCCAGACGGCAAAGGCGACCCCGTCAACGCCGTCAACGGTCATCGGATGCGCGCCCAGCCGCTCATAGATGCGCTCATGGTGACCTTCAGAGAAGAGGTGGGTGTCAACCTCGCCGAGCGTTGGCGCAAACACGTAGGGATCCACCTGCGTGTGGCTGTCATGCTCTCCGTAAAAGGCCTCTACGGTGTATCTGAGCGGCAGCTTGGCGCCGTGCAGCGTCGCCGCGAATATGCCGGCGGCATGCACTCGTTTGAGGGTGGTCCGCTCGTGGTTGTCTGACCGGATCACATGAACCTCGGTTGCGCCCGGTCGAAGCGCCCTGACAAGGACGCCGCCCTGCACCGGGTGAGCGCCCAGTACCGCGTGTGGATCGGCGTGTTCCCGTCGGGCAATCGCCGCCACGCCCGGGTCCAGCCCGCCTTTTACCGTCGGGCTCATGCGTCCGCCGCCTCAACCAGCCGGGCGATTCCCGCTACTGGAATCGGCACCCAGTCAGGACGATTGTCAAGCTCGTAGCGGAGCTCGTACAGCGCCTTCTCAAGCTCAAAGATGGACAGCAGCCGGTCCAGCTGGGAGCGAGTACCCGGCACCAGCGTCGGCTCCACCTCCGCCAGGTAGGCCTCAAGGAACGCCTCCCGCGCGTCTTCTTCGAAGGTCGCAGGCGGGTTGAGGCCACGCTGCAGACGTACCGCCCAAGCCGCGTAGGAGAACGACCGCAGCATGCTGGCGACATCACGCAGCGGCGAACGCTTGGAGCGCCGCGCCGTCAGCGGCCGGGCTGGCTCCCCTTCAAAGTCAAGCAGCGTCCACCCGCCCGCTGTGTGAAGGGTCTGGCCGAGATGGTAATCACCGTGGATCCTGATGCGGCTTCCTCCAGGCGTCTGGGGGGTGGCGCTGATCATCTCACGCAACCGCGGCTGCAGGCCGCGAATCGGGTCAAGCCGCCAGTCCTGCGTAAGGTGCGCAAACAGCCGTTCAACGTCCTCGTCCAGCACGGCGCGCAGCAGGCCGAGCAGCTCAGTGCTCGACTGTTCGGGGGCAAAAGCCGGATCGCCAGCGTCTGAGGCCAGCACGGAGTGCAGTTGCGCGGTGACGGCGCCCAGCTCGCCGACATGCTTTAGGAAAGCGGCCGTGTCGTCTGGGATCTGCGCGAGCGCCACCTCCCAGCCGTTGGTGCCGTCTGCGACAAACCGGCATACGGTCGCCAGCGTTGCGGCCAGCGCGGCCCCTTCATACTCGTACCAGCCGTACAGTGGCGCGATGTTCTGGTACTGATGGGTGGTCAGGAAGCGAAGCATCTCCAGTTCGGGGTTGATCCCGGACTCGAGCCGACGAAACAGCTTCATGACGACCCGTTCACCGAACACCAGCGAACTGTTGGACTGCTCGGCGCGGACCACGCGAACCGGCTCTTCAGCGGCGACGTCAATGTTCGCAACGTGCCTGAAGCTGAAACGGCCGTGACAGCCGTCCAGCTCGCTGCCAAGCTCGACGGCGTGCAACAGCGCACGCGCACGGGGCGGATCGCTGATCGCGTCCGCTGACACTGTCTCTCCCTCGGCCGCCAACACGAGCTGGTAGACCTCGCTGCCGCCGGTCGAGAAGTGAACCGCAACCAGCGCCAGCGTCAACTCGCCGGCCACGTCCACCTCCTCCAGCACCTCCAGACCGGTCGGCATTTGGCTCTTGGCGGCAAACCACCGCTGCTCGGTCAACCAGTTTGAGAGCTGCTCGGAGTTGATTCTGCCCGTCAGCGACGCTCCCCTCCAACCGGCCAGGTCAGGCATGCCGGCGCTCCTTTCGGTCGTCATGCAGAGCAAACCAGTAAAAGCCCCTGGGCTGGAAGGTCAGCAGATACGGCAGTTCACCGATCCGCGGAAAGCGGGAGTCACCAAACAGCTCCACCGGCTCAAGGCCGGCGCAGGAGCTGAGTTCCAGCGACACAGCCTGTGCGGAGCGCGCAAGGTTGTGCACACACAGCACGATGTCGCTCTCAAAGCGCCGCAGCAACGCGACGATGTGCGGGTTGGAGGTGTGCAACAGCTCATAGGAGCCAAACCCGAACACCGGATGCTGCTTGCGCAGCGCGATGAAGCGGTGCAGCCACCGCAACAGCGAGGTAGGGGTTCGGAGCTCCGCTTCCACATTGACCGCCTGAAAGCCGTACACGGGGTCCATCAGCGGAGGCGCATACAGCTGGGCAAAGTCCGCCCGTGAGAAACCACCGTTGCGGTCACCGGTCCACTGCATGGGAGTACGCACTCCGTCACGGTCGCCCAGAAAAACGTTGTCGCCCATGGCGATCTCATCACCGTAGTAGATCACCGGGGAGCCGGGCAGCGAGAAGAGGATCGCGGTCATCAGCTGGATCTCGTCACGCCCATTGTCAAGCAGCGGCGCCAGACGACGCCGGATTCCCAGATTGAGCTTCATCCGCGGATCCTTGGCGTACTCCGAGTACATGTAGTCGCGCTCCTCATCGGTGACCATCTCAAGCGTCAGCTCGTCATGGTTACGAAGGAACAGTCCCCACTGGCAGCTGGCGGGGATCGCCGGTGTGCGCTCGAGGATCTCATATAAAGGGGTGGCCTGTTCGCTGCGAAGCGCCATGAACATGCGCGGCATCACCGGGAAGTGGAACGCCATCTGGCACTCGTCACCGTCACCAAAGTATTTGACCACGTCCTGCGGCCACTGATTGGCCTCGGCCAAAAGCACCCGGTCGGGATAGTTGGTCTCGACCTCCTGGCGGATCCGCTTGAGATAGGCATGGGTCTCCGGCAGGTTCTCACAGCTTGTCCCGTCGCGTTCATACAGGTACGGGACCGCATCCAGCCGGAACCCGTCAAGGCCGAGATCCAGCCAGAAGCGCAGCACGTCAAGCATCGCCTCCTGAACCTCTGGGTTGTCATAGTTGAGGTCCGGCTGGTGGTGGAAGAACCGATGCCAGTAGTACTGCCGGGCAACCGGGTCATAGGTCCAGTTGGACGTCTCGCTGTCCACAAAGATGATCCGCGCGTCGGCGTAGCGGTCTGGCGTGTCCGACCAGACATACCAGTCACGCTTGGGACTGAGCGGATCGGCGCGCGACTCCTGAAACCAGGCGTGATCGGTGGAAGTGTGGTTCATCACCAAATCGGCGATCACCCGGATCCCGCACGCATGCGCAGCGTCGACGAGCTGCCTGACATCCTCGACCGTTCCGTAGTCAGGGTGCACCGCGTAAAAGTCGGCTATGTCGTAACCGCCGTCACGCATCGGCGAGGCATAGAACGGCAGCAGCCAGATGCAGTCGATTCCCAGCCACTGCAGGTAATCCAGCTTCTCGGTCAGGCCACGGAAATCACCCGAACCGTCGCCGTTTGAGTCGTAGAAGCCGCAAACATGGATCTCATAAAAGACAGCCCGTTTGAACCAGAGCGGGTCGGCGCCAAACCACTGTCTGGTCTGCGCCTCACCGGGATCCGGGCCGGCCCGCAGCGTCTGCTGCGGGCTCTCTGCCGCCGGGGCGGACCGCTGCTCGCCCCGGCGGGCGATCCCCAGCCCTGCGCCCGCACGCTCCGGCTCACCGTTCATACAGCCGGCTCAATGCGCAACAGGTGTGACCGACCGGGGCCGAGCTTCACGTAGTTTCCGCCCAGCCGCCACTCATACCGGGACGAGCCCACCCAGTCGCGCGCGCCAAAGACGGGCGGCAGGCCAAGGTGAGCAGGGACCAGCACCAGGCCGATCTGTTCGTTGTGCGGGTCGAGGTTAACCACCACGATCACGGTGTTATGAGCTGATTGTTTGGCGTATGCGAGCAACTGGTCGTTGCCGGAATCCAGAAAGGTGATGTTCTCAAACCTCTGCAGCGCCGGATTGTCGCGCCGGGCAGCATTCAGCAGGCCGATCATCGGCAACAGCGGGCCGTCAAGCTTGCGGTCCTTGATTTCGTATTTTTCGGAGTGAAGGTACTCCTCTGAGCCTGCGTGAAGTGGGGTCGCTTCCAGGTTCTCAAAACCCGAGTAGATCCCGTAGCTGGGACTGAGCGTCGCGGCCAGAACCAGGCGGGCCTCAAAGGCGCCGCGGCCACCCAGCTGCAAGTACTCGTGCAGGATGTCGGGCGTGTTGACAAAGAAGTTGGGCCGGAAATACTCAGACTCCTCGGTCAACGCCAGCTCGGAGACGTACTCAATCAGCTCCGAACGCGTGTTCTTCCACGTGAAGTACGTGTAGGACTGGCTGAATCCCACCTTGGCGAGGTGACGCATCACGGCGCGGCGCGTAAACGCCTCCGCCAGAAAGATGACCGTCTGATCCTTGCGATGAACCTTGTTGATCAGCCACTCCCAGAACGGCGCCGGCTTGGTGTGCGGGTTGTCGACCCGGAAGACTTTCACCCCGCAGTCCACCCAGTGCAGCACAACTTCCAGCAGCGCCTCCCAGAGACCGCGCCAGTCGTCACAGTCCCAGTTGAAGTTGTAGATGTCCTGGTAGCGCTTGGGAGGGTTCTCCGCGTATTTGAGGGTGCCGTCGGGGCGATGGTTAAACCACTCCGGGTGTGATTTCAGCCATGGATGATCCGGTGAGCAGGTGAGCGCCAGATCAAGCGCGATGTCGATGCCGAGCTCGGCGGCCGCAGCCGTGAGCCGGCGCAGGTCAGCCTCGGTTCCCAGCTCGCGGTGAATGGCCTCATGGCCGCCGCTCTCATCGCCGACCGCGTACGGCGAGCCAGGGTCTCCCGCAGCAGCCGTCTGCGCATTGTCGGCACCCTTGCGGTTGGTCATGCCGATCGGGTGGATCGGCGGAAAGTAGACAACGTTGAAGCCCAGCTCGGCCAGCTGCGGCAGCTGCGCTTGGACGCCCGCAAACCCGCCCCAAGAGCGGGGGAACAGCTCATACCACGCCCCAAAACGGGCCAGCTCACGGTCCACGCGGACCGGGAACGGTCCCAGCGTGGTCAGGCCCTCTTTGCGCTCATACCGAACCACGGTCGCGTGAAACTCGTCGCCCAGCACGCTCAGCGGCTCATGATCCATAACCGCCAGCGCAGCGTCGATCGTCCCTGCCGTGACGGGATCCGCCGCACCGTTGGCAAGATCTCGCACCTCCTCAAGCAACGCGCGGCCCTCTGACAGCTCGCCGGTCAGATCCTGCTGAC
>JBMFHK010000091.1:0-10105 GCA_049976865.1 Solirubrobacteraceae bacterium | reverse complement strand
TCGGCCGTGGCGGCGGCCCTACCAGAGATAGTCCGGTCAGATGGATAGCCCTTTGCGCTGTTGCTATCAAAGCGACCCCTGACGCCTTTGGATGGGAGAGGCGCGACCTGCGTGGTGGTGGCGACAGACGCTCGCTGTATCGCTTGGTGGCCAAGGCGCGCAGGTGGCTTGGCATGTCCGGGCGGCCAGAGCTGATACTGCTGGTGGTCAGCTCTGGGGCTCTGAACCTCTGGGATCTGTCACGCAACGGTTGGGCCAACGCTTATTACGCGGCCGCCGTCAAGTCGATGAGTACCAGCTGGCACAACTTCCTCTTCAACTCCTTTGACCCCAGCGGCATCATGACGATTGACAAGCCGCCGTTGGCCTTTTGGATCCAGGCGCTGTCAGCGCGGATCTTCGGCTTCAACTCCTGGTCACTGCTGGTGCCAGACGCTCTGATGGGGGTCGGCACGGTGGTCGTCATATACGACCTTGTGCACCGCCGTTTCGGGCGGCTGGCGGGGTTTGTAGCCGGCGCGACGTTGACGATCACGCCGATCCAAGTGGCGATGGCTCGCGATAACAACCCTGACATGACCGTGATCTTCTGCAGTGTGCTGGCCCTCTGGTTCGCGCAACGTGGGTTTGAAACCGGTCGTACCAGGTGGCTGGCCTGGGCGGGCGTGTTTGTGGGCCTGGGCTTTGAGGCGAAGATGGGGGTGGCTGTGATCATCGTGCCCGGCATCGTGCTGGCCTGGCTGTGGACCGCACCACACGGGCTGTGGCGGTCAATGCGCCAGCTGCTTTGTGCGGGCGCGCCGATGCTTGTGGTTGGCCTTGCCTGGCCGCTGTTGGTGTCGCTGACGCCAGCCATCAACAGGCCCTACATCTCTGGCACCTCCGCCAACAGCATCTGGCAGCTCATCACTGTCTACAACGGCCTGGGCAGGGTGACCGGGCAGGCTGGCGGGCCGGGCAGCTCGGTGGGTGGCGCTGCGACGGTGTTTGGCGGCAGCCCAGGTGTTTTCCGGCTGCTGAACAGCGAGCTCGGCGGACAGACCGGTTGGCTGCTGGGCTTTGCGGCCGTCAGTCTTGTCGGCCTGGTGTCGCTGCGGCGCATGCGCCGCAGCGACCCGGGAACCGCGTGGACGATCTCGGTCGGCAGCGCGTTTGTGCTCTCAGCGCTTGTCTTCAGCTTCGCAGGCGGGATCTTTCATCCCTACTACGTGTCTTTTCTGGCTCCGTTCAACGCGGCGCTGGTGGGTGCGGGTGTTGCGATGGTCGGTAAGCGCGCGAGGCACGCACGGGTGCTTGCTCCCGCGGTGGTTGCCGGGGGCGTGATCACGGAGACCGTGGTCCTGCATGCGCAGGACGCCATGACGTGGCTGCTGCCAGTCTTGTTCGTTGCAGGTGCGGTGGGATCTGTTGCCTCCAATAGGATGGACGGGACCAGGCAGCGGCTGGTGGCGGTTACCGCGGTTCTTGCGACACTTGCGATTGCGCCCGCAGCCTGGGCGGTTGACACTCTTAATTACGCGACGAACAGCACGTTCCCGGCAGGCGGACCGGCGATCACCGGTGTTTTGATGCGCCCAGGCGGACCAGGAGACGGGTTTGCCGGTGGAAGCTTTGGCCGGGGCGGCGTAGCGGGCGGAGGTTTTGGCCGGGGCGGCTCCGCTGGCGGCGGCTTCGGCGGTGACGGTGCAGGATCGCTGGGCTTGGCTGTCAGCTATGCGGATGCGCACGGCGGCGGTACCGTGGCCGTGCCCAGCCAGACCAGCGCGGAGACGGAGATCATCGCGCACGACGCGAGGGTGGCCGGGATAGGTGGCTTCAGCGGCAACGAGTCTGAGGTCAGCGCAGGCTGGCTGGCGGCGGAGGTGCGCATCGGAAAGATCGGCTGGGTGCTTGACGATGATGCCCAGGGCGGGTTCGCCGCCGGCATCCCGGACGGCTGGGTCGGCGCCAGGGACGCGATGAAGTGGGTACGCGAGGCGTGCCTGAAGGCCACCACCATCGATGGTTCAGAGCTCTACCGGTGTTCTGGACGCTCGGCACAGATCCTGACGGCCGCAGGCAGCGGGCGGAGCTGATCCACGCCAGGCTCGGCGCTCAGTTGGTGCGACGCTCGATCCTGTGCCGGACAGCAAAGCGGCGCGGCACCGGTGGCGTTGGTGTGCTGGAAAATCGGTGTGGCGATAAGTAATCTCGCGGTGGCTGCACCGACTCGCAACAGAGGTTTTCAGCCAAACGGAAAGGAGTCGCATTGGGGTTCGGGCATAAGCTCAAGGAGCTTCGTGATCAAGCTCAACAGGCGGTGGCTGACAACCGGGAGAAAATTCAAGGCGCTGTCAAGGAGGCTGCCGAGGTTGCCAACCTGAAGACCAGCGGCAAGTATGCGGACAAGATCTCAAACCTGGGCGCGAAGGTAAGCGCAGGAGTTGACAAGATCGCCGAGACGGCGCCGGTGGTCCAGCCACGTAACCCTGGCGACCCAGACGGTGGACCCGGCAACGCCGGAGCCGAGGAGCAGCCGGACGCCGGTGCGGCCGGTGAGCGTGACACCGGCGAGCGCGACACAAAGGCCGAAGGCGGGCGTGACGCTGACGCTCCGCCCGACGTGGCAGCGCCGCCGGAGTTTGAGTGACGCTCACCCACCGATGCCAGCCGGGCTTCGCCAGACTGTGGCGCTGAGCCGGTAGATGCGAATTTCATGAGCCGACCTGCTGCCGCGCGGCCCGCTACTGCGCTGCGAGACATCGAAGCTGACCTTGACCTGCTGGGTCGGGCTCTTGATGAGGTCGCGCGGGCGGACGGCGGCGAGGAGGTCCTAAAGCTGCGCGACGCGACCGTTGCGCTGGCACGGCGCGCGCGTGCCGGAGACGGCGCTGCCGGAGATCAGCTCCAGGAGCTGATCGCCAACCTTGGGCTTGACCGCCTTGAGGCGCTGATCAGGTCTCTGACCCGCTGGTTTCAGCTCATCAATCTGGCTGAGGACAACGAACGCGTCCGCCGCATTCGGATGCGGCAGGCACGGGAGGCGCCGGCCCCGCGTCGTGGATCGATCGAGGAGGCGGTGGCCAGCATGGCGCAGCGGGGCCTTAGCGCCCAGGCTGTCGGCGCGCTGATTGGACGCAGTGAGATCCGGCTGGTGATGACCGCTCATCCCACGGAGGCGCGGCGGCGTACCACGATTGATAAACAGGCGCGGGGGTTTCATGAGTTGCGTGCGCTCGACGATCAGCTCGGCCGCGACCTTGAGCAGGCCCGGGAGCGCATCCGCGCGACCGTACAGGAGCTCTGGGGCTCGGACGAGCTACGGGCGATCTCACCAACGGTGCTGGACGAGGTGCGCGGCGGTCTGGTCCATTTCACACGCGTGCTGGTGGATGTGGTTCCCGCCATCCACAGGGAGCTTGCCCGGGCGCTCGAGCTGCACTATCCGGACGCTGAGATCCCGGTGGGGCCGGTGTTGCGCTTCGGTTCCTGGATTGGTGGAGACCGTGACGGGAACCCGTTTGTGACGCCTGCGACAACCGTAGAGACGCTGGCGCTGCTGCGCGAGCAGTGCCTGCGTTTCCTCCAGGAGCGTCTTGGCATGCTTGCCGGGAGGCTCTCGTTCTCCGACCGCACGACCAAATCAGGTTCTGAACTTGAGCCGATTCTGGCGGCCGGTGAGCAGCATTTTCCGGCTCTGGCCGACCGGCTGGCGCACCTTAACCCAGAGGAACCCTACCGTCGCGCGGTGACGTTCATGCGTGAGCGCTTGCGAGCCAGCACTGACGGCCGTCCAGGTGGCTACACGGACTCGGCCGAGTTGCTTGCTGATCTGCGGACGGTGGAGCGGGCACTCGCAAGCGTCGGAGGCGTCTACAGTGCCGCCGGCGATCTGCGTGACGTGATCTGGCAGGTGGAGGTGTTCGGCTTCCACTTCGCGATCCTTGACATTCGCCAGCACGCAGGGGTCCATCGCCGTGCGCTTGACGAGGTGCTCCGTGAGGTTGGCGTTCGGGCAGGCTACGCACAGCTCAGCGACGAGGAACGACTCAGCCTGCTTGAACGTCATATCGCCGAACGCCGGCCACTGATACCGGCTGACATCTCTGGCTTCTCCGAGCTGACGCGCGAGACGATTGAGACCTTCCGGATGATCCGGTGCTCACTGTCCAGTGAGCACCGTGGCGCGATCGACTCATACATCATCTCTGGCACAGAGGCGCCCGCGGATGTGCTGGAGGTGCTGTTGCTGATGAAGGAGGCCAGCCTCGCTAGTGCGGGCGGTGGCCACGCGCAACTGAAGATCGCACCTCTGTTTGAGGCTGGTGCCACGCTACGGGCGGCGCCGGAAACGCTTGGCGCGCTGCTGCGCTCGCCCGCCTACCGGCAGGCCCTGCGGTCCGTGGGTAACCACCAGGAGATCATGGTCGGCTACTCCGACTCCAACAAGGACGTCGGCTATCTGGCGTCCAGCTGGGCCATCTACCGCTCACAGCGGCGTATCGCGGAGTTGCTCGAACGCCACGACGTAAGCTGGACCTTTTTTCACGGTCGCGGTGGCACGATCGGCCGTGGCGGTGGACCGACCCAGAACGCGATCCTGTCGCTGCCCGCCGGGACGGTCCACGGCCGTCTGAAAATGACCGAGCAGGGTGAGGTTCTCACCGCCAAGTATTCGGTTGGGGAGATCGCACACCGCGAGCTTGAGCTGACCGTCAATGCGACGTTGCTCGCATCCGCATCGACCCTGGGCAAAGAGCATCTTGCCCGGCCGCAGGCGGTTCGCATGGTCCGCTATGAGCAGCTGCTGGAGGAGATGGCACAGTCCTCGGAACGCTTCTACCGGGCGGTGGTGCACGACGACCCGGACTTTGTTCGCTTCTTTCTGGAGGTGACGCCGGTTGAGGAGGTGTCGCGCCTGAGGATCGGTTCGCGGCCGGCGCGACGGCATGCGAGCGGCGGGATCGACGAGCTGCGCGCCATCCCGTGGGTGTTTGCCTGGACCCAGGCGCGCATCGTGCTGCCAGCGTGGCTCGGGCTGGGCAGCGCCCTGCGCACCGCACGGGAGCGACACGGACTGGAGCGGTTGCAGGAGATGACCGAGCACTGGCCGTTTTTTGCGGCGGTGATCGCCAACGCCGAGATGGGCTGTGCCAGGGCAGATTTCGGGATCGCCGGCCGTTACGTCTCGACGTGGGATGAGCCCGCGGTTAGCGACAGGATCTGGGCGGCGTTGAAAGCAGAGTATGAGCTGACGGTGGCCGAGCTGATCGCGATCCGCGGCTACCGGCGCCTGCTGGACAGTTCCCCCGTGCTGCAGGCTTCCATCGATCGCCGCAACCCGTACGTTGACCCGCTCTCCTTCGTGCAGATCGAACTGCGCAAACGCCGCAAGCAGCAACAGGGAGATGAGGGGGAGCTCACCCGGCTTAGCCTGCTGGCGATCAACGGTGTGGCCAGCGGCCTGCGTGGCACCGGCTGAGCGCTCTGGCCAGCCGGACTGGATGGGTGGCCCGGTGAGCGCACATTTGATACCGGGTGTGACCGGGCTGCTGATTTGAGGCTATCTTCGAGATCTAGGCAGTGAGACTCGGACAAGGGAGATGCGATGGAAACCTGGGACGCAGTCACCTCTCGGCGCAACGTCCGGGAGTTCTCAGACCGGCCGTTGCCGGAGCCGGCGCTGGAACGGATCCTCCAGGCAGCCTGGCGGGCGCCGTCTGCAAACAACCTCCAGCCCTGGGATTTCGTTGTGGTGACCGAGCGCGACCAGCTTGTTGCGCTGTCGGAGGTTTGGCGCGGTGGCGGTCACATCGCCAAAGCCGCTGCCGCCGTTGCGATCGTCACCGACGCGCAGCAGGATGAGCGGACGCGGTTTTTGACCACCTACGACGTGGGCCAGGCGGCGTTGCAGATGATGGTCGTCGCCGCCGATTTCGGGATCGGGTCCGGTCACTCCGCCGTTGGCGAGCAGGAGCTGACCAGGCAGATTCTGGGCCATCCGGCGGACAAGACCGTGATGATCATCATTGACTTCGGATATCCGGCTGACCGGCCGCTGAAACCGATCAAGAAGCCCAACCGCAGACCGTTTGAGGAAGTCATCCATCGCGGCAGCTGGTAGGGGTCGGCCGGGGGTCCCGCCGCCCAACGCTGCCCCGGCCAGCTAAAGTTAGATTGTCGGCGGATTGCCCACCCGACCGCGGGCCTTCGGGCCCACCGGCGCCACGCGCCCCGTCTTGTGGCGGGGCGGCCCGTCCCGGAGGTCGGGAGTGTCGCGCCACCCAGGCAGACACTCAAAGTCCTGGGACGTATGTAAGTAGAGGTGATCCGTGCCGGACGTCGGGCCCGGCTAAATGCCGGGCCCGATGCTTTCCCGGCCGGCGGCGCTCCGTCTCAGAACAGGCGTTCAGCCTCGCGCTCGAGTGTGAGGCTTGGTGCGCGTGACGTGTCGGATCACGGTTTGAGACACTGCGCAGGTGGCAACCCACGATGAAAACCACCATGTTCATGACGAGCGTGACCACGAGCACGACTACGAGCATGGCCACGACCACGACCACGACCACGACCACGACGAGCACGACCACGTTCTGATCACCGACCGGCTGCCGGCGGGAACTTGGACGGTCATCCCGAGCAGCAGCGAGATTCTGTTCCGGGCGCGGACGCTGTTTGGAATGGTGCCGGTCGCCGGCGAGTTCACCGGCTTCAGGGGTCTTCTGACCGTGGCGCAGGACGGAATCGCCAGTGGCCGTCTGGAGGTTGACAGCGGTTCTGTGTCAAGCGGCATCCGACGCCGGGACCGGCACCTGCTTAGCCCCCGGTACCTGGACGCGGCCAGCCATCCACAGGTCACGTTCACCCTGGAGGCGGTCACGGCCAGCGGTGATGAGCACCTTGACGTCACCGGCGAGCTGGAACTGCTGGATGTCACCATTCCGCTGGCTTTCACGCTGTACGCGATCGCGCACGGGGATCACCTTCACCTTGAGGCGCGCGCCGTTATCAACCATCGCGACGCGGGTTTTGCCTGGCATTCACCGTTGGTCTCTGAAGCTGTGCGTATCGACCTGGCGCTGACTCTGGGTCGCGCGAGCTGAGGGTCGCTGTTTCAGCTGCCAAGGCTTGCCGCTGGCTGCGAGCTGGTCGGCGGGAGAGTGTGGGTGCTCACCAGAGCAGCTCGCCCAGACCGGTAGCCCGGTTTGACGGGTGGATGACGGCTGTGCGCACCGCGGCTTGTGAGCCGACCAGGATCAGCCGGCTACGGGCCCGCGTAACAGCGGTGTAGAGCAGCTCCCGCGTCAGCAGCGGCGAGCCGGGCTCGGGCAGGATCAGGGCCACAACCTCAAACTCCGAGCCCTGGCTGCGGTGAACGGTTGTGGCAAACAGCGGTTCGACATCTGTCAGCCGGGAGGGCGCCAGTCGTACTGAACCTGAAGCGGTGTCAAACACCGCCAGGGCGCCGTGATCGCCGTCGCTGATGACCACCCCCGTATCCCCGTTGCGCAGCTGCAGCTCGTAATCGTTGCGCGTGGCCAGTAAGGGCAGGCCCGGCGGACGATCCGTAAAGGCGTCAAACTCCAGGGCGCTGTCACGCAACCATGACTGAACGACTACTGCCCAGCGGGTCATGCCGTAGGGGCCCTGCCGGTGGGCGCACAGCAGACGGAACGTCCCCAGCAGTCGCAGCGCGCCGGGACCGTCGCCGCGGCGCGCCGCGGCGACCATGGGGGCAAACGCAGTGACCGCGGCCTCACGGAGAGGACCGATGTTGTGGACGGCGTCACCGTCGCGCGCGTCGCGGCCAAGCCAGGTGATCGCCTCACCGCCTGCCAGGGCCGCAGTCACGCCGTCGGCGTCACCGGCTCGGATCGCCTGGGCAAGCCTGTCGATCGACTCGACGCTGCGATGGCCGCGACGCAGCACCACCACCGCGTCACCGAACCCGCGTGCCTGCTCATTGCCGGCCACGGGGTGGCCGGTCACGCGTTGCAGCGCGCCGCGCATCCCGCGCCCGAGCTGCGGCAGCTGCGCGGCGGGCCCGACGATCGCCCGTAGCACCGCGCCGACCTCAATGGCGCTCAACTGGTCCGGGTCGCCCACCAGCACCAGTCGCGCGTCGTCTCTGACCGCCTCAACCAGCTTGACCATCAACCACAGTGGCGCCATGGAGGTTTCGTCGACGATCACGACGTCATGCGGCAGGCGGTTGCGGTCGTTGTGGCGGAACTGCCCGCCGGGCAGCCAGCCGAGGAGCCGATGGATGGTTGACGCGGGCTCCGTGGCGCCGACCGCTTCGCTCAAGCGGGCGGCGGCCTTGCCGGTTGGTGCGCACAGTGCGATCAGCGGCTGGGGCCGTCCGTCAGCGGTGGCCGATGAAACCAAAAGCTCGACGAGCCGGGCGACGAGCGTGGTTTTGCCGGTGCCTGGCCCGCCGGCCAGGACCGCCAGGTCGCGGAGCATAGCCACAGCTACAGCAAGCTCCTGTTCGGCGGTGGCGCTGGGACCCAGTGACGCGCGGATCTGCTCGCCGAGTGCCGCCAGATCACCCACGTCGGCTCGCATGCGGTTGCGGGTCCGGAGCGCCGCCGCCAGGCGGCGCTCCGCTCGCCAGTAGCGATCCAGGTAAAGGCGGGTGCCCTCCAGTCTCAGCGGCGTGCGAGCGTCGGGCTGCTCGGGTGTGAGCTTGCGGCAAGCGGCCACCCGTTGCGGCCACTCTCTCCCAAGTTCCAAGGCCTGCGCGGTTGCTGCTAGGTCGATGAACGAGTTGCCCGCCCGGGTTGCGGCGACCGTCAGCGCGGCTGCCTGCTGTACAGCGGGGTCGGTGATGTGCATCAGTTTGGTCAGCGTCACGGCCACGTGGATGTCAGCCGCGTCCAGAGCGCCCGCGCGATTGAGCACGGTCAGCGGCTCGCCTGCGCCCAGCGCGAAACTTGCGGCGAACTGATCGGTGTCCGGGACCGGTTCCCCATCGCCTGCCTCCTGAGGTTCCGGTTGGAGTTCAGGCGCGCTCATCTCACACGTGCCTTCCAGATCGCTGACACGTTCACTCCCGCTCCCCACCGGCCAGCAGGTCGCTGACCGCACAGAGAAGCGCCGCGGGCGGATGCCAGTGAAACACGCCTTCACCGGCGTGGTCTGGACCCAGCATGCCGCGCAAAAACAGGTAGTGGATGCCAGCCAAATCCGTGTCAGGGTCATAGTCAGGCAACCGCCAGCGCAGATAGCGGTGCAGTGCCACCGCGTAGAGCAGCCCTTGCAAAACGTAATGTGCACGCTGCATCTCCACTACCAGCGCGGCTTGGCGGTAGTGGCGCAAGTCAAGCGGCTCGCCGGGTGGCGCCAGCCAGTTGGTCTTGTAGTCGATGATCGCGTAACGTGGGCGACTGCCCGGATCACGGCCGGGGATCCGCGCGACCAAATCGATGCTGCCGGTCAGATAGCCGCGCAGAACGCTGGCCAGCGACGGGTCGGTCAGCCGGCGGCCGTATTCGTCAAGCGGCTGGCCGGACGCGATCAACGGTTCAAGCAGTCCGCCAAGGTCAGCCAGGGTCGCTGCCGGCACCGGCAAATCGCCGCCCGCCAGCGGCATTTCAAACTGAAGCTCATCAAGCCGGTCGGCTCGGCTGATCGCCGTGAGCGACAGCGGGCCGAACTCAGCGCCAAGCGGCGTGCCGAGCGCCAGCGCCAAGCCGGCGGCGACCTGCCCCAAAGGCGCTTTGAGCAACTGTGGTTGGTCTGCCGTGGCCGCGCGCAGCCCGGCGTGGATGACTGCCGGCAGATCTTCGCACGCAAAGTCAAGCTGCGCCAGCAGCCGGTGGATCACGGTTCCCACCCGCGGACCGCTGGCCATCGTCGAAAGCGGTAGCTCTGACGCGACGCCTCCCACGGTCTGCGGCTCATCCAAGATCACGGGGGTTTCTGGATCCGGCCAGCCGGACGTGTCCTGGGGGGTCGAGGTGAGCGCCGAGTAAGAGGTTCGTCGCCAGTGCTGGTCCAGCGTGCGTTGAAAACGTGCGCTGGTCAGGGTGCTGGACGACGGGTCGTCCGGCGACCAGCGCTTTTGGGAGACGGGCCTTGCGATCTCAACAGAGATGGCGTGGGGGGCCTGCGCCGCAAGTTT
>JBMFHK010000090.1:0-10125 GCA_049976865.1 Solirubrobacteraceae bacterium | reverse complement strand
AGTTCCAGATAGTTCATTGCAACCCTCCCGCAAGCAGCGCCCTGACCGCCGGCTAGCGGCTGGCGGGTTATACGCCGAGCCCCTGCAGCAGTTCGTTGGTCGAAGCGCCGGTGATGGCGTTGCCGTAGGTCAGGACGTGATGGCTCTCTAGCCATTGACCGAAGGCGTTCCACTGTGTGTCGCGCTGATACCCCCAGCGTGGCAGGCCTGGCGGGAAGAAGTACGGCATCGCGGCCTGCACGATCGCCAGCTGTCTTGCGGCTTGATGCCTGAGTGCCGGCACCTGCCTGAGCATGTTTCGCACGGCGTGGCGCGGATCAAGTTGTGCTGCCCGGTAGCCGCGCGCCACCGCCTGCACGAAGCGTCTGAGCACCGGTGCGTCGTGGATGATGGTGCCGTCGCGCACGACGATCACCAGCCCGTCATAGGTTGGGACGTGCGGGCCACTCAGCAGTGAGCGCACGCGGCGGGGCAGCAACCGCAGGTCGGGCTCACGCAGTGCCCGCCCGCTGGCGGTTCTGACCGTCGAGGTGGTGCTTCGCGTCGTCGCGCTGCGGGCTGCCGTGGTTGGCGGCGCCGTTGTGGTGGTGGCCGTTGTGGTGGTGGCCGTTGCGGTGGTGGCGGTTGCGGTCGTCGGTGCGGTGCCGCCGGTGGCTGGCCGGCTGGTTGTGGTGGTGGCGGTGCCGACGCCTGAACCGCTGTTAGCTGACGGCGTCTTGTTGGTTGCGCCTCGGCGGCCGACGCGGATCGAGCTCAGCGGTGAGTGGACTATTGCAGCGATCCCGACCACCGGCTGCAGGCGGTTGCGGTGCAGAAGGACGTTGGCTTCCGAGCCGATTGCGACCATGACACGCTTGTTATGCACCAGCTGGATCGGGTCCTGACCGGCCGCCGGGGATTCGATGCCAACGTTGAGGTCGGTCTGCGCGAAGTAACCCAGCGCCTGGGCCTCGTAGATACCGACATAAAGACCGTTGGGTTTGCCGGCGAGCATCACCGTCAGCTTGTTGGCGGTCCCTGGGCGCGGGGCGATGGTGTTGGTGATCTCACCGCAGCCAGCCGCGATCAGGCTGATGGCCGCTGCCGCCAGCACCACGGCGGCCGGGTGTTTGCGCGCTTTCATCAGTTCTCTGTACCGGTGGGTCTGTATATCCATGGCAGGGTATGGCGTTCGATCAGTGTGATCGCCGCGAACAGAAGGATGGCGAACGCCGCCAGAACAAGCACACTGGCAAATGCCTCGGCCGTCTCAAGGTTGCTGATTGTTACCACCAACAGATAACCGAGTCCCTGGTTTGAGCCTGACTGCTCGGCCAGCACGGCGGCGATCACCGACAGCACGGCGGCGAGCTTTGCGCCGGTGAACAGGCCGGGCAACGCCCACGGGAGCTCAACACGGCAAAACGTCTGCCATGTGCCTGCGTCGAAGGTCTCCAGCAGACGCAACAGCTCTTTGTCCACCGTTTCAAGGCCGCTCAGGGTTGTCAAGACGATCGGAAAGAAGCAGACCAGCGCGATCACGACCAGTTTGGGCGCCAACCCGAACCCAAGCCAGACGATCAGCAGTGGTGCCACGATCGGGATCGGCACGGCCTGGGATGCGACCAGCAGGGGATACAGGGCTCTGCGCACAGCGGCGCCAGAGAAGTGCAGGCCGACAGCGACCAGCAGCCCAGTGATCGACGCCAGGCTGATGCCGCACAGCAATTCCTCTGCAGTAACCCTAAAGTTGACCCATAGAGTATGCCTGTCAGTCACCAGCGAAGTAAGGACTTCCGCGGGTGATGGCAGCACGAACCGGCTGACGCTGTCGAGCTCGACATACGCCTGCCAGGCAGCCAGCAGAAGGATCACCGCAAGCGCCGGTGCCAGCCACTTTGTGGCTCTCATGCCGCGACCCCGAGGGCTTCCATGGCTCGCGCGCGCAGCTGCACAACCTCGGGGTCTGTGCGCACGCGTGGGCGTGTGCCGCTCACCGGGATGTCAGCCACCACTCGGCCTGGGCGAGATGACATCACCACAACGCGGTCGCCAAGCAGCACGGCCTCTTCCACGTCGTGTGTCACGAGGATGACCGTCCGCGGCTCGTTCGCAAGCGCACGGGCCAGCCACGCCTGCATCTCTGCGCGTGTGATCGCGTCAAGCGCGGCAAACGGCTCATCTAGCGCCAGCACGGGTTTACCCGCCATCAGTGTGCGCACAAAGGAGACGCGCTGGCGCATCCCACCAGACAGCTCGGCGGGGCGGGCTTGCTCAAATCCCGCCAGTCCAAGGCGCTCGAACCAGGGATGCACCAGATCGCGCGCCCGCTGGCGCGCGATCCCCTTCACCCTCAAGGCCAGCGCCGCGTTGTCAATCGCAGACAGCCACGGCATCAGCAGATCCTGCTGGGGCATCAGCGCCGCGGGCGCGCATCGAACCGTGCCCCCGTCGGGTTTCTGCAGGCCGCAGACCAGTCGCAGCAGGGTCGTCTTGCCGCAGCCGCTGGGCCCGACGATGGCGACCGTCTCGCCAGGCTCGGCGTGCAGCGTCAGGTCCGTCAGGACGGCCAGCGGGCCGTTCTGACGGGAGTGAAACGTGCGGGAGACGTGGTCGAGGTCGATCAACGCGCCTTCGGTCGTGAGAGCACCTGGACGAACTGTTCAAGCTGGTCGGTCCGC
Source organism: Solirubrobacteraceae bacterium (assembly GCA_049976865.1). Lineage (GTDB taxonomy): Bacteria > Actinomycetota > Thermoleophilia > Solirubrobacterales > Solirubrobacteraceae > Palsa-465. The sequence goes on along the minus strand of JBMFHK010000090.1, from coordinate 7,465 downwards.
CAGCACTCAAACGCCTCGCAGTAGCGTTCGTAAACGGAGATCACGCTGTCACCGTAGTTCCAGTACAGGCGCGGCTCGGGGTTCAGCCAGTAGGTTCGTCCGGCGCGCGCGGTGATTGCGGCGAAGATCTGTTCGCCCGGTGGGCGGCCGTTGGTGCGGGCGTCGCCGAGGATGATCACCGTCGCTCGCGGGTGCAGGTCGTCCTCGATCTTGGCCAAGAACTCCGACCAGACCCGTCCGTAGTCGGTGTAGCCGGAGACGTCGGCCACCCCGGCTTGCTTGGCGATCGCTGCCGCCGCTGCTTTGAAGTCGCGTTCGCGCTGCAAAAGCTCGGTGATCTCGGAGATCCGTTCGATGAACACGAACGAGCGCTGCTTGCGGAACGCATCGTGCAGAGAGTGCAGGACGCTGAGAAAGAAGGTGCTGGCGCTGGTGACAGACGTGGAGACGTCACAGAGAACAAACAGCTCGGGACGGCGTGGGCGCTTGGGCCGATAGCGCAACTGGATAGGCACGCCGCCGGTCTGTAGCGATGCGCGCATGGTCGCGCGCACGTCGACCTGGGCGTGCCGGACATGGCCGCGGTTCTCATGTCCCTGGGTGGCCAGGCGCCGCCGCAGCTGGGAGACGACCTTCTGGACGGCGGCAAGGTCCTGTACTGGGCCGGCGGGCAGCGACCGGTCCAAGTCACTGAGAGGCCGTTTTGGTGGCAGTGAGCGGTCGAGATTGATCTGGCTGCGCTCAAGCTCATGGCGCAGCGCCTGCTCGAAGCGACGCAGCTGCTCGCGGTCGATGCCCTCACGCCGGGGGTCGTCCTCGGGGAGATCGGGTTGTGGCTCGATCCTCAAACCAAGGGCTCGGCGGATGCGCTGCACGTCCACGCCCAGCACGCCGGAGCCCTCACCGCGGGCAAAGGCGGCGACCGCGAGCCTTGCGAGGTCGGCCAGCTCCGCCTCGGTGGCATTCTCGAGCGCCTCGGCGATCTGACGGCGCAGATCATCCAGATCCAGCTGCTCCCCGTCGGCCAGCCTGGTCTGCGGCTCCGTGACCTCCAGTGCCAAGGCCTGAAGCTCTGTGGCGCGGAAAAAGAAACGGTCAAAGACCAGGTCGAAGATGCGGCGATCTTCGGGAGATTTGGCGATCGTTGTTGCCAGCGCCTCACGGAACGCCTGTTCATCCATCCATCCGACATGGCTGAGCGCCTGGGTGGCGTCGATCATCTCTGAGGTGCCCAGTGCCATGCCTTCGGCGCGCAGATCCTGGGCGAAGGCGACCATCTGAGCGTCAAACGGAACTGGTGTTGGGGTCATCATCGTGCGTTCACGGCGCTATAGCTCAAAACGAGTTCTCGTATGCCCGGACGGGTCGGTTGCCGTAGCCAGGGGCGGGGTCCTGGCCAGAGCTGCAATACACGCTGCGCTAAGCGGCTTGAGATGGTTCGGCCAGCCTCACGCCAACGCGCTCGGCGACGATGTCTAGGTCGGTGCGGTGCTTGATGATCACGCTCAGTGTCTCCTTGAAGGTCGTCTGGTCGATCTCGCCGGCGCCCATCAGCAGCAGCGCGCGTGCCCAGTCGATCGACTCGGCGATGCTGGGCGGCTTCTTGAGGTCCAGGTCACGGACCATCTGAACCACCTCAACCAGCCGGCGCGCCACGGTCTCAGACAGATCGGGCGCGTGCAAGCGGACAATGGCCAGTTCATGCTCCAGGTCCGGGTAGTCAAGCCAAAGGTAGAGGCAGCGCCGCTTCAGGGCCTCTGTGAGCTCACGGCTGTTGTTGGATGTGAGCACCACGACCGGATGTGTGCGCGCGCTGATCGGTCCCATCTCTGGGATCGTGATCTGGAACTCGGAGAGGAGCTCAAGCAGCATCGCCTCAAACTCCTGGTCTGTCTTGTCAATCTCGTCGATCAGCAGCACGACCGGCTCAGGTGAGGCGATCGCGGTCAGCAGTGGGCGTTGCAGCAGAAAGTCCGCGCCGAAGATGTCATCCTGAACACGATCCCAGTTGGTGTTGCCGGCCTCTGTCTGGATACGCAACAGCTGCTTGCGGTAGTTCCACTCATACAGCGCCTTGGCCTCGTCAAGGCCCTCGTAGCACTGCAGCCGTACCAGCCTGCGGTCCAGATACTGCGACAGTGCCTTGGCAAGTTCAGTTTTGCCTACCCCGGCTGGGCCTTCAACCAGCACCGGCTTGCCGAGCTTGGTGGCCAGAAACGACACCAGTGATGTGGCGCTGCCAGGCAGATAGCCAGCTGCGCGCAGTCCGGCGGCCATGTCCTCAACCGATTCTGGCATCACGCTCATGCGGGCAACTATAGGGATGGGCTGTCGGGGCCAGCGGGCACACTCGGTGCTGGCCGCCAGCGGGCTGCGGCCCGGTCAGAGGATCGGAATGTCGTGAACCTGTGGTCCGGAGCCACCGTCCGCTGAATTTCTGCCGGTTCGCTGCAGCACCGATGCCAACCAGTTCAGGATCGCCTGCATCATCTCGACCAAGGCGCGCGCAGCGTCGATGATCGCGTTCTGCAACTCGTCCGGGATGGCCGTCAGCAGCCCTGCGAGTATCTGCGCCAGCGCGTCAACGTCCCGGGCGCGTCGGCGGTGATCGGAAGCGGGTGCCTCCCAGCCGTTCGGCGGCGGTGTATCTGTGGTTGGCTGATCGGCATCAGCCGGTTCATCCCTGTCCATGTGCGGCTCCTCAGGCCTGGCTTTCTGACGTTCGCTGCTCACGGCTGAAGCTCACCTCCAAAACGCCGTTCTCATACGTTGCTGACAGCGGTTCATACGCCGCCAGGGTCGGCGGCAACATGATCAGCCGTCGCTGCCGGCCGGCGGTGACCGTCAGCTCAAGACCCACTTGGCGTAGGCCGATCTGAGCCTTCTGGGTGAATGGGATAGTCAGCCTCAGCGTGGCGCGCTCACCGTCACTCTCCAGCGCCTGGATGATCGTCTGATGCAGAATGGCCGCGGCGTCAAGGTCCGCCCTTCGGCCACTTTGACGACCGCCTGGCCTGTGCTTGGACGCCGCCTTGCTGGTGGCCTGGTCGCCACCGCTCGGGACGGCAGGGCCGGGGTGCGACTGCCCGGCGCCGAACAGCGTCTCGCCGAGGCGCTCAAGCATGTCAGGGCCGATCACCTCCTGGTCGAAGTAGGGCGCCTCCAGAACCGGCACGGGAGAAAATCCGGATCGCACCAGCTCCAGCTGCTCAGCTTGCAGTCCACGCCACCGGTTGAAATACGCGCCGACATCATCGGGAAAGACCTTGTTGACGACAACCGCATCGGTCAGGTACCCGTACAGGTTCAAATAGGTGAATGTGCGCATCGCCTCGCCGATCACCATGCGGTCGGGCGCCATGACCAGCCGGATCGTGCTGGCTGAGGTGTCGCGCAGGATCGTGTCCATCGCCAAGAGATTGTCCGCCAGCCGGCCGATATCCTCAAACACCGCGCCGGTCGGCAACGGGACGTCCAGCACGCTGCGGGCCAGGGGCCCTGCGGCGGCGAGAATGGCCCGCTGGAACGGGAGCACGCGCTCCAGCCACCAGCGCGCCGCTTCCGGGAATGACAGCATGCGCAGCGTCTCCCCGGTTGGCGCGCAGTCGACGATTATCACCTCCCAGTCTCCGGACTGATGGTGGTCCTTTAACCGCAACAAGCTGAACAGCTCGTCCATGCCGGGTGGGACGGTCAGCTCCTGGGCGGAGATCTGGTCGACGCCGCGCTGCGTGAGCAGGCCGCCGAGCCAGGCTTGCACTCCGGCCCAGTGTCGTGCCAGCTCATGCTGCGCGTCGATCTCGGCGGCATCGAGTCGCCTTGTTACGGTGCTTGGCTCGGCGTTCAGCTCAACCTGTAACGCATCAGACAGGCTGTGTGCCGGGTCGGTGGAAAGAATCAGCGTGTGCGCACCGGCGGCGGCACAGCGTAGGGCCGTGGCTGCGGCCACTGATGTCTTGCCTACGCCGCCCTTGCCGGTGTAGAGGATTGTTCGCGTGGCCAAGCCCAAAAGGCTAGTCGTTTCCGCACGGGTTGGAGGAGCGGCTCTTTTACGGCCGGCTGACGGTTGGTTGCCGGATCGGCCAGTCTGTTCCCGGCCGACCTATTCCCGGCCGACCTCCTGGTCGTCGGCCTCCAGCTCGTCGTCGGAATCGTCGGCGTCATCCTCCGATATCTCGCCGGCGTGGTAGTGGATCTGGAATCGCTCGAGCAGCTCGTCGCGCCGACGTTCGTCGACCGGGACCTCCTCCGAGATTTGGATCCATTCCGCTCCTTCGAACTGTTCCATGCTGAAGATCTCGGCATCCAGCTCGGGAGAGTCATCGACGATGACCAGGACTTCAGTCTGCGGGTTGAAATACATGCCTGGCCGGTTGAGGATGTTGTCCAGTTCCAGGCTCTCAGGGTCAGCCATGGCGACAGCCTACAACGAAACGGCGTCGGGCGGCTCCGAGTGGCTTGCGCTCATCTCAGACTGGGCCGAGTGCGGGTGCGGGTCCATGAGCTAAGCTCTGCGCAGGAAGTAGTTGACTGACTAGTCAATCGACATTTCTTAGGAGGGAGTAGATCGTGATTGACTTCACGCTCACAGACGAGCAGCTTGCGATGCGGGAAATGGCGCATGAGTTCGCGCAGCAGGAGATCCGCCCGGTCGCGTGGGAGTTTGACCGTGACGCCACCTGGCCGCAGGAGATCGTCAACAAGGCTTGGGAGACCGGGCTGATGAATAGCCATCTTGCCGAGTCCTATGGCGGTCCTGGGCTCGGCTTCCTCGACGGGGCGATCATCGAGGAGGAGATTTCCTGGGGATGCTCAGGGATCGCGACGACCCTCGCCTGCAACGGCTTGGCGAGCACGCCGGTGGCACTTGCGGCCAACGAAAAGGTCAAGAAGGAGTATCTCGGCAGGCTCAGCGAGGCGCCGCTGCTGGCTTCCTTCTGTCTGACCGAGCCCGACGCCGGGTCAGACGTCTCAGGTATGAAGACAACGGCGGTCAAGCACGGTGACAAGTGGGTAATCAACGGATCCAAGTCGTTCATCACCAATGGCGAGTACGCAAACTGGTACACGGTTTTTGCCAAAACCGATCAAGCTGCGGGACACCGAGGCATCAGCTGCTTTGTGGTTCCCCGTGACGCCGGTGTAGTTGTGGACAAGCATGAGGACAAGATGGGGCAGCGAGCCTCCAACACGGCCAGCGTCACCTTCCCAGAGGTGGAGGTTCCGCTCAACCATCTGGTCGGTGAGGAGAATCACGGCTTCAAGCTGTCGATGATGACGCTCGATCGCACACGCCCAGGAGTCGCTGCCATGGCTACCGGGTTGAGCCGCGCCGCCTGGGAGATGGCTTCCGACTACGCCAAGCAGCGCGTCCAGTTCGGCGTGCCAATCGCGATGCACCAGGGTCTTCAGTTCCTGCTTGCCGACATGGCGACCAAGATCTACCTGAGTCGTCTGGCTGCCTACCATGCGGCTGCCCTACTTGATCAAGGCAACCGCAACACGCTTGAGGCGGCTCACGCCAAGCGCTTTGCTGCCGACTCGGCGATGGAGATAGCCGTTGACGCCGTCCAGATCTTCGGTGGCTACGGCTTCATCAAGGAGTACAAGATCGAGAAGCTGATGCGTGATGCGAAGATCCTGCAGCTCTATGAGGGAACCGCGCAGATCCAGCGTCTGGTGATTGCTCGGGAGACGCTGCTGCCTCGTCAGAGCGCTTGAGCAGACATGGTGCCGGGCCAGGCATCCGGTCACGGGGCGGCTCTTTACGCCATTGGGTCCAAGCGGGGAGGCGACCATGAGCCGGCGACCGTGGCCGGTGGTGCAGCTGAGCGATGTCACGCCATGGCACGGCGTGACATACAGCTCAGGTATCCAGCTGGAAACGACCCTCCGCGTAGATGACTCGCTGTGACCCGTCGCGCATCACTGCCGTGACGGTGCGGTTGGTTGTGGAGACCAGGTCATTGTGGACGGACGCTTTGAGGTTGTAGCCGAGCTTCTGCCACTGTGACTCTGACAGACTGCTGGGGTCGCCGGCATAGGTGTCGGTGATTGACATGCCGAGCGCCAGATGCGTGTTGCCGAACCGGCCGCCGATGTTCTCGTCATAAAGCGTGTTGGCCATGAAGCGGGTGATGGTCGAGATATCTGTGTCGGTCAGGGAGAACTCGCCTACGCGGTTGCCACCGGGGGCGGCGACGATCTGGCGGACCAATTCTGGGTTCTCCTCGGCTGTCACGTTGGTAACCAGGCCGTTCTGGAACTCAAGCCGTATGCCCCGGGCCAGGGTGCCGTGACTGTAGAGCGGTTCGCTGAAGGCGATGTGGCCGTTGGTGTGGCGCCAATCAGGGGACGTGAAGACCTCAAAGGAGGGGATGTTGCGGCCCGATCCGCCCGCCCAGCGGCGGTGCGCTCCGATCGTCAGCCAGAGGTCGGTGTCGAGAGCCTGAACGTGGAGCCGTTCGATCGGCAGCGAGTTTAGCCAGTCACGGCGTCTGTGCACTTCAGCGATCGTCTCGCGCCAGCGTGAGACCGGATCGGCGTCAGCCAGGTGGCATGCCCGGATGATCTGCTCCCAGTACTGTTCAAGCGTCAGCCCTGCCTCTGCCGCCATCGCCGCAGTGCCCCACAGTGCGATCGTCCAGTGCAGCCGGCCCGCTTGCTCCTTCTCCTCCTGCCAGCCGATCAGTGGTAGGAACGCAGCCTGGCGCCGCATTATGCGGGCTGGGTCGACGTCACGCAGTGACTGTGGAAAGTCGGTTCCTTCAATCCAGATCAGATGGTCAACCTGGTCGACGAGGCCCCGATAGTAACTTGAGGCAAAGTGATCAAGCTGCTCGTCAGTGGCGTGTTCCAGGAAGCTGCGCTCAAGGTTGAAGCTTTCGTCCGGGGTGATTTGAAGATCCTGGATGATGTGGCCTCCGGCCTGCCACACGGCCCGGCAGATGGCGGCAAACAGCGGTTTGGTCTCTTCGGCGCCGCTCACCCTGACGGTTTGTCCAGGCTGCACGCCTCTGCCATCGGCTAGCGCGAAATTAACCAGCAGGCTGGCGTAACGATCGATGGTCGTGGGGCTGGGCATGTAGGGCATCCGTTCAGCCTAGCGGCTGGGTGGCGCGCTGGTTTGGCGAGAGTCCTTGGGTCGTCTCATGCGGTGGCGCCGGATGCGTCGTCGGCATTGACCAGACGGTCACAACCGTCGTTGAGCAGCACGTTGACGGTTCGACCACCGGCGCCGGGGTCAGTCGGTCGCGCTGAACTCCTAAATCGCGATGGCCAGCAGCACCAGGCCGAGCAGCAGCACCACTGCGGCTTCCATCAGCCCTGGCATCCGCCAGCCCTACCATCTCAGGCCCGGGTCGAGGACGCGTCGCGCCGCTGGTGAGATGGACAGTTGGCTGAACACCAGCCTCGATCTTGCAGTAAGCGGCTGGGTGGGTCGTTACTGGCGCGCGGGAGCGTT